>NZ_JBEXHQ010000025.1:0-104524 GCF_040607915.1 Micromonospora sp. NPDC005215 | reverse complement strand
ACGCCCACCGACGCCGGCACGACGACCGGGACCGGCACGACGACCACCGACGCCGGCACGACGACCGGGACCGGCACGACGACCACCGACGCCGGCACGACGACCGGGACCGGCACGACGACCACCGACGCCGGCACGGCGACCGGGTCCGGCACGACGACCACCGACGCGGGCACGACGACCGGGACCGGCACGACGACCACCGACGCGGGTACATCGACCGGGTCGGGTGCGGCCACCGGCCTGAAGGCCGAGCCCGCCGACACCCGGCAGCCGGTGAACGCCGGGGCCGAGGGTGCCGAGCAGTCCACCACCCGGCCAGTGGCCGAGCCGGTGACCACCGTCGACGGAGGCGCGGCCAGCGCCGGAGTGGACGGGGAGCCGACCGTGGCCGCCGTTCCGGGCGAGGGTGGCCGGGGCGCCAAGCCGACCAAGATCACCAGCACCGGTGAGAACGGCAAGCGACCCAGCAAGCCGACCACCGACGAGCGCAGCGCCAAGCCCAGCAAGGTCACCATCGAGAAGGATTGACGGGTACGAGCGTCGAGATCTTGGACAGTTTCCGTTATCGCGTAACGGAAACTGTCCAAGATCTATTTGTGCGTCGGGTGGCGCTGGGATTGAGTGGGGGTCCAGCCGGCGGCGACGAGGGCCTGCCGGACTGTGTCGGCGACCTCGTCGGGGCGGGCGCGGACCAGCCAGGCCGGAAAGCGCAGGATCCGGTCGCCGCTGGTCCACACGTCGTTCTGCCGGCGCATGTCGTCCGCCCATTGCCGGGCGTCCATGTGGTGCGCGCCGTCGATCTCGACCTGCACCCGCCACTGTCGCCAGTACGCGTCCAGCCAGCGGTTGCGGCCCGCCGCGTCGACCCGATGTTCCTGAAGGTCGGGGACGGGCAGCCGATGCCGGCGACAGAGGCGCAGGAAGTCGATCTCGGAGAGCGCCTGCGCGCCGCCGGCGATGTCACCGACGGTCTGGTGGATCAGGTGCCGGCGGGGCGCTCGGGGGCGAACGTCGAGCACCGTCTGCAACTCCTCGGGGAGCACCCGCCGCTGCTGACAACCGGCCGCCAGCACCCCCTGCGCCTCCTCCACACTGCCTGCCCATCCCGCCGCGTCGATGAGTGCTCTGGCCGTGGTGGTGCGCGGTGGACGGGCGAGTTGCCGGTGCGAGTCCGGTAGCACCGACGTGCGATGTACCAGCACCGCGGGCATGTCGATCGGGAGGCGCCGCAAAGAGGTCCGCGCGCCACGGCGGGCGGCCGGCACCAGCACGTGCAGTGGCTCGCGGCGCAGCCCTCGTACCCCGGCTTCGGTGGCGGCGGTTACCCCGGCCAGCATCGCACCCGGTCCGGCTGCCAGCACCGCGACCCAGAGCTGTTGGTCGCGGCTCAGGCGACCGTTGCCGGTCAGCAGGATCCCGCGGCAGATCGACCGCCACCGGCCGGAGCGGATTCGTCCACGCACCGTCCCCTCGCTGAGCAGGCTGGAGACCTGCGCGGTCGTCAGCACGCCCGCCTGCTCGAAGGCGAGCCAGTCCAGTGCGTCGGCGTCGTCGGCGGGCAGCATCCGAACAGCTTTCACCGCCGCGAAGCCACCACACCACCAGATCTTGGACAGTTTCCGTCAAGCCCGCGTGACGGAAAGTGTTCAAGATCTGCGCGTCGTCCGGGTCCAGGGCTCGTCCGGGTCGATGTTCGGACGGTGGAACGGGCCCCACGCCACGAAGCGCTCGAACAGCCGGCCCGTCGTGGGGATTGAGCTGGTCCGCTTCGTGGTAGAGCCCGGCGAGGTGGACGGTCAGCGCGCCGGTCCGTGTCGAACCCCGCCTTGAGCAGCAGCCGGGCGTCCGCACAGGACCAGGGCAGACCGTCGGCCCGGCAGCACCACGTGGGTCGCAGCGGGGTGTGCGGCGTTCGCGCGCCGCAGGGTGTCCCCGCCGAGGCCGGGTTGCACGTCGGGCTGTCGGGTCCGTTCCACCTCGCCGGAGGCGCGGACGTCGGCTGCGTCGGGCACGTGGAACACCAGATTGACGGCCTTGTGGTCGACAGCGACCAGGAAGTGGCTACGCTGCTGGCGCACTGGGAGATGATCAGAAACAGTGCGCTGCCCCGCCAGCAGTCGATCGAGCTGATGAAGGAAGTTGTGACGTCATGGACCTGACCGGTGCACGCTGGCGCACGTTCACCCGTAGCGGTAACAGTGAGTGTGTCGAGGTGGCGGACAATCTGCCCGGACTGGTGAGGGTGCGGGACAGCAAGGACCGGCCCGGCCCGGTGCTGGTCTTCGCGCCGGCCGCGTCGCGGGCGTTCGTGGCCGCCGCCCGTCGTCCCACCGCCTGAGCCGGGAGGTCCCTGGTGCCACAGCACGACCCGTCCGGCGACGACACCGAGGTGACCCCCGGTCCCCTGCCCGCAGAGACGCCACCGCCAGCAGAGACGCCACCGCCGGTGCCGGTTCCCGCTCCGGGAATCGACCCGGACGAGCCGCCGGCGGTCCCGTCCGGAAAGTTCGGCACCCCGGGGCGTCCGCTGCGCCGCAGCAGTTTCCTGATCGGGTTCACCGGGGCGCTGGGCGTGCTGCTGGCGTACACCCTCTATCTGGGGATTCGCAATGCCGGCGGCATCCTTGTGCTTGTGGTGATCGCGCTCTTCCTGGCGGTCGGCCTCAACCCGGCGGTGGTCCGGCTACGCCGCTGGGGCGTGCCGCACGGCCTGGCGGTGGCGGCTGTCGCGTTGACAGTGGTGCTGCTGCTCTGCGGCGGCGTGGTCGCGCTGGTCCCGCCGATCGTGACGCAGTCGGGGCAGTTCATCGACCAGATCCCGAACCTGCTCGACGAGCTGCGCCGCAATCCGACGGTCAATGACCTGGTGGAGCGGTACGACGTGGTGGAGCGCGTGCAGGGCGCGGCCAACGCGGAGACCGTCGGCCGGGCGCTCGGCGGGGTGCTGGGCGGCGCGCAACTGATCTTCGGCACGGTGTTCCGGACGTTGACCGTGCTGGTGCTGACCATCTACTTCCTGGCCTACTTCAACAAGCTGCGCGCTCTGGGCTACTCGTTGGTGCCCCGGTCGCGGCGGGAGCGGGTGCAGCTGATCGGCGACGAGATCCTGGCCAAGGTCGGGGCCTACATGGTCGGCGCGCTGAGCATCGCGGTGCTGGCCGGCGCGACCACGTTCGTCTTCGCGCTGATCGTCGGGCTGCCGTACCCGTTCGCGCTGGCAGTGGTGGTGGCGGTGACCGACCTGATCCCGCAGATCGGCGCCACCCTGGGGGCGGTGATCGTGAGCCTGGTCGGCTTCGCCACCGACCTGCCCACCGGCATCGCCTGTGCGGTCTTCTTCCTCGTCTACCAGCAGGTGGAGAACTACCTGATCTACCCGAAGGTGATGCGGCGCTCGGTGGAGGTCAACGAGGTGGCCGCCCTGCTGGCCGCGCTGCTCGGCGTGGCCCTGCTGGGCGTGGTGGGCGCGCTGATCGCGATCCCCACGGTGGCAGCGCTGCAACTGATCCTGCGCGAGGTGGTGCTGCCCCGCCAGGAGAGAGGGTGACCGGTCAGTCGCCCGGCTGCGGCACGGGCGTGTCCGCGAACGAGGCCACCGTCCGGTCGGCGTACGCGCTGACGTCGCCGGCCTCCACCGGGCCGTCCCAGGTCGTCGGCAGCGGCACCTCGACGGCCGGGTTGACCCGCCGGACGATCTCGTCGAGCACCGTCTCCGCGTCGCCCACCCAGAGGTGCTTGGCGCCCGGCACCCCGACCACCTCGGCCTGCGGCACGGCGGCGAACCGCTCCCGCGCCTCGGCCGGCCGCAGGTAGTCGTCGAACTCGGGCACCAGCGCCGTCAGCGGCCGACCCGAGGCGGCCCAGGTGGCCAGGTCCGCAGGTGTCGAGAAGCGCAGCGGCGGGGAGAGCAGGATCGCCCCGGCGACCGCCGGGTCACAGCCGTACTTCAGGGTCAGGTCGGTGCCGAACGACCAGCCGACGAGCCAGATGTTGGGCAACTCCGCGAACTCCGCGTACTCGATGGCGGCGGCCACGTCGTACCGCTCCCCCACCGCGCCGTCGAACGCTCCCTCGCTGGTGCCGCGCAGGCTGCTGGTGCCCCGGGTGTTGAACCGCAGCACGGCCAGGTCGGCCAGGGCCGGCAACCGCCAGGCCGCCTTACGGAAGACGTGGCTGTCCATCATTCCGCCGTGGGTGGGCAGCGGGTGCAGGCAGACCAGGGTGGCCACCGGCGGCCGGTCGGCCGGCAGGGCCAGCTCGCCGACCAGCCGCAGACCGTCGGCGGTGTGCAGCTCGATGTCCTCCCGGCGGCCGGGCAGGATCGACGACGCGCGGATCGCTGTGCTCACCGCCCAAGTGTGTCGTGAAGTCACCGCCGCCGCCCGCCCAGGCACGAACGGCGTGATCCAGGTCGCTGAGCCGCGGCGCGCGGGCCGCCCAGCCGTGGCGAGCGGCACCCCGGCCGGGCCGGTCAGTAGCGCGGGCTGCCCCGGCCGCGTTGCACCGCCGGGCCGCGCCGGTCCCGGGCTCGCCAGCAGCCGCTGTGCCAGTGCCGCCGGTCGGTCAGGTCACCCAGGCCGTCGGCCGGCCAGGCCACCAGGTGCGCCACCCCGGGTCGGATCTCCTGGTTACAGCCTGGGCAACGGTACGTCTTGACGGACGCCCCAGCGCCGATCCCGCGTACCTGCCAGGCGCCGTCGGTCCACTGCTGCACCGAGGCGACACCCTGCCGGACGCGGTCGGCGTCCAGGTTGGCGTTTTCGTCCCGGCGAGGGCGATTGCGACGGGGGCTCACAGTCACCAAGCGTACGGTCCGTCTGGTGGCGCGGCCCCGCTCGGTCACCAGGTCGCGGGCTGGTCCAGCGACTCGGCGACCTGCGCGCCGCCCAGCACCGTTGCCGCGTCCTCCTCGTCGTGTCCCCGCCCCGGCTGGGCAGAGCCCGCGGTCAGGTGGGCCTTGGGAAAGCCGAGCAGCTCCAGGGCTCCACTCTGGCGATCGAAGTATGCGGGTCTGCCACCGATCGTCCGATTTCCCTCGGTGCGGATGCCGGCGATGCTGGCCGCGTACTGCAACTGGACCTGAATGGCGTCCGGGGTGCTTCCGGAGACCGTCATCACCACGCCGAACGCCGCCGGGAACGGTGCCACAGTCATCTCGCACCTGATGAGCTGCGTGCCTACCGGCAGCGCGGTGAGTCGCAGCGGGCCACCGCATCGGTGCGCCTGGTCGAGGCGCAACGCGGCGGCCACGTCGAACAGTGCCCGCTCGTCCGGGCCGCTGCCGCTGGCGCGCGCGTACACCCCGGGGGCGGGCTGCCAGTGCCGCAGCCAGGCCAGGACGCCGTAGGGACCCTCGGCGTGCGACACCGACCCGTCGAAGACGCCGTCCCTGATCAGCTCGGGCACCAGCGCCGGCAGGCCCTGCGCGCGCATGGGCAGGGCGTCCGCGGACGCGGCCAGCTCCACGGTGACGGTGCGCCCGCCGACGTCGAGCCGCGCCATCTCGACGCCGCCCTGCACCGACCAGGAGAGGTATCGGGGTCCGTCCGGCGCGAACCCGAAGTGCAGCACGTTCGGGTCCGCGCCGACCAGATCGGGTCGGGCGGCCGCGCCCGGTACGCCGTCGAGCCGGGGCGGTGTCGCGGCCCCCACGGCGCCACCCGGCCGGCCCAGCCCGGGAATGACGACGTCCGGTCCGGAGCCGGAGAGCTGCACCGGACCGATGGCCACGCCCGCGCCGAACACGGCCACCACCCCCAGCACCGTGCCGGCGGTGGTACGTCGGCGGCGGATCCGCGCCCGGCCCCGGGACACCGCGACGGCAAGCAGCCGGTCGGTGTCCACGCTGCCCTCGGCGCGCTCGCGCAGCGTCTGATCGATCCGCTGGTCGAGGTCTGTCACGGTCGGCTCCCGTTCGTGGCCGGGGCGCCGCAGCGCTCCCGGAGGTTGGCGAGCGCCCGCATCGCGTGGGTACGGACGGTGACCGGCGAACAGTCCAGGATCTGGGCGATCGTCGTGTCGTCGAGGTCCTCGTAGTAGCGCAGCACCAGCACCGCCCGCTGGCGGTCGGGCAGGCCGAGGATCAGTCGCCACATCTCGTCCCGGTCGGCCGCTTCGCCGCCGAGGTCGCCGCGCTGCGCCCGCTCGGCGAAGGAGTCGACGACCAGCTCCCGGCTGGACCGGCGTCGCCACCAGGAGTGGTTGGCGTTGACGAGCATCCGGCGCACGTACACGTCGGGCCGATCGACGCGGGCGATCCTGCGCCAGTGCACGTACGCCTGGGACAGCACCTCCTGGGTGAGGTCCTCGGCCCGGTGTTCGTCACCGGTCAGCAGCCGGGCGAGCCGGACCAACGCCGGTCCCCGGCTGCTGACGTACTCCTCGAAGGTCACACCCTGCAGACGCAGCCGGCACCCCGCGGCGTTGACCCGGTCAGCGGTGCGAGTGGTCGCGGAAGCCGCGACGGGCCTTGCGGCCCAGGTAGCCGGCGGTGACCAGGTGCTCCAGCAGCGGCGCGGGCGCGAAGCCCGGCTCGCGCAGCTCCAGGTACAGCTCGCGCTGGATTGCCAGCGCGACGTCCAGCCCGACCACGTCGAGCAGCTCGAAGGGGCCCATCGGGTAGCCGCAGCCCAGCTTCATGGCGTGGTCGATGTCGTCGGCCGTCGAGTAGCTGGCCTCCAGCATCTTCACCGCGTCGTTCAGGTAGGGGAAGAGCAACGCGTTGACGATGAACCCGGACCGGTCACCGCAGACGACACCGGTCTTGCCGAGCGCGGCGCAGACGGCGCGGGCGGTGGCGGTGGCCTCCGGGGAGGTGCGGATCGTGCGGACCACCTCGACCAGCGGCATGACCGGCGCCGGGTTGAAGAAGTGCAGCCCCACCACGTCGGCCGGTCGGTGGGTGGCCATCGCCACGTCGATCACCGGTAGCGAGGAGGTCGTGGTGGCCAGCACCACGCCCGGCTTGCAGATCTCGTCGAGGCTCGCGAAGAGCGCCTTCTTCACGCTCAACTCCTCGACCACGGCCTCCACCACGAGGTCGACGTCGGCGAGGTGGTCGAGCGTGGCCGACCAGCTGATCCGGCCGAGCGCGGCGTCCCGGTCGGCCTCGGCGAGCCTGCCGCGCACCACGCCCTTGTTCAGCGAGGTCTTCACCGCCTCGCAGACCGTCGCGGACTTCTCCGCGCCGCGGGTCACCGACACGACCTCGTAGCCGGCCTTCGCGAAGACCTCGATGATCCCGGTGGCCATCGTCCCGGACCCCACCACGCCAACTTTGGCGATCGCTCGCGCGCCGTCGGCGAGCCCGGCCTCCGTCGTCAGCGGCGTCGCCTCATCCGGTACGACCACCGGAGAGCCGGGCCGTTCGTAGGTGTAGAAGCCCCGGCCGGACTTCCGACCGAGCAGCCCCGCGGTCACCATCTGCTTGAGCAGCGGCACCGGGGCGTGCCGGCGGTCCCGCCCGCCGCGCCGGTACATGGTGTCCAGAATCTCGTACGCGGTGTCCAGGCCGATCAGGTCCATCAGCGCCAGCGGGCCCATCGGCAGGCCGCAGCCGAGCTTCATCGCGGCGTCGATGTCCTCCCGGGCGGCGTAGTGCGACTCGAACATGGCGACCGCGTGGTTGAGGTAGCCGAAGAGCAGCGCGTTGGCGATGAAGCCGGCCCGGTCGTTGATGGTGACGTCGACCTTGCCGAGCCGGGCGCAGAGCGCCTCGACATCGGCGACCACCTCGGGCGAGGTGACAACGGTGCGGACCACCTCGACCAGCTTCATCACCGGCGCCGGGTTGAAGAAGTGGATGCCGATCACCTGGTTGGGCCGGGTGGTGGCCACCGAGATCTCGGTGACGCTCAGCGACGAGGTGTTGGTGGCGAGGATGGCTTCCGGCCGGCAGACCCGGTCCAGTTCCGCGAAGATCCGCTGCTTGAGGTCGAGGTGCTCGGGCACCGCCTCGATGACCAGGTCGACGGAGTGCAGCGCGGGCAGTCCGACCGCGAAGTGCACCCGCTCGTGCAGGGCGTCGCGGTCCGCCGCGGCGAGTTTGCCCTTGGCGACCGCCCGGTCGGTGGAGGCGGTGAGGGTGGCCCGGCCGCGTTCCAGCGCCGGTTCGGAGATCTCGACAGCGACCACGTCGATGCCGTTGCGGGCGAAGACCTCGACGATGCCGGCACCCATGGTGCCCAGCCCCACCACACCCACGGTGCTGAACTCGCGCGCCACGACCGGCCTCCCCAGACACTCCGCACGGCCCCTGAACGGCCGCTAAGGCTATGCGCGCGAGTCTGCCACGTGACGCTTGGTTGTCGAGACGCCGTGGCATATTTCACCGCCGACGACGCGCTGTCGCTAGGCGGCGGGCCCGGTGGTCAGCGCCAGCAGTTCCGCGACGAACTCCGCCGGCCGCTCCAGGTGTGGGCTGTGCCCGCAGCCGGGCAGCACCACCTCGTGGTACGCGCCGCCGGCCGCCGCGTACCGCTCCAGCACCGACCGGGTCTGGCCGACCATCGGCTGCGGCGGACAGACCTCCTCGCCGGGCCAGCCCGGCACGAGACCCAGCGAGCCCAGGTACGCCAGGTCGAACAGCGAGGTGTCCGAGACGATGACGTCGGCGTCGCCGCGTACCCAGGTGACCGGGGGCTTGTCGGCGACGGCCACCAACTCGTCGGCGAGCCGGAACCAGGTCGGGGCGAGCGCGTTGAGCACACCACGCTCCCCCGGCGCGGTGCCCGGCCAGTTCGTCGAGGGCACCGCCGTGCCCGGGTAGTTGTCGTCCCCGGTGGCGGTGGAGAGCACGGTGTCCAGGAGCAGGTCCTCGTCCGCGCCGAGTGCCGCCGGGTCGGCCACGTAGGTGGCTCGCAGCACAGCACGTGGGCTGGCCGGGGTGTCCGCGCTCCGATCGCCGGCGGCGAGCCGGGCCACGAAGTCCGGGTTCGCCGTGCCCGCGCCGGTGCCGGCGAAGTCGGGAGTGGTCGGTGTGCCGGTCAGGTCGCGGGTGCCACCGAAGCCGTACGGGGAGACCGGTGCCGCGAGCAGCAACGCGCCCACCCGGTGTGGGTGGTCGACGAGCAGTCGCATCGCCACTCCGCCGCCGAGGGAGTGTCCGACCACCACCGGGCGGGTGTCGCTGGCGCTGAAGAGCGTCGGGTCGTCCAGCAGGGCGGCCACGTCGTCGGCGAAGTCCCGCAGGCCTCGGGTGGCGTCCACCGGTGCCGTCGCGGAGTCGCCGTACCCGCGCAGGTCGGGGGCGACCACCCGCAGCGTCGGCGGCAGCCGCCGGACCAGCGGCTCCCAGAACAGCGCGGACGAGCAGTTGCCGTGGATCAGCAGCACCGGGGTGCCGTCCGGCGGGCCGGCCACCCGGACCGCCTGGGTGATGCCGTTCGCCGTCACGCTCCGCTGCTCGGTTTCCATCCGCGGGATGGTGCCAGGCCCGCCGACGCCGGTCCAGGTGTCGGACAGCCACCCCGGGCGCGCCCCAGGTGTGGGCCACGCCCGGGTCGGCGTGCGCCGGTCAGCGGCGGACGCTGGGCGGCGCGGCCAACGGCAGCGGCAGTGTCGGTCGGACGTCCCGCCGGGACGGGCCGAAGCTGAGCCCCACCGGATCGGTGTGCGCCACTCCCGGGTCGAAGAGGCGCAGTTCGGTACGGCCGAGTCGGATCACGTCGCCGTCGGAGAGACGTTCGACCTCGGTGATCCGACGGTCGTTGAGCCAGGTGCCGTTTGTCGAGCCGAGGTCCCGCAGCGACGGGCCCTCCGGGGCCAGCCACACCTCAGCGTGGCGGCGGCTCAGGTGCGGGTCGCTGATGACGACGTGACCGGTCGGCGCCCGACCGACCACCTGCGGTTCGACCCGAAGTCGAAAACTCGCTCCGCGCATCGGCCCACCCGCCACCGTCAACAGTGGCATCAGTTCCGGATGTTCCTCCATGGACAGTCAGCCCTCCACCCCACACCGTTACTCCGCGCGTCAGCCTGCCATCAGACGGTAATCATCGATACCGACCGGCCGGTCAGCTCCTCGCCACCTCCCGGCTACCCGCCGTTCGACGATTCGGGCGGGCCTCGTTCACCACCAACACCCTGAGCTGCACTGATGAACGACCAGGCGCAGCGGTACGACGCCGGTCCGGCCGGCCACAATCCGGACCTACCGGTGAGTAATCCTCGGGTCTAGACTTCCGCCATGACGGCTGTGCATGTCCCGGGCCTTCCGGCGATCGAGGCGGGTCGGCTGGTCTCCACCAGCCCGGCCACCGGCGCTGAGGCCGGCCGCTTCCCGGTCGCGACCGACGCCGACGTGCGGCGGGCCGTCGAGGACGCCCGCGCCGCCGGCGGGTGGTGGGCCGGGCTCGGCTTCACCGACCGCCGCGAACGGATGCTGCGGTGGCGTGCCCTGCTCGCCAAACGCATCGAGGAGCTGGCCGAGCTGGTGCACGTCGAGGGTGGCAAGCCGATCGCCGACGCCATCGTCGAGATCGTCACGGCGATCGAGCACATCGACTGGGCCGCCCGCAACGCCGGCCGCGTGCTCGGCCCGCGCCGGGTGCGGTCCCGGCTCATCCTCGCCGAGTTCTCCGGTCACCTCGAATACCAGCCGCACGGCGTGGTCGGTGTGATCGGGCCGTGGAACTATCCGGTCTTCACGCCGATCGGTTCCGCCGCGTACGCGTTGGCCGCCGGTAACGCCGTGGTGCTCAAGCCGAGCGAATACACCCCGGCCGCCGGCCAGTGGCTGGTGGACAGCTTCGCCGAGGTGGTGCCCGAGCACCAGGTGTTCACCGCCGTGCACGGGCTGGGCGACGTGGGTGCCGCGCTGTGCCGCTCCGGGGTCGACAAGGTGGCCTTCACCGGCTCGACCGCCACCGCCCGGAGGGTGATGGCCGCCTGCGCCGAGACACTGACCCCGGTGCTGATCGAGGGCGGCGGCAAGGACGCCATGATCGTCGACAGCGACGCCGATCTGGACGCCGCGGCTGAGGCGTGCGTCTGGGGCGGCATGACCAACGCGGGCCAGACCTGCATCGGCATCGAGCGGGTGTACGCGGTCGACTCGGTCTTCGACGCCTTCGTCGACAAGGTGGTGGCCCGAGCCGGTCAGTTGACCGTCGGGCCGGAGGGCACCGATATCGGGCCGATCACCATGCCCGGACAGCTCGACGTGATCCGTCGGCACATCGACGCCGCGATCGCCTCCGGCGGGCGTGCCGTGCTCGGCGGTCCGAGCGCCGTGCAGCCGCCGTACGTGCACCCCACAGTGTTCGTGGACGTCCCGGAGGAGTCGGCCGCCGTCCGCGAGGAAACCTTCGGCCCCACGCTGACCATCAGCCGGGTCCGCGACGCCGACGAGGCCGTCACCCGCGCCAACGCCCTGCCGTACGGCCTGGGTGGTTCGGTCTTCGGCCGGCGGCGGGCGGTGTCCATCGCGCGGCGACTGCGCTCCGGAATGGCCTCGATCAACTCTTCACTGACCTTCGCCGGCATGTCCACCCTGCCGTTCGGCGGGGTCGGCGACTCCGGCTTCGGGCGGGTCCACGGGGAGGACGGGCTGCGCGAGTTCGGCCGGGCCAAGGCCGTTACCCGCCGTCGGGCCCGCTCGCTGCTGCCGTCGATGACCTTCGAACGGACCCCGACCGACGTGGCCCGACTCGTCAAGGCCATCAAGATCATGTACGGAAGGTGAGTGTCGGATAACCGATCTCCGGCAAAGATCAGCGTATCCACATGTTTATACGCGGTGTCGGCGGCGGTACATTGCGTTAAATGGGCCCCAATCGATTGCGCTACCGCCTTGTCGACAGCGAGCAGTCGTGGAGTGCGCGGCGGCGCCGGCATCGCTCGGACTGGCTGGCGCGCACCTTTCCGGGCATCGGCGACATGCACGTGGTCGATCTCGGCGGCCGGCTCGGCACCTGGCACCGCGCGACCGTCCGGCCGGCCCGGGTGACAGTCATCAACCTGGAGCAGCCGCCCGCCGCCGTGCCGGACTGGGCCCACGTCGAACAGGCCGACGCCTGTGACCTGCCCCCGCGCCTTGCCAGGAGCGACTACGACCTGGTCTTCTCCAACTCCGTCCTGGAGCATGTGGGCGGGCACGAACGCCGGCTGCGCTTCGCCGCCACCGCCCGCGGACTGGCCGAGCGGCACTGGGTGCAGACGCCCTACCGCTACTTCCCCATCGAGCCACACTGGATCGCGCCCGGGATGCAGTTCCTGCCGGTGCGACTGCGCACCGCGCTCGCCCGCCGCTGGCCGCTGGGCCACAAGCCGACCCGCAGCCACGACGCGGCGATCCACCAGGTGCTCTGGACCGAGCTGCTGGACCGCTCGCAGATGCGCCACTACTTCCCCGACTCGACAATGCTTGTCGAGCGGGCGTTCGGCCTGCCCAAGTCGCTGATCGCGGTGCGTACCGGCGGGTGAGCCGCTCAGAAGAGCGTCAGTTCGTCCTTCTCGATGCCCCGCAGCCGGTCGTAGTTCACGACCACGCACCGGATGCCCCGGTCGGCGGCGAGCACCCGGGCCTGCGGCTTGATCTCCTGAGCCGCGAAGACCCCGACCACCGGGCTGAGCAGCGGGTCACGATTCATCAACTCGAGGTAGCGAGTCAACTGCTCCACACCGTCGATGTCGCCGCGCCGCTTGACCTCGACGGCGACCGCACCGGAGTTGGCGTCCCGACACAGCAGGTCGACCGGGCCGATCGCCGTCATGTACTCGCGGCGAACCAGCGTGAACCCCGCACCCAACGCACCGGGGTTGGCGGCCAACAACTCCTGCAGGTGCGCCTCCACCCCGTCCTTTCGCAGGCCCGGGTCCACCCCCAGCTCGTACGAGGTGTCCTGGAAGATCTCCTCCAGGGTGATCCGCAGCTCCTCGCCGGCCTTGTTGACCACCCGCCACACGCCGGGGGCCTCCTCCAGCCGGCACGGCGGGCTCATCCAGTTCAACGGCTTGTACGCCCGGTCGTCGGCATGGATCGACACCGACCCGTCCGCCTTCACCATCAGCAACCGAGTGGCCGGCGGCAGGTGAGCCGAGAGCCGTCCGACATAGTCCACCGAGCACTTCGCAATGACCAACCGCACCCGACGAGGGTAGCCGAGGACCCACCGGTCGCCACCGAGCGGCACTGGCGCGTCGGTGCGATGCTGAGACCGTGTTCGAAGTCCTCACCGGCACCGGCCTCGCCGCCTCAGCGGGTCTGAACGCCTACATACCCCTGCTCATCCTCGGTCTCCTCGGCCGTTACACCGACCTCATCGACCTACCCAGCGGCTGGACCTGGCTCGGCAACGGCTGGGTCATCGTCATCCTGGCCGTGCTGCTCGCCGTGGAGACGGTGGCGGACAAGGTCCCCGTGGTCGACCACCTCAACGACGTGGTGCAGACCGTGGTCCGACCCACCGCCGGTGGCCTGGCCTTCGGCGCCGGATCCTCGTCGGAGACGGTGACGGTCAGCGACCCGGGGAGTTTCTTCTCGTCGCACCAGTGGGTGCCGGTCGTCACCGGCGTGCTGCTGGCGTTGGGCGTGCACCTGCTGAAGTCCGCGGCACGGCCGGTCATCAACGCGACCACGGCCGGGTTCGGCGCCCCGGTGGCCAGCACCGCCGAGGACGCCACCAGCGTGGTGGTCTCCCTGGTGGCGATCATCCTGCCGGTGCTGGTGCTGGCTTTCCTGCTCGGTCTGGTGGTCTTCGTCTACTGGTTCCTCCGGCGGCGCTCGGAACGCCGCCGGGAACGCGAGGCGGCCCGCGCCGCCGGCTTCCGCGTCTGACGGTTCGCCCGGGTACGGCGGGACGGGCCTCCCCCTCTGGACCGTCCCGCCGTACGATCCGGTCGCGCTCAGCGCCAGGTGCCGTCGCAGGCGACCTTCGTCGAACCGCTGTAGGTACAGGCTCGCGCGTGGAGGTCCTTGGTCGGGTACCGCGCCTTTGACCAGGAGGACGCCGAGGTCCCGCCGTTCGCGGAATTGGTGTCGCTGAGATAGTTCCGGTAGTGGTACGCCGCGTCTCCATCGACGTGGTACCGGATCTGGAGCACCGCCTTATACCCGTCCGGCTGGTTGTCCGCGATGTAACCACGGACCCAGACCTCGGTGCCGCGCCAACAGATCTCGGCGTCGCCGTACGCCCCGTAGATGAGGCTCTGGGCGAGCCGACACGTGCCGCTCTTGGCACCCACCTCGTACCACTCGTCGGCGGCCTGGGCCGCCGTTGTCGTCGCGGCGAGGCTCATCCCCGCGATCGCGGCGATGGCAGCCACTCGGCCGGTCCAGCGCCCCATCCTGGTCCCTGTCGCCATCGTGCACCTCCTCCTGATCGGGCCGGCGGTGTCGCCAACCACAGTGAGGACGCTACGGACGCGACGGCCTCCGATCGTCCCGCCAGGGATTGACGTTCGTGGAAACCTTTGCGGTACCGGCGCGGTCGCGACCGGCGTCGGAGCGTGGGAGTGCCGCCGTCCGTCGTACAACCACTGTGGTACTGCGGAAGCCCGTCACGGGTTGACGACAGGCGCCCGGGGCTGGGTTACCGTGCGCGGATGGTCGCTCAAGCGGCAACGTGGCCGGGCCGCCTGCGGCGTCTCGTCGGTCACCGCCCGCTCCTCGTGGACGGGCTACTGGCCACCGCGACGGTCGCCGTCGGCCTGGCGCTGGCCAGCCAACAGCCACCGGCGGGGATCCGCCCGATGGACCTGCCGGGTTACGCCCTGACCTGCCTGCTCGGTGCCCTGCTGGTGGCGCGGCAACGGGCACCGATGGCCGTTCTGGTGGTGTACTGCGCCGCCTGGGCCGGCTACATCGGCCTCGGCTACTGGCCGGTGGTGAACAGTCCGGGCATGCTGCTGGCGCTCTACACGGTCGCCGCGAGACGCCCGGTCCGCACGGCACTCACCGCCGCGGTGATCGCGGCCACGGTCTGGGTGTACGCCGGCCACGAGTCCCTGCTGATCGCCGTCGTGCAGGGCGTGGCGTGGACCGGCGTGGTGGCGTGGATCGGGCACGGCGCGGGGCAGTTGGCCGCGAGCAACAAGCGGCTCGCCCGCGTGGCCCGCCAACTGGAGTACGAGCAGGAGCAGCGCGCCCGTCGTGCTGTCGTCGAGGAGCGGGTTCGCATAGCTCGGGAGCTGCACGACGTCGTCGCCCACCACATGTCGGTCATCTCGGTCCAGGCGGGGCTCGCCCGGTACGTCCTCGCCTCCGACCCGCAGACCGCTGGGAACGCACTGGGCACCGTGCTGGAAACCAGCGGCGAGGCGTTGGACGAGCTACGTCGACTGCTGTCCCTGTTGAGACTGAACGTGGACGACGCTGGCGAGGAGAGCGGCTCGTACGCTCCCGCTCCCGGGCTGGATCAGCTCGACGAGTTGGTCCAGCGGGTCCGGGCCGCGGGCGTACGGGTCGAGCTGACCACGAGTGGCGTCGCACGGGCGTTGCCGCCCGGCACCGATCTGTGCGCCTACCGGGTGATTCAGGAGGGTCTGACCAATGTGCTGAAACACGCGCCGACGGCGGCGGCGACCGTGGCACTCCAGTACGCCCGGGACCGGCTGACCGCTCGGGTCCGCGACGACGGCGCGCCAGGTCCGAGCGGGGTTACCGAGGGTCATGGCCTGGTTGGCATGCGGGAACGAGCCCACCTCTACGGAGGCACGCTCACCGCCGGGCCACACCCGGAGGGCGGCTTCGAGGTCGTCCTCACCCTGCCGATACCTGCGATCGTGGACGATGACCGCGTCGCCCCGGGAAGGGATCTCTCGTGATCACAGTGCTCGTGGTGGACGACCAGGTGCTCATCCGTGCCGGCCTCTCGGCACTGATCAGCGCCGCCCCTGGCCTGGAGGTGGTGGGTCAGGCGGCAAACGGTCACGAGGCGGTGGCCCTGGCGGGGTCGACCCATCCGGACGTCATCCTCATGGACATCCGGATGCCCGGGCTCGACGGTGTCCGGGCCACCGAGCGGATCCTCGCGGCGGCCGGGGACACGCCACCCCGGATCCTCATTCTCACCACCTTCGACCTGGACGAGTACGTCTACGCCGCGCTCCGCGGCGGCGCGAGTGGCTTCCTGCTGAAGGAGACTCCGCCACAACGGTTGCTCGCCGCCATCCAGACCGTTGCCGAGGGTGAGCTGCTGTTCGCGCCGACGGTGACCCGGCGGCTGATCGAGGCGTACACCCACCGCGACCGGGACCCGGCCGGGCCGCCACCCGACCTGGGCCCGTTGACCGCCCGAGAGTTGGAGGTGCTGCGGCTGGTCGCCAAGGGGATGACGAACGGCGAGATCGCCGACAACCTGATACTCAGTGAGGCGACGGTCAAGACCCACATCAACCGGACCATGACCAAACTGAACCTGTGCAGCCGTGCCCAAGCGGTGGTGGCCGCGTACGAGGCGGGCCTGGTAATTCCCCACGGGTCGGCCCGCCGCCAACCGAGCTGACCCTCGGCGGGGCGGCCATATCGGGGTTGGCCGGGTCGGCAGAAGCCTAGGATCAGGGCAAAGACCTAGAGGAGGTTGGCATGACCGCAGCGTTGGAGATGCCCCGAGTCCAGGAATGTGTCGTTGCCGCGTGCGCGTACAACCAGTCAGGTGACTGCCACGCCTTCGCGATCACCATTGGCAGCATGGATCACGCCCACTGCCACACCTTCGTCGAGTCGCCCATCCGGGGTGGCGTGGACGGCCTGACCGCCCAGGTCGGCGCCTGCCAGCGTTCGGACTGTCGGCACAACGAGCAGTTGGAGTGTCACGCGTCGTCGATCAAGGTCGGCCCGGACAACGACATGGCCGACTGCATGACGTACGCCAACCGCTGACCCATCGACAGCGGGATCAGGGCAGGTCGTTTGCCTGCCGGATGACCGTCACCAGGTCGTCGATGATGCCGGTGAGGGCGAAGTCCTTCGGGGTGAAGACCCGGGCCACCCCGGCTGCCCGCAACGTGTCGGCGTCACGGGCGGGGATGATGCCGCCCACGACCACCGGTAGGTCCGCCCGTCCGGCGGCCCGCAGCCCGTCGAGCACCGCGGGCACGGCGGCCAGATGGGAACCGGAGAGCACGGACAGCCCGACCAGGTCGACGTCCTCCTCGACGGCGGCGGCGACGATCTGCCCCGCGGTCAACCGGATGCCCTGGTAGACGACCTCGAAGCCGGCGTCGCGGGCCCGTACCGCGATCTGCTCCGCGCCGTTGGAGTGCCCGTCCAGGCCGGGTTTGCCAACCAGCAGCCGCAGCCGGCCGCTGCCCAACTCCCGGGCGGTGGCGATGACCCGCTCGCGGACGGCGGCGAGGCCCGGGTCCCCGCCGCTGCCGGCGGCACCGGCCAGGCCGGTCGGCGCCCGGTACTCGCCGAAGACCTGCCGCAGCGCTCCGGCCCACTCGCCGGTGGTCACCCCGACCCGCACGCACTCCACTGTGGCGGGCATCAGATTGGTGGTGGTGGCGGCGTCCGCGCGAAGCCGGGAGAGGGCCGCGTCGACGGCGTCCGCGTCCCGATCGGCCCGCCACCGCCGTACGCCGTCCACGGCGGTGGCCTCGACCGCCGGGTCGACCTGCTCGACGGCTTCCGCCCCGGCGGCGGTCAGCGGGGAGGGTTCGGTCTCGGTGTACCGGTTGACCCCGACCACCACGTCGGCACCGGACTCGATCCGCCGGCGGCGTTCGGCCAGCGAGGCGACCAGCGCGCTCTTGAGGTAGCCGGTCTCCACGGCGGCGACCACACCGCCCAGCTCCAGCACCTTGTCCAGCTCGACCCGCGCCCCGGTGACGACCTCGTCGACAAGCGCCGTCATCACGTGCGAACCGGCGAAGAGATCGGGATATTCGAGCAGATCCGACTCGTACGCCAGGACCTGCTGCATCCGCAGCGACCACTGCTGGTCCCACGGGCGGGGCAGGCCGAGCGCCTCGTTCCAGGCGGGTAGCTGCACCGCGCGGGCCCGGGCGTCACGGGACATCGTCACACCGAGCATCTCCAGCACGATGCGCTGGATGTTGTTCTCCGGCTGCGCCTCGGTGAGGCCCAGCGAGTTGACCTGCACGCCGTAGCGGAAGCGCCGCTGCCGGGCCTCGGTGACCCCGTACCGGTCCCGGGTGATCTCGTCCCAGAGCACGCCGAACGCGCGCATCTTGGCGATCTCCTCGACGAAACGCACCCCGGCGTTGACGAAGAACGAGATCCGCTGCACCACGTCGCCCATCCGCTCGGGCGGCACCTGACCGGAGTCACGGACGGCGTCGAGCACGGCGACCGCGGTGGCCAGCGCGAAGCCGACCTCCTGCACGGGCGTGGCCCCGGCCTCCTGGAGGTGGTACGAGCAGATGTTTACCGGGTTCCACCGGGGCATCGTCGTCAGCGTGTGGGCGATGACGTCGGCGGTGAGCCGCAGCGACGCGGCCGGCGGAAAGATGTACGTCCCCCGGGACAGGTACTCCTTGATGATGTCGTTCTGGGTGGTCCCGGAGAGCACGTCGGGGGTGTAGCCCTGCTCCGCGGCGACCATGCCGTAGAGGGAGAGCAACCACATCGCCGGGGCGTTGATCGTCATCGAGGTGTTCGTCTCGGCGAGCGGTATGCCGTCGAAGAGCGCCCGCATGTCGCCGAGGTGGGCCACCGGCACGCCGACCCGACCGACCTCGCCGGCGGCCAGCTCGTGGTCCGGGTCGTACCCGGTCTGGGTGGGCAGGTCGAAGGCGACCGAGAGGCCGGTCTGTCCCTTCGCCAGGTTGCGGCGGAAGAGGGCGTTGGTCGCTGTCGCCGACGAGTGGCCGGCGTAGGTGCGCATCACCCACTGGCGGTCCCGCTCGGGCAGCCGCCCCGGGAATGCCGTCTCATCCATGGCTGGAGCTTAAGTTACCGTTCAGTAAAACGGGCTGTGGAAAACCACACAGGTCCATGTCGGGGACGTCCGGGCGCGAAGTGCGCGCTGTGGTGCGCACCGCCATACCCCGGGCACCCTGCCCGCCGGGTCAGGACGCACACTGGACGGCATGGATGACGAGCTGGCCATCTCCGTCCGCGGGCTACGCAAGGCCTACGGCGACAACGTCGCGGTGGCGGGCGTGGACCTCGACGTGCGCCGGGGCGAGGTGTTCGCGTTGCTCGGCCCGAACGGCGCCGGCAAGACCACCACCGTGGAGATCCTGGAGGGTTACCGACGCCGGGATGCCGGCGAGGTCTCCGTGCTCGGCACGGACCCGGCGCATCCGGACGCCGACTGGCGCTCCCGCGTCGGCATCGTGCTCCAGGGCACCGGCGAGTTCGACGAGCTGACAGTGGCCGAGGTGATCCGGCACTTCTCCGGCTTCTATCCCGACGCGGACGACCCGGACAAGGTGATCGAGCGGGTCGGGCTGGCCGACAAGGCGAAGGCGCGTACGCACACCCTCTCCGGCGGGCAGAGGCGCCGCCTGGACGTGGCGCTGGGCATCATCGGTCGCCCTGAGCTGCTCTTCCTCGACGAGCCGACCACCGGCTTCGACCCGGAGGCCCGCCGCGAGTTCTGGGAGCTGATCCGCGACCTCGCCGCGGCCGGCACCACAATCGTGCTGACCACCCACTACCTGGACGAGGCGGAGACGCTCGCCGACCGGGTCGGGGTGATCGCCGGGGGCCGGCTGGTCGAGGTGGCCGCCCCGAACCAGCTGGGCAACCGGCAGGAGGCCCTGGCCATTGTCTCCTGGCGTACCCCGGACGGGACGCCGGAGAGCGCGCAGAGCGCGACGCCGACGGCCCTCGTGGCCGAGCTGGCCGCGCGCTACGGCGGCGAGGTGCCGGGGCTCACCGTGACCCGGCCGACCCTGGAGGACGTCTACCTCACCATGATCGGACACGCGCGATGACCACCACGACAAGGCCGGCGACGCCGGTCACCGCGACCCGCGGTCGTCGGCCCAGTGCCGGCGCGCTCGCCCTGCGCCAGGGCCGGCTGGAGATCACCCAGTTCCTGCGCAGCCGGGAGTCCGTGGTCTTCACGATGGGCTTCCCCATCATCATGATCCTGATCTTCGCCTCGATCTTCGGTGGCACGATCGGCGGCGGGGTCAAGTTCACCCAATACTTCATCACCGGCATGATCGCGACCGGCCTGATGACGGTGAGTTTCCAGAACCTCGGCATCTGGATCCCGATCGAGCGGGACCGGGGCGTGCTCAAGCGCTACCGGGGCACGCCGATGCCGAAGTGGGTCTGGTTCGCCGGCAAGGTGATCATGGTGGTGGCGATCGGCATCGCCGAGACCGCGTTGCTGCTGGCCGTCGCGGTGGCGTTGTTCGACCTCGACCTGCCGGGCACCGCCGGAAAGTGGGTCACCTTCGGCTGGGTCGCCGTGCTCGGGGTGTCCGCGTGCACCCTGTGCGGCATCGCCATCTCGTCGCTGGCCCGCACGGCCCGCAGCGGCTCGGCCGTGGTCACCCCGGTCGCCCTGGTGCTCCAGTTCATCTCCGGAGTGTTCTTCGTCTTCACCGACCTGCCCACCTGGATGCAGCAGGTGGCGGCGCTGTTCCCGCTCAAGTGGATGTGTCAGGGACTGCGGTCGGTCTTCCTGCCGGAGAGCTTCGGCGCGCAGGAGCCGGGCGGCTCGTTCGAGCTGGGCCGGGTCGCGCTGGTGCTGACCCTGTGGTGCGTGATCGGCGTGGTGCTCTGCCTGACCACCTTCCGCTGGACCACCAAGCGCGACGGCTGAGCGGCCGGCCGGGGCGGTCCCCCGCCCCGGCCGCCACAACTCAGTACGTGTAGAAGCCCTTGCCGGTCTTGCGGCCCAGGTCGCCGGCGGTGACCATCCGCTGGAGCAGCTCCGGCGGAAAGAACTTCTCGTCGGCCGTGTCGGTGTAGATGTTCTTCGAGGCGTGCAGCAGCACGTCCACGCCGGTCAGGTCGGTGGTCGCCAGCGGGCCCATCGCGTGCCCGAAGCCCAGCCGGCAGGCCGTGTCCAGGTCCTCGGCGGACACCACGCCGGACTCCACCAGCTTGACCGCCTCCATCACCAGTACGGAGATCAACCGGGTCGTGACGAAGCCGGCGATGTCCCGGTTGACCACCACCACGGTCTTGCCGATCTCCTCGGCGAAGGCTCGCGCGGTGTCCAGCGTCGCGTCGCTGGTCTGGTAACCGCGCACCAGCTCGCAGAGCTGCATCATCGGCACCGGGGAGAAGAAGTGGGTGCCGACGACCGCCTCGGGCCGCTCGGTCACCGCGGCGATCTGGGTGACCGGGATGGCCGAGGTGTTGGTGGCGAGCACCGCGTCCGACTTGCAGATCTTGTCCAGGGCGCGGAACACCTCGTGCTTGATCTCCAGCCGCTCGAAGACCGCCTCGACCACGATGTCCGCGTCGGCCGCCGCCTCCAGCTCGGTGGTCGGGGTGATCCGGGCCAGCGTCGCCTCGACCTCGGACGCCTCGATCTTGCCCTTCTCGGCGAACTTCTCCAGGGACTTCCGGATGCCGCCGAGCCCCCGGGTGGTGGCCGCGTCGTCCAGGTCGCGCAGCGTCACCTGCCAGCCCGCCTGCGCCGCCACCTGGGCGATGCCGGAACCCATCAACCCAGCCCCGACGACCGCGAGTCGACCCGCCATCTACTTCTCCCTCGCTGCGATTGAGTGCCTTCGAACACCCTAGTCGGCGAGCCTGAACGATGGCTAAGCGCTCCACACGTGAGGATGTTGGACGCTTCCGGTGAGCTTGGGCGGGGTAGGGACCGGCGACGGATTCATGACTCCGCTCGGCGAACAAACTCCCTCGCGGGTGCATCGAACCCTACGACAACAACCCAGCGGCTATCAGCCAGGAGTTCATCATGCGTGCCACGCCCTTGGTCGGAACCCTCACCAGCCTTCTGCTCGTCGCCGCGTGCGCGTCACCGGCGCACCAGAGCGGCAACGCCGCGCCGGCCGGCTCACCGGACCCCGCGACCAGCACGGCCACCACCGGAACGCCCGCGTCGTCCTCGCCATCCGCGCCATCCGCGCCGTCCTCGCCGTCCGCGTCGTCTTCGCCGTCGGCGCGGCCGTCGAGCAGTGCCGCCACCGATCAGCTCGTCCTGGGCCCGAACGGGCTCGGCTCGCTGAAGCTCGGCATGTCCCGTCAGCAGGCCACCGCGACCGGCATGCTGCGGAACCCCTTCGACACCACCAGCCGCTGCGGTACGTCATTCCTGCGCGCCGCCCCGACCGAGGAGGGGACCGTCACCCTCTCGCCGACGGTGGGAATCGCCGCCATCAGCGGGTGGCCCGGCATCAGGACGCCAGAGGGTCTGCGCATCGGCATGTCCAGCGCCGAGATGCTTCGGATGTACCCGGGTTACAAGGCCGCCGAGAGCGCGGAACCGACCAACGCTCGCGGCTACGTCAAGGCCCCGGGCAACGTCAAGGCCCTCTACCGCATCGCAACGAGGAACGGCAAGGTCACCGGGCTGAGCCTGCAGCACGTGGACCAGGACTGCTACGAGTGAACCGACCCGATGATGCCGCGCTGGGATGACGCATTCACGACTCCGCTGGGCGAACAAACTCCGGTGCGGGCGCATCGAACCCTACGACAACAACCCAGTGGAATGAGCCAGGAGTTCATCATGCGTGCCACGCCCTTGGTCGGAACCCTCACCAGCCTTCTGCTCGTCGCCGCGTGCGCGTCACCGGCGCACCAGAGCGGCAACGCCGCGCCGGCCGGCTCACCGGACCCCGCGACCAGCGCGGCCACCACCGGGACGCCCGCGTCGTCCACGCCGTCCGCGTCGCCTTCGCCGTCTGCGCGGCCGTCCAGCAGCGCCACCACCACCGCCCTCGTCCTGGGCCCGAACGGGCTCGGCTCGCTGAAGCTCGGCATGTCCCGTGAGCAGGCCACCGCGACCGGCATGCTGCGCCCGTTCGCCGACTACCGGGACGAGTGCGCGCTGGCACAACTGCGGCCCGCCCCGGCCGACAAGGGGAATGTCAATCACTCCCGAACTCTGGGGATCGCCACCATCGACGCGTACGGCAGCATCAAGACGCCCGAGGGAGCGCGAATCGGCATGTCCAGCGCCGACATGCTCCGCATCTACCCGGGGTGGACGGCGGTTAACGACGGGGACGCGACCAACGGTCGCGGCTTCGCGAAGACCCCCGGCAACAACAAGGCCGTCTACCGCATCGCGACGAGAAATGGCACGGTCACCCAGCTGACTCTGCAGTACGCGAACCAGAACTGCTACGAGTAGACGGACCCGACCCGGCCGGCCTGCGGCGCCAGCGAGTTGGACAGCCGCAGGCCGGCCAGGATCTCGTCGGTCAGGTCGGCGCCGCCGACCTGCTTGATCTGCAGGTAGACGCCGTAGCCTCGCTGCGGCACGGTGAGCACCACCTCGCTGAAGGAGATCGAGGCGTCACAGGAGGTCCAACGCCGTACCCGTGCCTGGTTACCGCCCACGTCCAGGGTCCGGTCGGGCTGCTTGACGCAGGCGGTGTGGCTGGGGAACGAGGGTGCCGCGCCGCCGGCGAGCAGAGCCTTGCTCGCACCGACGAACACGCCGGGTGTCCGGCTCGCGGGATCGGACCAGACGTCGAGATCCGGGGCGACCACGAGACCCGGCGCCTGGCCGGCGGGAAGTCGCAGCACGGAAGGATCCCAGCCGGCGTCCCTCACCTGACCAGCCCAGCTCGACGGCACCGCGACCGACAGGGCACCGGAGACATCGGCCACGCGTACCCAGCCCGACCGTGCCGGCAGCGTGGAGCTGGAACCCGCCGTCGCCAGCAGCGCGGTCAGTGCGACCCCGACGCCGACGACCCGTGCCGACAGGCGCACGAACCGGCCACGGCCCGTGTTCCGTTCCATCGAAGCGATGACCCGGTGCAGCTCTTCGACCATCACCGCGGCGGACGCCCAGCGTTGCCGAGGGTCGTGATGCAGCGCGCGTCGCACCAGATCGTCCACCGTGGACGGAACACCGGGCCGCACCTGGGACGGCCTGGGCAACGCCCGCCCACCCCTGCCCGCGCGGCCGGCCTGCTCGGGAGGGTTTCCGGTCAGCATGTGGTACATCGTCGCGCCGATCGCGTAGACGTCGGCGCGGATGTCCAGACCCCCGCCCGGGGTGGCCTGCTCGGGCGGCATGTAGCCGGGTGTGCCGGCGGCGATGGTGAAGCCAGACGCGTTCGCGAGCGCCTTGGCCAGGCCGAGGTCGGCGACGAGTACCCGATCCCGATCCGCGGCCGGCTCGAACAACACATTTGACGGCTTGAGGTCGCGGTGCAGCACACCGGCCTCGTGCAACACCGTGACGGCACTGGCGATATCGGCCGCGACGAGCAGGGCCTCCCGTACCGGCATCGGCCCCGAGACGAGCCGATCCGCGAGGGTGCCACCGGCCGCGTACGGCATCACCAGATACGGCCGGCCGTCCGGCAGCTCACCGACGTCGAGGACACGCACGAGCAGGCTGGAATCCGTGCGCCGCATGATCCGCGCCTCCTGCTCGAAGCGCTCCCGCAGATCGGCGTGGTACGACCAGTTGTCCGCCAGCACCTTGATCGCCACCGACGCGTCCAGGGCATCGTCCGCGCCGAGCCAGACGGTGGCGAACGCTCCGGAACCGATACGCCGCAGAACGCGATATCGGCCGATCTTGTCGGGTACTGACACGCCCGTATTATGACCCCCAGGACGGGGAGGAACGGGGCCTGCGCATGTCAGACGATCTTGAAATCGAGGAGCTCGCCGGCCGCGCCGCCACGGGCGACGCCGCCGCTCTCGACGCGCTGTTGAGCACGATCGGCCCGCGGGTCCTGCGGCAGTGTCTGCGCCTCCTCCCGTGCCGGCAGGACGCCGAAGAGGCGTGCCAGGATGCCCTTCTGCAGGTCGCACGCAAGATAGACAGCTTTGCGGGGCGGTCGAAGTTCTCCACCTGGCTGTACGTCGTCACGGCCAACTGCGCCCGGCAGACGTACCGAAGCCTCAAGCGCCGGGCCGGCGAGCAGTCCACGCCACTGCTTCCGCTCGATGCCGCCGACCCGCGCACGACGAGCGTGATCGCGGGCTCCCGGCTCGACCTGCTGGACGCGCTGGAACGGCTGGAGGCGCACCGACCCGAGTTGGTCGCCCCTCTGGTGATGCGCGATCTGTGCCAGTTGACCTACGACGAGATCGCCGACCACCTCGCCATTCCGGTCGGCACCGTGAAGTCACGCATCCATGACGCGCGACGGCACGTACGCGCCTCACTACAGGCCGCCTGACGTCGCGAGAGCCGCGACATGCCCGGGTGAACGGTCGGGCGTGTGGACGCCCGCGGTGCGGCCCACGCACGGCGTGAAGGTGGACCGGAGAGCTGGCCTCAGATCTCCAGCGACGGTTCCTCCGGGGTGGTGCCCCGCTCGACCGCCACCCCGAGAGCGCGGAGATCGGCAACGAAATCCGGGTACCCCCGGTCGACGTGATGCACGTGGGCAACCTCGGTGACCCCCTGCGCGCACAGCCCGGCGATGATCAGCCCGGCGCCGGCGCGGATGTCGGTCGCCTGCACCGGTGCGCCGGAGAGCCGATCCCGCCCGCGGACCACCGCGTGGTGCCCATCGGTCTTGATGTCCGCGCCGAGCCGCATCATCTCGTTGGCGAACATGAACCGGCCGTCGAAGATGTTCTCGGTGATCAGCGAGGCGCCATCACTGACCGCCGCCAGTCCGATCGCCATCGGCAGCAGGTCGGTGGCGAAGCCGGGGAACGGCAACGTCACCACGTCCACCGCCCGGGGCCGGTCGTCCATCCGTACGCGAAAACCGTCCTCCCGGGTCTCCACCAGGCCACCGGCCGCCACCACCTTGTCCAGCGCGACCTCCAGGTACGCCGGGTCCAGCCCGGTCACCGTCACGTCCCCCCGGGTCATCGCCGCCCCGAACGCCCAGGTGCCAGCGACGATCCGGTCCCCCACCGTGGCATGCCGCACCGGGTGCAGACCCGGCACCCCGGTGATCCGCAACGTGGACGTGCCCGCACCGGAGATCCGCGCCCCCATCTGGTTGAGCATCGTGCAGATGTCGACGATCTCCGGCTCCCGGGCGGCGTTGTCGATCATCGTGACGCCCTGGGCCAGCACCGCCGCCATCACCAGGTTCTCGGTCGCGCCGACACTGGGGAAGTCCAACACGATGTCCGCGCCGCGCAGCCCGTGCGGGGCGGAGGCGATGACGAAGCCGTGCTCACCGGAGATCTCCGCGCCCATCCGGGTCAGCCCGGAAATGTGCATGTCCAGCCCCCGAGACCCGATGGCGTCGCCGCCGGGATGGGCCACCCGCACGTACCCCCGGCGGGCCAGCAGCGGGCCGAGCACACAGATCGACGCGCGCAACCGTCGGACCAGGTCGTAATCGGCGTCCGCGCCCGGCTGCTCCGGCACGTCGATGGTCACCGAACGGGACCGGGCCACCCCGCCCCGAGCCACCATCGGGTCGACCGGGTCGTCCGCGTCGAACCGGACGTCGCAACCCAGCCGGCGCAGCACCTCGCCCATGATCGCGATGTCGGTGATCCGCGGGACGTTCGTGATCACGCTGCGGCCCGGGGCGAGCAGCGCGGCGGCCATCAGCTTCAACGCCGAGTTCTTGGCCCCCACCACGTGCACGGTGCCGGCGAGCCGGGCGTCACCGTGCACCCGGATGACGTCGACATCGTTCACCGCCGGGTCGCCCGCGTCGCCGGGGCCCACCACCGGCCAACTGGTCGCGCTGTCCGGCCGCGCCGGGATCGTCAGGTCGGGAATCCGTAGGCTGTGCGTCATGGCCGTCCACCTCACGCGCATCTACACCAAGGCCGGCGATGCCGGCATGACCAGGCTGAGCAACAACGAGCAGGTGCCGAAGACCGATCCACGGATCGCCGCGTACGCGGACGTCGACGAGTGCAACGCCGCGATCGGCGTCGCGCTCGCCCTGGGTGGGCTCGACGAGGAACTGCGGGGCGTGCTGGGGTCGGTGCAGAACGATCTGTTCGACGTCGGCGCGGACCTGTCCACCCCGGTCGAGCCGGAGCCGAAGTACCCGCCGCTGCGGGTGACCGAGGAGTACGTCGAGCGCCTCGAGGGTTGGTGCGACGAGTACAACGCACGCCTGAGCAAGCTCGACTCCTTCATCCTCCCCGGCGGCACCCCCGGCGCGGCGCTGCTCCACGTGGCGCGGACCACCGCCCGGCGTGCCGAGCGCGCGGCGTGGGCGCTGGTCAGCCACGACCCGGAACGGACCAGCACCCTCCCGGCAAAGTATCTCAACCGGCTCTCCGATCTGCTCTTTATCCTGTCAAGAACGGCAAATCCGGCGGGAGATGTGCTGTGGGTGCCGGGCGGCAAGCGCTGACCGTCGGCGCACCGCACCGCACCACGTCGAGGTCTGGGTTCCCACTCTGACCGCCGCCACGCGTAGCCGGGGCTTGATCCACTCGGGCTCATGAAAACAGGGGCATCCCGACCAGCAGGACACCCCAACATCAAGAAACCGAGTGGATCAGGCAGCCGGCCAGTCCTGGGAGGCCATACGCGGCGAGACCGCCCCCGGAGGGGCGGCCTCGAGCCAGGAGAGGAAACCGGTAGCGGTCGACCGAGCCATGGCGATCTCCACCGGTGCGTGGTGACTGGTACAGCGGAGGATCACCCAGTCGGCCGGCATGGAGAGCCGTTCCTGACCCTCCGGCAGCCGACGGCGTTCGACCGCCAGCCCCTTGCGGGAGAGCACCCGCTTGGGTCGGATCGCGAAGCTGAACATTCGGTACCACCGCAGCTCGTCACCTGCGAACCGGCCGAAGCCGGGCGACCAGCCACGGCCGTCGAGCATGGTGGTGACTCGGACGCTGAGCCGGATGATGCCACCGCTGCGGGTGACCAGGGCTCGCCGGACGAAGAGGGTGAGAAGCGCGCCGAGGATGACGACAACGCCGATCCCGATTCCTTCGACGATGTCCATCCCCGGTGTGGCTCAGCGGCTCTGTGCGGAGACCGGGGTTGCGCTCTCGGCCAGCACGATGACGCCGTTGGCGCTCACCGAGAGGAAGCCGCCGGCCACCTCGTAGGAGACCTGCTCACCGCCGGCGAGCTTGATGCGGACCTGACCGGGCTCTGCGAGCTGGCCGAGGAGCGGCGCGTGCCCCGGCAGGACGCCAAGCTCGCCTTCGGTCGTCCGGGCGACGACCATCTCGGCGTCACCGGACCAGACCTTCTCCTCGACGGCGACGAGCTCGACGTGAAGCTGCTTTGCCACGCTGTCTCCTTGCTGCGGCGACGGATTGCCGAAAGTCTAGCCTGACGCGCACGCGCTCCCAACGCGGGTGGGAGAACCCGCGGCACTACTACTTGGTCTTGTTCACGAAGTCCGGATGCTCCAGCAGGAAGGGGTCGAGCTGCTCGTTGTGCAGGGCGGTGAAGAAGTCCGGGACATCGGCCTGGAACTGCTCACCGAGGTAGACACCCCTGCTGTTCTTGAGCTCCCCGCCGGCGAGCTTGATCATTTGAATGGTGTTGGGGCGGATGTCCTTCAGGGCGAGCCCGAAGTCGACAACGCTGCTGCCCCGACCGTTGAAGATCAGCGACTGGCCGGCGGCGCGAAGCACCTTGTCCAACTTGAGCGGGTTGGCCACCACGTCGGCGCTGAACGCCTGGCCGACCATGGCCTTGACGAACTGCTGCTGGTGGCGCTGCCGGCCGTAGTCGGAGTCCGGAACACCGTTCTTCGGGTAGCGCTGCCGGACGTAGTCCAGCGCCTGCCACCCGCTGAGGTGTTGGTTGCCCTTCTTGTAGACCGCCTGCGGGCCGACGTAACCCTCGCCGTACGTCTTGCCCGGCCGCGGCTTACCGTCCGGCTGTTTGTGCTCGGACTTGACCTCCCGCTCGACGTACATGTCGACGCCGCCCATCGCGTCGACGATCTTCTGGAAGCCGGTGAAGTTGATGATGGCGCCGGCATCGAACCGCTTGATGCCTGTCACGTTCTGCACGGTGGTGGCAAGCAGTTCGAAGCCCCGCGCGGCGTCGGGGTTGGCCCCCGGCACCTTGCTGCCGAACGACATGGCGGCGTTGATCTTCGTCGTCTCGCCGTTGAAGTTGGCCCTCTTGAACGGCGGGATAGGCACGTAGAGGTCGCGCGGCAGGGAGAAGAGGTAGGCCCGGTCCATCGACGCCGGCACGTGCAACACCATGATCGAGTCGGCCAGCGGTACGGCGGTCGGCGTACGCGGGTCGATGCCGACGAGCAGGATGTTGAGTGGACCCTTGATGTCGCTCTTCTTCGGCTGGGCGCCCGCCGCCTGGTCACCGAACAGGTCCGCCTTGCCGACCGCACCCTCGTAGCGGGCCATCAGGGCCTCCGTGCCGACCAGCACCGCTCCGCTGAGCACGACCAGCACGGTGCCGAACACCGTGCAGATCCTGGCCCAGCGCGGCACGCCGCGCCAGACGGATGACTTGCGGCCACGCTTGCCGGCCTTACCCACGAGCAGCTCCGTTCGTTACGCCCACGCGAAGGAAGACGGGCGCACGTCGTCGAAAGGTTGCAGAGATCAACGCTCGTTCGGGTGAGCGTGCGGATAGAACGTATCTCGGGTTGTTCGAAACGGACGACCCCGAGTAACGGACCGCGACGATGGTAAGACGCGAAGATGAACAAAAGACTGCCCCGGCGTTGCCGGGGCAGTCTTTCTGTTGCCTGTCGAATCGGGCCGGTCAGGCCTTCATCAGCTCCTCAGCCTTGCGCTCCAGGTCCTCGAGACCGCCGCACATGAAGAACGCCTGCTCGGGGAAGTGATCGTACTCACCCTCGCTGATCTTGCGGAACGCCTCGATGGTCTCCTTGATCGGGACCGTCGAGCCCGCCACACCGGTGAACTGCTCCGCCGCGTAGGTGTTCTGCGAGAGGAAGCGCTCGATCCGCCGGGCCCGGGCCACGGTGATCTTGTCTTCCTCGGAGAGCTCCTCGATGCCGAGGATGGCGATGATGTCCTGCAGGTCGCGGTAGCGCTGCAGGATCCGCTTCACCTCGGTGGCGACCTGGAAGTGCTCCGGGCCGACGAACTCGGGGGCGAGGATCCGGGACGAGGACGCCAGCGGGTCCACGGCCGGGTAGATGCCCTTGTCGGAGATCGACCGCTCCAGGTTGGTGGTCGCGTCCAGGTGGGCGAACGTGGTGGCCGGAGCGGGGTCGGTGTAGTCGTCCGCCGGCACGTAGATCGCCTGCATGGAGGTGATGGCCTGACCCCGGACGGAGGTGATCCGCTCCTGGAGCTCGCCCATCTCGTCGGCCAGGGTCGGCTGGTAACCCACGGCGCTCGGCATGCGGCCGAGCAGCGTGGACACCTCGGAACCGGCCTGCGTGAAGCGGAAGATGTTGTCGATGAAGAGCAGCACCTCCTGCTTCTTCACGTCCCGGAAGTACTCCGCCATGGTCAGCGCGGAGAGCGCCACCCGCAGCCGGGTGCCCGGCGGCTCGTCCATCTGGCCGTAGACCAGCGCGGTCTTGTCGATGACGCCGGACTCGGTCATCTCGGCGATGAGGTCGTTGCCCTCACGGGTGCGCTCACCCACGCCGGCGAACACCGAGGTACCACCGAAGTTGCGGGCGACACGGGTGATCATCTCCTGGATGAGCACCGTCTTGCCCACACCCGCGCCGCCGAACAGGCCGATCTTGCCGCCCTTGACGTACGGGGCGAGCAGGTCGATGACCTTGATGCCGGTCTCCAGCATCTCGGTCTTCGGCTCCAGGTCCGCGAAGGCCGGAGCCTTGCGGTGGATGCCCCACCGGTCGTCCGCCTGGAACGTCTCGCCCTCTTTGAGGTTGAGCACCTCGCCGATCGCGTTGAACACGTGGCCCTTGACCGCGTCGCCCACCGGCACACTGATCGGCTCGCCGAGGTCACGCACCTCCGCGCCGCGAACCAGGCCGTCCGTCGGCTGCATCGAGATGGCACGGACCAGGTTGTCACCCAGGTGCTGGGCGACCTCCAGGGTCAGCGTCTTCTCACCGCCGGACAGGTTCACCTTGACGTTGAGAGCGTTGAACAGGGCCGGCATGGCGTCGCGCGGGAACTCGGCGTCGACGACCGGGCCGATGACCCGGACCACGCGACCCGTGGCCGTCTTGGTCTCCACTGGTGCAGTCATCACACTTCACTTCCCGACGCGGCCAGCGCGTTGGCGCCGCCGACGATCTCGCTGATCTCCTGGGTGATCCCGGCCTGGCGAGCCGAGTTCATCTCGCGCGTGTACTTCTCGATCATGTCTTCGGCGTTGTCGGTGGCGCTCTTCATCGCCCGCCGACGTGCCGCCGACTCACTCGCCGCCGACTCGATCAACGCCGCGTAGATCCGCGTGTTGATGTACCTCGGCAGGAGCGCGTCGAGCAGCGCCTCCGCCTCCGGTTCGAACTCGTACGCCGGCAGCAACCCCTCGGAGCGCGGCCGGTCCTCCACCTGCATCGGACCGATGACCTTGGTCACCGGGCTCTGCGTCATCAGCGAGTGGAACTCGGTGTAGACGATGTGCAACTCGTCGACGCCGAGCACCCCGTCCGCTCCGACACCGCCGTCGACGTCGTCCGCGCCGGCAGTGAACGCCTTGATCAGCGTCTCACCGACGGTACGGGCGTCCTCGAACGACGGCTGCTCGCTGAAGCCGGTCCAGTTCGCCTCGATCGGCCGGTTGCGGAACCGGTAGAACCCGACGCCCTTACGCCCGATGACGTAGAGCACCGGCTCCTTGCCGTCCGCCTTGAGCCGCGCGATAAGCGACTCGGCCATCTTGATCGCGTTGGAGCTGTAACCGCCGGCCAGGCCACGGTCGCTGGTGACCAACAGGACGCCGGCCCGCCGCACCCGCTCGCGCGGGGTGAGCAGCGGGTGGTCGATCCGCGCGTTGGACGCCAGCGCCGTGAGCACACCGGTGATGGCCTGGGCGTACGGCAGGGACGCCTGCACCCGGGCCTGAGCCTTGGCGATCCGGCTCGTCGCCACGAGCTCCATCGCCTTGGTGATCTTCTTCATCGACTTCGCCGAGCGGATCCGTTGACGAAGAACGCGTACCTGGGCCGCCACGGGATCAGCTCTCGGCCGGGCGGTCGGTCGCGCTGTCGCGGAAGCGGGTCACCGTCTCGCGGTTCTCGTCGCCCTCAAGCGGTGCGGCCGGCGCGTCGTTGACCTTGCGCTCGTCGTCCTTGTTGAGGAAGACCTGCTTGAACTCGGTGATCGCCGCGTCCAGCGAACCGACGATGTCGTCGCCCCACTGGTTGTCGGCGATCCCGGCCAGCACACCCTCGTGCTTGTGCCGCAGGTACTGGAGGAACTCCGCCTCGAAGCGACGAACCTCGCCCACCGGGATGTCGTCGAGCTTGCCCTCGACGCCGGCCCAGACCGAGACGACCTCCTCCTGCACCGGGTACGGCGAGTAGTTCGGCTGCTTGAGCAGCTCCACCAGACGGGAACCGCGGTTCAGCTGGTTCTGCGAGGCCCGGTCCAGGTCGGAGGCGAAGGCGGCGAACGCCTCCAGCTCGCGGTACTGGGCGAGGTTGAGCCGCAGCGAACCGGCGACCTTGCGCATCGGCTTCACCTGGGCGGCGCCGCCGACCCGGGAGACCGAGGTGCCGACGTTGATCGCCGGGCGGACGCCCTGGTTGAACAGGTCCGTCTCCAGGAAGATCTGGCCGTCGGTGATCGAGATGACGTTTGTCGGAATGAAGGCCGAGATGTCGTTGGCCTTCGTCTCGATGATCGGCAGACCGGTCATCGAGCCGCCACCCAGCTCGTCGGAGAGCTTCGCGCAGCGCTCCAGCAGGCGGGAGTGCAGGTAGAAGACGTCACCCGGGTACGCCTCACGGCCCGGCGGGCGACGCAGCAGCAGCGACACGGCCCGGTACGCCTCGGCCTGCTTGCTCAGGTCGTCGAAGACGATCAGGACGTGCTTGCCGCCGTACATCCAGTGCTGCCCGATGGACGAGCCGGTGTACGGGGCCAGGTACTTGAAGCCGGCCGGGTCGGACGCCGGGGAGGCCACGATGGTCGTGTACTCCATCGCGCCGGCCTCTTCCAGCTGCCCCTTGATCGACGCGATCGTGGAGGCCTTCTGGCCGATGGCGACGTAGATGCAGCGGACCTGCTTCTTCGGGTCGCCGCTGCGCCAGTTGTCCCGCTGGTTGAGGATCGCGTCCAGGGCGACAGTGGTCTTACCGGTCTTACGGTCACCGATGATCAGCTGCCGCTGGCCCCGACCGATCGGCGTCATCGCGTCGATCGCCTTGATGCCGGTCTGCAGCGGCTCGAACACCGACTGGCGGGACATCACGTTCGGAGCCTGCAGCTCCAGCTCGCGGTAGCCCTCGTTGGCGATGTCACCGAGCCCGTCGATCGGCTGGCCGAGCGCGTCGACAACGCGGCCGAGGAAGGCATCGCCGACCGGAACGGAGAGAACCCGCTCGGTGCGCTTGACGCGCTGCCCCTCCTCCAGCTTGGCGGAGTCACCGAGAACGACGACACCGATCTCCCGGACGTCGAGGTTCAACGCCACGCCGAGCGTGCCGTCCTCGAACTCCAGGAGCTCGTTGGTCATGGTCGAGGGCAGGCCCTCGACGTGAGCGATGCCGTCACCGGTGTCGGCGACGGTGCCGACCTCCTCGCGGGAGACGTCGGACGAGTAGGAAGAGACGTAGCGCTCCAGGGCGCCGCGGATCTCCTCCGTCGAGATGGTCAGCTCGGCCATCCTCTGCTTCCTTAAAATTCAGGGGCCCGGGATACCTAGTACCAACCGGTCCGAATGGCGTCTGTCATTCCGGGCGCTGCGCGGCGGAGCCGCCCCGACGCTGGGCGGCGGAGCCGCTCAGCCGCTGGGCGGCGAAGCCGTTCAGCGCTTCGCGAGCGCGTTGCGGGTCTCGTTGAGGCGGCGCAGGATGGTGCCGTCGTACAGATCGGAGTCGACCCGGACGCTCACGCCACCCAGGACCGCGGGGTCGACCGTCTGCTTGACGGAGACCTCTCGACCGTATATCGCGGCGAGGCTCGCACCGAGCCGGCGCTCCTCCTCGTCACTCAACGGGGCCGCCACGGTGACGTACGCCACCTGCCGGTCCCGCCGTTCGGCGGCGAGTTCCACGAGCCGGGTGATCGAACCGCTGAAGGAGCGCCCCCCGAAGCCGGACAGCGCCACCTCGATGAGGCGGACGGTGGCCAGGTGGGCCTTGCCGGAGAGCAGCTCGCCGACCAGGACCCCACGCTGGTCCACCGGGGTCGCGGGGTTGGACAGCACCGCCGAGAGCTCGGGCTCGTTGGCGACGACCTGCCCGAAGCGGAACAGCTCGTCCTCGACCTCGCCCAGGTCACCGGCGGCCTCGGTGCTGGCCAGTGCCGCCTCGACACCGAGCCGCTCGGTGCCGTCGAGCAACTCCGACGGCGCCGACCAGCGGCCGGATACCAGTGCGGCGAGCAGGTCGAGCGCGCCGTCGCCGATCTTGCCGCGCAGCATCCCGCTGGCCAGTTCGGCGCGGTCCGCGCCGGACCGGGCCGGGTCGGAGAGCGCCCGGCGCAGCCGAGGCTCCCGTCGCAGCAGCCCGGCCACGGCGAGTAGGTCGTTCGCGGTGTGAGCCACGGCGACCGCGTCGGTGCCGCGGACGTACGCGTCGAGGCGCTCGGCCGCGACCTTGTACGACTCCCGGCTGGCGGCCTGCATCAGCGGGCCCCCGTGCTCTCGAGGCCGCTCAGGAACCGGTCGACGGTGCCCTTGCGTCGCGCCTCGTCGGCCAGCGACTCGCCAACGATCTTGCTGGCCAGGTCCACCGCGATGGTGCCGACCTCGGCACGCAGTTCCCGCACGATGGTGGCCCGCTCGGCGGCGAGGGCGTCCTTGCCGGCCTGGATGACCCGGTCGGACTCTTCCCGTGCCTTGGCGAGGATGTCCTGCCGGATGCCCTCGGCGTCGGCCCGCGCGTCGTCCCGGATCTTGGCGGCGTCGGTGCGGGCCTCAGCGAGCTGGGCACGGTACTGCTCGAGCAGCTGGTTCGCCTCGGCCTGGGCGGCCTCGGCGCGCTTGATGCCGCCCTCGATCGCGTCGACCCGAGCCTGGAACGTCTGCTCCATGCGGGGGAAGACGAACTTCATCAGCACGAAGCAGAGGACGATGAAGGCGACGCCACCGACCACGACCTCCTGCCAGAGCGGGATGATCGGGTTGTGGGACTCACCACCCTCAGCGGCGAGGAAGTACATGGCTGACCTCCCGGTCTAAGGGGGGCGAAACTACTGAGTGAGCTGACCCTGCCAGATGAAGCCGAAGGCGATGCCCAGCAGCGCCAGCGCCTCGATGACGGCGAAGCCGATCCAGACGTACGGCAGGGTCATCCGCGACGACTCCGGCTGGCGGGCGGTCGACTGGATGTACGCGGCGAAGACCAGGCCGACGCCGATGCCCGGGCCGATGGCGGCGAGGCCGTAGCCGATGGCGGCGGTGCTGCCAACTACACCTTGCGCGGCGAGAACGTCCATTGCTTGGTTCCTCCTGGTTATCACGCGTGTCTCTCACGCGGGACGACAACGGTTGGTGCGGTGGATCAGTGCTCTTCGGCGAGCGCGCCCTGCACGTAGCTGGCGGTCAGGACGGTGAAGACGTAGGCCTGCAGGACGATCACCAGGAACTCCAGGAAGGTGAGCGCGATGGTCATCACCCAGGAGAGCACCGAGACCGGCGCCAGCCAGGCGTTGGCGCTCAGCATCGCGAAGCCGCCGAGCGTGAAGACCAGCAGGAGCATGTGGCCGGCGAACATGTTCGCGAAGAGACGAACCGCGAGCGAGAACGGCCGGACGATGAAGGTCGAGAAGAGCTCGATCGGGATCAGCAGCGGCAGAATGAACCAGGGTGCCGGCGGAACCAGAGAGTTCTTGAAGTACTTGACGAAGCCGTGCTTCTTGATGCCGATGTAGTTGAACAGCACGTAGCTGATGATCGCCAGGAACGCCGGGAAGGCGATGTGCGAGTTCGGCGAGATCTGGAAGAACGGGATGATCGCGAACGCGTTCGTCAGCAGCACGAAGCAGAACAGCGTCGTGAAGTACGGAGCGAACCGCACACCCGCGTGCCCGATCATGTCGACAGCGATGTTGTTCCGCACGAAGCCGTAGATCGACTCGGCGAACCACTGCTTCTTGGTCGGCACCAGCTGCGGGTTCCGATAGCTCGCCAGGAAGAAGATGATCAGGACGCCGACCGCGATCCAGACCATCGCCGTGATCTTGGTGAACCAGTACGAGTCGTGCGCACCCCAGGGCAGGATGCTGGGCAGGTAGAAGTCCTCCACACTGGGTGGGAATGCCGCCTGGCCCGCTGCCAGAACGTTCGCCTGTCCGAACACCGCGTCCCTTCCTAAGTAGGCGTGCCGAGTCGGCGGACGACCAGGATGATCCCCCCGGCCATACCGAGCACGACGCCGATCCCGGTGGCGACGCCACCGGTGTCGAGCCTTTGGTCAACAAGCCAGCCGATGAAACCCCACACGAGCATGCCTCCGATGAGGTAGCTGAGCGCGGTCCAACCCTGACCGGCGCCAGACGGATAATCGTCCGGTTCACCGGCGGGACGGGGGGTTTGGTCATCAGCCATGACGGGGCGAACGATATCAGCCGGGAAGACGAGGCTGTGCCTCACCCCCCGCACAACCATCGTTGTGTGGGCATCTCGTGGGCGCCGTCGTCTGTGGGCACGCTACTCCCCTTCCGCCCGTCGGAAAATGACCGGAGGCCGACACGTTGCGGCGCGTCCGCTGGTTGGGACGACCGGCCGACGGCCAGGTCAGCCGCGCAACCGCCGCGCGTGCACCGTGGTCAGCCACCAGATGTGCACCGCCGTCCACACTGCCACCCCGGCGACGATGCCGAGGCAAAGCGGAATCAACCCGGACCAGCCGGTCGAGGCCACCGCCACCAGCACGACACCCAACAGGGTGAACTTCAGCGCGTACAGGCCCAGACCCAGCGGCAGCAGCAACTGCGGGTTGATCTGATCGGCCCGGGCCAGCACCACTGTGGTGAGGGTGTAGCTGAGCACCGTGACGCCCACACCGGCCGTCGCGCCGAGCGCGGCCGTCGCACCGCCGGTCACCCCGCCCACCACGGCCGCGACCACGGCCAGAGCCGCCGACGCGGCCAGCAGCACCGGCAGGTGCCGCAGCCGCCACCGTCCGTCGGCGGCGGGCTCGACCACCCCGGGCTCAGCCACGGGGGTACGCCGGAAACGCCGCGACCAGCTCGGCCACCTCGGCACCGAGCCTGGTCAGCTCGTCGGTGCCGCCCGGCGCCCCGGGATCGGTGCGCACCGCGCGGGCGATCAGGGTGGCCACCTGCCGCAGCTCCCCCTCCCGCATGCCCTGGGTGGTGACGCTCGGGGTGCCCACCCGCAGACCGGAGGCGACCATCGGCGGCTGCGGGTCGTACGGGATCGCGTTCTTGTTCAGGGTGATCGACGCGGCGTCGCAGCGTCGCTCGGCCTCCGCGCCGGTCACCCCCACCTCCCGCAGGTCGATCAGGGCGAGGTGGGTGTCGGTGCCACCGGACACCGGGCGCATCCCCTCGTCGGCCAGCCCGGCCGCGAGCGCCTGGGCGTTGCTGACCACCTGCCGGGCGTACGTCTGGAACTCCGGCTGGGCGGCCTCGCGCAGGGCCACCGCCTTGGCCGCGACCGCGTGCATCAGCGGACCGCCCTGGGTGAACGGGAAGACCGCCTTGTCGATCCGCTGCGCCAGCGACTCGCGGCAGAGGATCATTCCGCCGCGCGGGCCGCGCAGCACCTTGTGGGTGGTGGCGCAGACGACGTCCGCGTACGGCACCGGGGACGGGATCGCCCGACCGGCGACCAGGCCGATGAAGTGCGCCGCATCCACCATCAGGTACGCCCCGACCTCGTCGGCGATCTCCCGGAACCGGGCGAAGTCGATCAGACGGGGGTACGCGGTGGCGCCACAGATGATCAGCTTGGGTCGGTGCGTCCGCGCCAGATCCCGTACCTCGTCGTAGTCGATCAGCTCGGTGTCCGGGCGGACCGGATAACCGACCGGGTGAAACCACTTGCCGGAGAAGTTCACCCGGCTGCCGTGGGTGAGGTGCCCACCGTGCGGCAGGTCCATCGCCAGCACCGTGTCCCCCGGCTGCACCAGCGCCGCGTACGCGGCCAGGTTGGCGCTCGCCCCGGAGTGTGGCTGAAGGTTGGCGTGCTCGGCCCCGAAGAGCTCCTTGGCCCGGGCGATGCCGATCTCCTCGGCCCGGTCCACCTCGGCGCAGCCGCCGTAGTAGCGCCGGCCCGGGTAGCCCTCGGCGTACTTGTTTGTCAGCGTCGAACCGAGCGCGGCCAGCACCGCCGGCGACGTCAGATTTTCGCTGGCGATGAGCTGCAGGCCACCCCGCAACCGGTCCAGCTCACCGAGGACCACCCCGGCGATCTCCGGGTCGGTCGCCCTGAGCTGCGCGAAATCCGGCCCCCAGAAGGTGCTCGTCTCGGTCTCCACAGCGAACGAGTCTAGGGGGCCGCAGACTGGACCTCGTGAGATGCCTCGTCACCGGAGCCACGGGATACATCGGCGGGCGGCTGACACCGCTGCTGCTCGCCGAGGGTCACACAGTGCGTTGCCTGGCCCGCAAGGCGGTCCGGCTGCGCGATGTGCCCTGGGCCTCGGCGGCCGAGATCGTCGAGGGGGACCTGAGCCGGCCGGACACGTTGCCCGCCGCCTTCGCCGACGTGGACGTCGCCTACTTCCTGGTGCACTCACTCGGCCGGCCCGACTTCGAGGCGGCCGACCGGGCGGCGGCGACGAACTTCGCGGCGGCGGCCCGCGCGGCCGGCGTACGCCGGATCGTCTACCTGGGCGGGCCGGAGCCGGCGTCCGACCAGGAGGTCCCCTCCCCGCACCTGCGGTCCCGCGCCGAGGTGGGTCGGATCCTGCTGGGCAGTGGGGTGCCCACGGCGGTGCTGCGGGCCGCGGTGATCATCGGGTCCGGCTCGGCGTCGTTCGAGATGCTGCGTTACCTGACCGAGCGGCTGCCCGCCATGGTCACCCCACGCTGGGTCCGCAACCGGATCCAACCCATCGCGGTCCGCGACGTGCTGCGCTACCTGGCCGGCTGCGTCGCGCTGCCGCCGGACGTCAACCGGGGCTTCGACATCGGCGGACCGGACGTGCTCACCTTCCTCGAGATGATGCAGCGCTACGCCCGGGTGGCCGGGCTGCGCCGGCGGATCATCGTGCCGGTCCGCCCGCTCACCCCGTCGCTCTCCTCGCACTGGGTCGGCCTGATCACCCCGGTGCCGAACGCGATCGCCCGCCCCCTGGTGGAGAGTCTGATTCACGAGGCGGTCGCGCACGAACGCGACATCGCCCGTTATCTACCCGACCCGCCCGGCGGGCTGACCGGCTTCGACGACGCGGTGGCGCTCGCGCTCGCCAAGGTCCGGGACGCCCAGGTGGAGACCCGGTGGTCGACCGCGAGCGGCCCGGACGCGCCCGCCGAGCCGCTGCCCAGCGACCCGGAGTGGTCCGGCGGCAGCGTCTACACCGATGTCCGCGAACGGGCGGTGGACGCCCCACCGGCGGCGCTCTGGCGGGTCATCGAGGGAGTCGGCGGCGAACACGGCTGGTACTCGTTCCCGCTCGCCTGGTCGATCCGCGGCTGGCTGGACCGCCTGGTCGGCGGGGTCGGGCTCCGTCGGGGCCGACGCGACCCGCACCGCCTCCAGGTCGGTGAGGCGCTGGACTTCTGGCGGGTCGAGGAGATCGTCCCCGGCGAGCTGTTGCGACTGCGCGCCGAGATGCGGCTGCCCGGCCGGGCCTGGCTGGAGATGCGGGTGCTGCCCACCGACGGCGGCCGCAGCCGCTACCAGCAACGCGCGGTCTTCCTGCCCCGGGGGCTGAGCGGGCACGCCTACTGGGGGTCGGTCGCCCCCTTCCACGCGCTGGTCTTCGGCGGCATGGCCCGCAACATCGCCCGCAACGCCGAACAAGCCCCCTGATCCACCCCGGCCTCAGTTGCCGGTGCGGGCCCCGGTGACCTGGAAGGCGGTTCGTTCGCTCGGCGGGACGAAGTCGCGTACCGGTTGACCGCGCAGGGCGGTGGAGAGCACCTCTCCGACCGCGTCCACCATCCGGGCCTGCACGGCCTGACCGACCGCGTCCCGGGGATCGTCCGGGTTCGCGGCCATCGAGGCGACCGCGAGCTGCGGCGTGAACGCGACGACCGTCTCCGTCTCGTACCGTTCCGAGCTGCCGGTCTTGCCCGCCACCGGTCGGCCGAGCCGCGCCCGCAGGCCGGGTGCGGTGGCGCCGTCGCAGCGCCCGTACATCGACTGGTCGCCGACCGGGCAGCGCGCCGCGTCGGTGGCCGCCCGAGCGACGTCGACGTCGAGCACCTGTCGGCAGTCCGGCTTGGCGGCGTCGACCGGCCGACCACCCGAGTCGGTGATCGACACCACCGGCAGCGGAGCGCACCAGGTCCCCTCGGCCGCCACCGTGGCGTACGCGGTGGCCAGGTCCAGCGGAGTGGTCGCGGCGACGCCCAACGTGAACGGACCCCAATCCTTCGCGCCGTACCGGGCCAGTCGGGCGTCGGCGTCGGCCCGCAGCACGATGCCGAGTCGCTCGGCCATCTCCACCACCCGGTCGGCGCCGACCTTCTCGGTCAGCCAGGCGAAGTACGTGTTCACCGACCGGCCGAACGCGCTCCACATGGTCCGGGGGCCATCCATCGAGGATGGGCTGGCGTTCGACGGGCACCAGCGGCCGTCACAGCTCGCCTCCCCGGTCACCGGGAAGCGGGTGAGCAACTGGGTAGGAGCCACGAAGTCGGTCGACAGCGGCAGGCCCGCCTCGAGCGCGGCCAGCATCGTGAAGAGCTTGAACGTCGAACCGCCCTGGTACCCCTCGATCGCGCCACCGCCGCCGACCAACTGGTTGACAGTGTTCGGGCGGTTCTTCTGCCCGACCGGATTGTCCCGCACGCTGTAGGCGCGGTTCACCGACATCGCCAGCACCCGCCCGGTGCCCGGTTGCACCACAGCGGTCGGCACCGCCTCGGCAGCCGACGGCTGATAGATCTTCAGCACCTGCTCGGTGGTGGCCCGCTGCACCCCCGGGTCCAGCGACGACACGATCGAGAACCCACCCCGGCGCAGCGCGCGCTGCCGCTCGTCGGCGGTCGCCCCGAACGCGGACTGGCTGCTCCACCAGCGGGTGAACCAGTCGCAGAAGAAGCCCCAGTCGTTGTGCGTGTCGGGCACCCCGGTGCAGTCGTTCGGGGTCTCGCTCGGCCGTAGCTGCAGTGGTTCGGCCCGCGCCGCCGCCGCCGCGTCCGCCGGCACCTGCCCCGACTCCACCAGCCGCTCCAACACGTACGACCGACGCGTCAGCGCGCTGTCGGCGTCGCCGTTGATCGGATCGTCGCTGTCCGGCGACCGCACCAGACCGGCAAGCAGCGCCGCCTGGGCCAGGGTCAGCTCGGCCGGCGACCGGGAGAAGTAGCGCTTGCTGGCCGCCGCGATGCCGTACGCCCCGGCGCCGAAGTAGGCGATGTTGAGGTAGCGGGTGAGGATCTGCTCCTTGTCGAGTTCCCGTTCCAGCGCGAGCGCGTACCGCATCTCCTGGAGCTTGCGGGCGGTGGTGACCTCGGTGGCGGCCGCCCGCTGCGCCTCGGTCAGCCGGGGGTCGCTGCTGAGCACGTTGCGGACGTACTGCATGGTCAGCGTGGAGGCGCCCTGCTGGGTCCGCCCGTCCCGCCTGTTCACTGTGAACGCGCGCACCACGCCCCGCAGGTCCACCCCGCTGTGCTGGTAGAACCGGACGTCCTCGGCGGCCACGATCGCCTGGCGCATCACCGGGGCCACCTCGCGCAGCGGCACGTCCACCCGGTCCTCCTGGTAGAAGGAGGTGATCAGGGTGGTGCCGTCGTTGGCGTAGAGGTTGGAGCGCTGCGCGGTGGGCGGCGTGCGGAGCGTGTTCGGCAGCTCCGAGTACGGCGTGGACAGGGCGCTGAAGCCGATCCCGAACACCAGGGCCACCGGCAGGGCGGCCGCGGCCAGCACCAACCCGGCCAGCACTCCGGCGATCACCACGGTCAGCAGTTTGTCGAGATGGGCCCGGATCATCAGCTCTCCCCGCAGGAGCCGGTCACGCTAGGACCCGTTCAGAATGACCCGGAACGCCGCTTTCGCCCCGGGTTTTCCCCAAACCCGGAGGAAACTCGCACCGCGCTCAGGGCAGCAGTGCGCCGGCCAGCGGGTGGACCGTCTCCTCGATCTCGTCGGCGACCCGGCTGAAGCACTGGTCACCACGACCCCACGGGTCGTCCAGATCATCCGTCGCCAGCGCCGACGCGCCCAACCGAGCGTCGTGGGCCGCTGCCACCAGGGCCACCCCCCGGGCGTACACGGCCTCCGGGGTCGCGTCACCCGGCGGCAACGCGGCGGCGTCCACCGCGGCCAGCAGCCGACCGAACTCGCCGAGCACGAACGTGCGGGCCGCCGCGTCCGGCCGCAACGCCACCACGTACTCCTGCTGGTCGGCGGTGGCGGTCAGGACCAGGTCGGCGGCGTCGATGTGGTCCGAACGCAGCTTGCGCGCGGCGAACCCCTCGACGTCCCCACCACGGCCGGTGACCTGCCGGGCCGCCGGCGGATTCATCTCCTCGCCCGCGTGCCAACCACCCGTGCCGGCGCTGTGGCTGTGCACCAGCCCGTCGGCCTGGGCCGGGTCCTGCGCGCGCCGCGTCAACCGCTCCCGCACCGCGAGAGCGAGCAGCCGCTCCGCCATCGGAGAGCGGCAGATGTTGCCCATGCAGACGTGCAGGACCGTGAACGGGGGCACTCAGACCCCCCGACCGTCGATGAGGTCCGGCACGACGTCGCGCAGCTTCTCCAGCGGGATCGCCCCGGCCCGCAGCAGCTGCGGCACCTCACCGGTCAGATCCACTATCGTGCTGGGCACCGGGTCCGGGCACGGCCCGGCCTCCAGGTAGGCCCGCACCGAGTAGCTGAGCTGGTCCCGCGCCTCCTCGGCGGTCACCGCGGCGGGCTGGCCGGTCTTGTTGGCCGACGAGACCGCCATCGGGCCGGTCTCCCGCAGCACCTCCAACGCCACCGGGTGCAGCGGCATCCGCACCGCCACCGTGCCCGTCTTGTCGCCCAGGTCCCACTGGAGGCTCGGCGAGTGCTCGACCACGATCGTCAGCGCACCCGGCCAGAACGCCTCCACCAGGTCCCGGGCGGCCGTGGGCAGCGAGAAGACCAACCCGTCCAGGGTGTGCCGCGAGCCGATCAGCACCGGCGGCGGCATCTGCCGACCCCGGCCCTTGGCATCCAGCAGTGCCTTGACCGCGTACGGGGTGAACGCGTCAGCGCCGATCCCGTAGACGGTGTCAGTGGGAAGGACGACAAGCTCGCCGTTCTTGACCGCCTCGATCGCCGCAGCGATGCCGCGGTCCCGATCGGCGGGCGACCGGCAGTCGTAGAGCATCACGAGGAGTCAGTCTGCCACGCCGCCCCGATCGGGGCGTGCTGGCCGTCCGCCCGTCGGGACGCGGTGGCGTAACGGGGACGTCCGGTGAGGTCCAGATGCGCCGTGACGGCGGTGAACCCGCCGTCCTCGGCCAGCAGCCCGGGGACCGCCGCGCCGTGGGTGTCGTCGTGCTCGACCCCGAGAACGCCGCCCGCGCGCAGCAGCACCGCCGCCCGGCTGACGACGGGACGGATCACCGCCAGACCGTCCGCGCCGCCGAAGACCGCCTCCGCGGGATCGTGCCCGGCCACCTCCGGCGGGACCACCACGTCGTCCGGCACGTACGGCGGGTTGCAGAGCAGCACGTCCACCGAGCCCACCAGGGCCGCCAGCAGGTCCGGTGCTGTCACGTCGGCCTCGACCACCTCGATCGGCCGGTCCCCCGCCCCGGCCCGCTCCGCCGCGTTGCGCCGCAACCAGGCCAGCGCCTCCGGGGACCGCTCCACCGCGATCACCCGGGCCCCGGGCAGCTCCTGAGCGACCGCCAGCGCGATCGCACCCGAGCCGCTGCAGAGGTCGACCACCACCGGGTCGGTCCGACCCCGGGCCTGCTCGACACCCCAGCCGGCCAGCAACTCGGTCTCCGGCCGAGGCACGAAGACCCCCGGGCCGACCGACAGTTCGAGGTGTCGGAACCCGGCCCGGCCGGTCAGGTGCTGCAACGGCTCCCGCGCGGCACGCCGACGCGTCAGGCCGTCGAGCCGCGCCAACTGCTCACCGCTGAGGTCGTCGGCGAGCGCCAGCCGACCACGGGGCACCCCCAGCACGTACGCGGCCAGCAACTCGGCCTCCACCCGGGCCGAGCCGACCCCGGCGGCGGCGAGCGCGCGGGCCGCCCGAGCCACCGCGGCGGACGGGCGGATGGGGCCTGTCCCTTCGGGGGGGTGTTGCGGCAGAGTGGTCACGCGATAATCATGATGCGTCGCGGGCGGCGCGACCAACGGGTGCGCAACGGCGCACACGACAGGAGGTTGGCGGGTGGGCTGGCTCGACCGGGTCGATGACCAGGTTGACGCCCTCACGCGCGCCCGGGCGTTGCAGGAGGCCAGCCGCTCCGCCGAGTCGTACGTCCTGCTGGAACGTGTGATCCGCACCACCACCGACCCGGCGGCGCGGGCCGACGCGATGGTGCAGCGCCTCTCCGCGCTGATCAATCTCGGTCGGACGGCGGAGTTCACCCGGGCCATCGAGGAGGCGTCGGCGGCCGTCCGCGATCTCGCCGAGCCGTACCTGCACGGGCACCTCAACGCGCTGGCCGCCCTCGCCGCACACCACCAGGGCGCACTGGACCGCTGCGTCACGCACCTCGTCCGAGCCGCCCGCGCGCTGGGCGCCGTCGAGGACCCGGACCGGGACACCGCCTGGGGCTGGCACGACCTCGCCATGGCGTACAGCTACCTCAGCTTCCACGGGTACGCCCTGGGGGCCATCGAACGAGCCCGGCAACTCGGGCTCACCGCCGGGATCCCCGAGGAGACGTTCGCCGCGCCGGGCATCCGGCTGCGCAACGCCGTGGCGCTGGACCACAACGGCGACAGTGACGGCTGCCTGCGGGTGCTCCGGGACGTGGCCGCCGACCTGGCTCGTTTCGTACGTTCCGGGCGGGCCGGCCGGCTGCGCCCGAGCAGCCTCGCCGCGTACGGCTACGCGGCGGCCCGCCAAGCCGCGCTCGGCGACCAGGTGGAGACCGACGGTAAAGCCGAGCCGGCTCGCCTGATCACCCACGGTGGGGACAGCTCCCGTGCCCGCGACATGCGTCAACTCGGGCAGGTGTGCCTCGCCGTCGCCGACGGGCGGCCGATCGAGGCGGTCACCCGGTTGGACACCATCCACGTGTCGAACGAGACACTCGGGGCGGCCGAGCCGGCTCGGCTACGCAGCATCGCGCTGGCGCGTGCCGGCGACCACGCGGCGGCGCACCGGGCCGACCGACTGGCGTTCCGGCTCGCCGCCCAGCGCAACGATCGGCTGCGCGACGTCTACATCGACGGCATCGCCGCCCGGATCGACCACGAGGAGATGCGCCGCGAAGCGGCACGGTTCGAGGGCGAGGCGTTGACCGACCCGCTCACCGGGCTGCCCAACCGACGCCGGCTGGAGCGGTACATCACCGCCGTGGTCACCCGAGGCGACCGGGTGGTGATCGGTGTCTGCGACCTGGACGGCTTCAAGGCGGTCAACACCCACCACGGGCACCACTCCGGTGACCTGGTGCTCCAACGCATCGCCGGGGTGATCAACCGGGTGATGCGCCGGGGTGACTTCGTGGCCCGCTACGGCGGTGACGAGTTCGTGGTGGTGCTGCCGGACACCGGCATGTCCGAGGCCACCGAGGTGGCCCGCCGGATCGAGGCCGCCGTCCGACTCGAAGACTGGGAGTCGCTGGTGCCGGGGACCCCGGTCGGGGTGAGCATCGGCTTCGCGGAGGTCTCCGGTGGCGGTGGGCTGCGGGACGCGCTCAGCGTCGCGTTCGAGCAGGCCGACCGGGAGATGCTCCGCGCCAAGTCCCGTCCCCGCGCCAGCTGATCGTCCGCGCGCCGGTGGCGTCACGTCCCGCCGGACGGGCGCCCGACGCCGTCAGCGGCGGGTGAGTTCGGTGTCGCCGGCGAGCCGGGCGGCGCGGTCGGCCTCGGCGAGCGCGTCCAGCACCCCGTCCAGCTCGCCAGCGAGCGCCAGGTCCAGGTTGTACGCCGTGTAGCCGATCCGGTGGTCGCTGATCCGGTTCTGCGGGAAGTTGTAGGTGCGGATCCGCTCCGAGCGGTCCACCGTGCGCACCTGCGCCTTCCGGGCGTCCGAGGCGGCGGCGTCGGCCTGCTCCTGCGCGGCGGCGAGCAGCCGGGCCCGCAGGATCCGCATGGCCTGCTCCCGGTTCTGCAACTGGGACTTCTCGTTCTGGCAGGAGACGACGATGCCGGTCGGCAGGTGCGTGATCCGCACCGCCGAGTCGGTGGTGTTGACCGACTGACCACCCGGGCCGGACGAACGGAACACGTCGATGCGCAGATCGTTCTGGTCGATGGTGACGTCGACGTCCTCGGCCTCCGGCAGCACCAGCACCCCGGCGGCGCTGGTGTGGATGCGGCCCTGCGACTCGGTGACCGGGACCCGCTGCACCCGGTGCACGCCGCCCTCCCACTTGAGTCGGGACCAGACGCCGTTGCCGCCCTCCGGCACACCCTTGGTCTTGATCGACAGCGAGACGTCCTTGACCCCGCCGAGGTCGGAATCCTGTGCGTCGATCACCTCGGTGATCCAGCCGTGCCGCTCGGCGTAGCGGGTGTACATCCGCAGCAGGTCACCGGCGAAGAGCGCCGACTCCTCGCCACCCTCACCGGCCTTGATCTCGACGATCACGTCCTTGGCGTCGTGCGGGTCGCGCGGGATGAGCAGCTCGGCGAGGCGCTCCTCCAGCGCCGGCACCGACCCGGCGATGGACTCCGCCTCGCCCGCGAAGGACGGGTCCTCGGCAGCCAACTCACGAGCCGCGGCCAGGTCGGCGCGGGCCTGCTCCAGCTCGGCGGCGGCCTTGTTCAGCGGCACCAGCTCCGCGTAGCGGCGACCCACCCTGCGCGCGGTGGCCTGGTCGGCGTGGATGGCCGGATCGGCCAACCGCTTCTCCAGCTGCGCGTACTCGTCGAGGAGGGCGGCCAGACGCTCGCTGCTCATGCTGCGGATGCTCCTTCGACGGCGCGACGCCGGCCGGGCCGGGCCGAAGGCCGACCGCCGGGCGGTAACAGGGCACAACGCGCACGACGCCCGCGCCCGGGGAAAAACCGGACGCGGGCGCCGAACGAGGAGTTACTTGGCCTTCTTGGCCTGAACCTTGGCGTACTTCTGCTGGAACTTCGCAACCCGGCCGGCGGTGTCGAGAACGCGCTGCTTACCGGTGTAGAACGGGTGGCAGGCGCTGCAGGTCTCGGCGTGGATCGCCCCGCCCTTGGCGGTGCTGCGGGTCGTGAACGTGTTGCCACAGGAGCAGCTGACCTCGGTGGTCACGTACTCCGGGTGGATGTTTGCCTTCATCGCCTCGGTCCTCTCGTTGGTGGTCGCCGGGTCGCCGTCATCACTCGTCGCGCCGTACACGACGGGCTCGGGCGTGAACCGGAACCGGTGGCCGATTGACCAGTGTGCCATGGGCCTGAGCCGACCCGGTAATCGGGCCGCACACCTCGTCCGGCATCGTCAACACGTGCTCCCCCATCCGCATTCCCGCCGCCCGGCCGGGCATTCGCCCACCCGGCGGGCCGCCGCCGCCGCGTGCCCCGCCCGGGGTACGTCCAACGAGCCGCAGGGGTGCCGATGACCCGCCTGATCGCCACCCGGGGACTGCCCGCCTCGGGCAAGACGACCTTCGCCCGGACGCTCCAGCCGTCCGTTCTCCGGGTCAACCGGGACGACCTGCGCCGGATGCTGCACGGCGAGCGGCTCTTCACCCAGTGGGCCGAGGCCCAGGTGACAGTCGTCCAGCGGGCCCAGGTCGAGGCGTTGCTGCGGGCCAGGGCGGACGTCTGCGTGGACGACACCAACCTGCGCTCGCGGACCCTGCGCGACTGGGCTGAGCTGGCCGCCCGGCACGGCGCGGATTTCGAGGTGCACGACTTCACCGACGTGCCGCTGGACGAGTGCCTGCGCCGCGACGCCGCGCGCCCGCCTGGCGACCAGGTCGGCGCGGAGGCGATCCGTCGGCTGCACGAGCGGTACCTCGAGGGGCGGACGCTGCCGTTGCCGGTGCCGCAGGCCCGCACCGGACGCCCCGCCGCAGTGCACCCGCCGTCGACCGAGCCACCCGAGATCGTCCTGGTGGACATCGACGGCACCGTCGCGCTGGCCGTGTCCCGCAGCCCGTACGACATGACCCGGGTGGGCGAGGACCAGCCGAACACGGCGGTGATCGCGGCGGTCCGGGCGATGCACTCCGCCGGGTACGGGGTGGTCTTCTGCTCCGGGCGGGACGCCTCCGCCCGCCCGGCCACCGAGGCGTGGTTGGCCCGGCACGTCCGGGTCCCGTACCTCGGCCTGCACCTGCGTGCCGTCGGCGACTCCCGGAAGGACTCGATCGTGAAGCGGGAGATCTACGACAGGGAGATCCGGGACCGTTACCGGGTGGCCGGCGTCTTCGACGACCGGGTCCAGGTGGTCCAGATGTGGCGAGCCCTCGGCCTCACCGTCTTCCAGGTGGCCGACGGCGACTTCTGAGACGGCGCGGGCTCGGCGAGGGGTCGCCCCTCACGACCCGGCCACCCTCGCACCCGCCGCCCTGCCTGCCGTCCCCTCGCCGACCCCGACCAGACCACCCTCCCTCGCCCCCTTTGCTCTGCTTATGCGGACGCACCACCGAGCGTTCCCCCACTGGTGCATCCGCGTAAGCAAAGCAAAGGGGGCGAGGGAGGCATGGTGGGTCAGGCCCGGGGGTCCGATCGTCGCGGGGAGTCACATGACGAAGGGGCACGGCCGCGATGGCCGTGCCCCTTCGTCGTCGGTCACCCGGGACTGGTTACTCCCCCGGCGTCGACTTCGCGATCTGCATCAGGAACTCGATGTTGGTGCGGGACTGCTTGAGCCGATCCAGCAGGAGATCCATCGCCGCCTGCGAGTCCAGCGAGTGCAGCACCTTCCGGAGCTTGTGGATGATGGCCAGCTCTTCGGGTGCGAGCAGGACCTCTTCCTTCCGCGTCCCGGACGGGTTGATGTCGATGGCCGGGAAGGTCCGCTTGTCAGCGATCTTCCGGTCCAGCTTCAGCTCCGCGTTACCGGTGCCCTTGAACTCCTCGAAGATGACCGTGTCCGCCATGGACCCGGTCTCCACCAGCGCGGTGGCGATGATGGTCAACGACCCGCCGTTCTCGATGTTGCGGGCCGCGCCGAGGAAGCGCTTCGGCGGGTAGAGCGCCGTGGAGTCGATACCACCCGACATGATCCGGCCACTGGCCGGAGCGGCCAGGTTGTACGACCGACCGAGCCGGGTCACCGAGTCGAGCAGCACGACCACGTCGTGTCCAAGCTCGACCAGGCGCTTGGCCCGCTCGATGGCCAGCTCGGCCACCGTGGTGTGGTCCTGCGGCGGACGGTCGAACGTGGCCGCGATGACCTCGCCCTTGATCGACCGCTGCATGTCGGTGACCTCTTCGGGCCGCTCGTCCACCAGCACCACCATCAGGTGGCACTCCGGGTTGTTGCGGGTGATCGCGTTCGCGATCGCCTGCAGCACCATCGTCTTACCCGCCTTAGGCGGAGACTGGATGAGTGCCCGCTGGCCCTTGCCGATCGGCATGACCAGGTCGATGACCCGGGTGGTCAGGATGTGCGGCTCGGTCTCCAACCGCAGACGCTCCTGCGGGTAGAGCGGAGTGAGCTTGTAGAACTCCGGACGACGCCGGGCCTCCTCCGGCTCCATCCCGTTGATCGTGTCCAGCCGCATCAGCGGGTTGTACTTGTCCCGCCGCTGGTCGCCGCTGTTGCCGCCCTCGCGGGCCGCCCGCACCGCACCGGTGATCGCGTCACCGCGGCGCAGGCCGTACTTCTTGATCTGGGACATCGAGACGTACACGTCGTTCGGGCCGGCCAGGTAACCGGTGGTCCGCACGAAGGCGTAGTTGTCGAGCACGTCGATGATGCCGGCCACCGGGACGAGCACGTCGTCCTCGCTGACCTGCGGCTCACGCCCACCGGTGTCGGTGCCGGTCTCGGTGCGCTCGCCGCGCCCGCGACGACGGTCCCGGAAACGGCTGCGCCGGCCACGCCGGCCGCCGCCCTCGCCGTCATCGTCGTCGTTGTCCCGCTCGGCACGCTGACCACGATCGTTACGGTCGCCCCGGTCGCCCCGGTCGTTGCGATCGTTACGATCGCCCCGGTCGGAGCGCTCCGTGCGCTCGTTGCGCTCGTTGCGCTCGGCACGCTCGCCCCGGTCGTTACGCTCGGCACGGTCCGTCCGATCGGCACGCTCGCCCCGGTCGGAGCGCTCCGTCCGCTCGGCCCGCTCGCCCCGGTCCGCACGCTCGGTGCGCTCGGCCCGTTCCGGACGCTCGGCCCGCTCGGTGCGTTCCGGACGCTCGGTGCGTTCGGCCCGCTCGGCCCGTTCCGGACGCTCGGTGCGCTCGGCACGTTCCGGACGCTCGGTGCGCTCGGCACGTTCCGGACGCTCAGTGCGCTCGGCACGTTCCGGACGCTCAGTGCGCTCGGCACGTTCCGGACGCTCAGCCCGCTCGGCACGTTCCGGACGGTCGGCCCGCTCGCGGCGATTCTCACCACGGTCGGCCCGCTCGCCGGCTTCCGCCTCGTCGGTACGCGTCTCGGTCGGACCTGCCGTCTCGGTCGAACGCGCATCAGCCGGACGCGTCTCCGCCGCTGCGGCCCGGCTCCGCCGGGTGCGACCACGGCCCTCGGTCTCGGTGGCCGGCTCGGCCGATGCCGGCTCGGCGCCACGCCCTTCGGCGGCCGGCCGGTCGGCGGTCTCCCGCACCTCGGCGCGCACCCCCTCACGGGTCGGGGCAGCCGCGGCAGCGACCTCGGCCCGCGGTCGAGGGGTCCCGGCGGCGTTGCCGCCCTGCCGCTCGGAGATCGCGGCGATCAGCTCGCCCTTGCGCATGCGAGCCGTGCCGGAGATGCCGAGCGACGCAGCCAGGCTCTGCAGCTCTGGCAGCAGCATCGCCGACAGACCGGTGCCGCTACGCCGACGACGGGCGGGAGCGGCTGCGGTGGCATCGCCAGCGACGTTGGAAACATCCGACGTCACGTCGGTGGTGTCGCTCAATGGATTCCTTCCCTCGATAAAGGCCGGGACTGCCCGGAGTCGGAACTCAGGTGGCCGGGCGGCCTCGGTGCACCCGCCTCGCAAGGACGCGTCGCGGGAGTCTGTGACACAGCAGCCGGTCGGTATCCCGACTCACCAACGTCGGTGAGCAGGTCTCGCCGTCTGCGGCGACCTGTGGAATCTGCGGTGCGGCGTGGGCCTTTGGCAGGGGTGTGACGGGCTGACCGCCGAGAGCTTCGGGGGTGCGCCGCCTCGCAGGAGATCGCGTGCTTCGCGGCTGTGCTAGGTCTAGAGCGTAATCAACTCTTCCGACCTGCGGCAACAGGGTCCCGCTCGGCGTGTCCAAGTCTACCCCGAGCAACCCGCGCGCCGCTGACGTCTATCGGTAACTGCCAGATCTCCCAGTCTGTTCCCACCGGGAAGTGCGCCGGCGGCTCGCTGAACGCCAGCACGGTGGGGCCGGCCCCACTGACCACGGCTGCCACACCAGCCGCTCGCAACGCTCTGACCAGGGACGACGTGCCTGGCATCCCGGGTGCGCGGTAATCCTGGTGGAGCCGGTCGACGGTCGCCGGCAGCAGCAGCCCCGGGTCGGCGGTGAGCGCGTGCACCAGCAGAGCCGCCCGCCCTGCGGTCAACGCAGCGTCGCCGTGCGGCACGGTGGCCGGCAACGCGGCCCGGGCGGCCGCGGTCAACCCGCGCTCCGCCGGGACGAAAACGGTGGGCCACACCCCGTCCGCGACCGGCAGGGACACCGCCCGCGCACCGGTCGACTCGGACCAGGCGACCGTGAAGCCGCCGAGCAGACAGGGCGCCACGTTGTCGGGATGGCCCTCGATCTCGGCGGCCAGCCGCAGCGCGGCCGAGTCGTCCATCCGGTGCTCCCCGTCGGTGACCAGGGCACGGGCCAGCAGCACCCCGGCGACGATCGCGGCGGACGAGGAGCCCAGCCCGCGCGCCTGCGGGATCCGGTTGACGCACTCCACGCTCAGGCCCTCGGGGTGGGCGTCGAGCACGTCGAACGCCGCCCGCATGGCCCGCACCACCAGGTGCCGGTCGTCATCCGGCAGCTCACCGGCACCCTGCCCGGTCACCGTCACTCGGACCCCGCCCGGCGCGACCTCGGCGGACACGTCGTCGTAGAGCCCGAGGGCGAGACCCAACGCGTCGAAGCCCGGGCCCAGGTTGGCGCTGGTCGCGGGGACCCGGACGCGGGCCGGCCCGGCGGTGAAGTTCGTCGACACGCGCTCATGCTAGGGCTCGGCACCGACGATCCGGTCCGCTGCCCGCAGCCTGGGATCGGCAGACTCAGCCGGCCGGGTCCAGGACCGGCTCCGCGACCCTGTCGCTGAGCGTGAGCCGGCGGGTGGCGATCCGCCAGCCGACCGCGTACACGAGGGTGATCAGCCCGCAGCCGGCGAGCACCACCCGTTCGTCCACCACGTCCACGACCAGGGCCACCGCCAGCTGACTCACCGAGATCGCCAGCGTCGCGAACATCATGTCGGTGGCGAAGACACGCCCACGCAACCGGTCCGGGACCTCGCCCTGCAGGGCGAAGTTCGACATCACCCAGTTGCTGCCGCCGGCGAAGTGCGCCACGAAGACCAGCAGCAGCACCAACGGAAACCAACGCACCACCGACGCGCCCAGATAGGACAGCCCGTAGAGCGACATCGACAGCGCGAGCCCAGGCAGCAGCCACGCCCGGTTGGTGAGCACCCGACGCATCAGGATCGGTCCCACCAACGCCCCGGCCCCGCGCACCGCGAAGAGCAGGCCGGCGCCGAGCGAGCCGACGCCGTACACGCCGGCCAGCAACGGGAACACGGTCAGCACGCCGTTGCCCAGGCCCACAGCCGATTTCACAGTGACCAACGCGAGCACCCGGGGGCGGTGACCGATGTAGCCGAGCGCCTCGCGGACGGCGGCCCAGGTCCGCTGGGCCGGAAGGTCGGTGTCCCGTGGCGCCTGCAACGGCCGGCGGATCCGGGTGGCGAGGCCCGCGGCCAGCGCCAGGCCCACCGCCGCCACCCAGAAGCAGGCGTACGGGCCGGCAGCGGTGCTCAGTACGCCACCGAGCGAGGCACCGACCACGGTCATGGTGCCCCAGGCCGAGCCGGCGACCGCGTTGCCGGCGGCCAACTCGTGCGGCTCCAGCACGTTGGGCAGCGCGGCCTGGGCGGCCGGCGAGTAGAACGCCTTGGCCACCGCGACCACCCCGATCGCGACCAGCGCCAGCCACGCCGTTCCGGCGCCCCGCACGCCGAGCAGCAGCAACACGCCCGCCAGTGCGGCCACGTTGGCCGCGATCATGATCTTCCGGCGGTCGAAGCGGTCGGCGATCGTGCCGGTGTACGGCAGCAGCAGCGCCACGATGCCGGTGTCCACCGCCAGCACCAGCGCGCCCCAGACCCCGCTGCCGGTCAGCTGCGGCAAGAGCACCAGCAGTGGCACCATGACGAACCAGTCGGCGCCGAAGACCACCAGTTCGGCCAGAAAGAGATTGCGAAAGCTCCGATTGCCGGTCAGGACCGAGAGGGTGGACGCCACGGAGCGGGACCTTACCTGGTCGGGGTCGGGGCCACACTCGCTCTCAGCAGCGCCGAAACCGTGACGAAGGTGTAACCAAGCGACCGCAGCCCGTTGATCATGTCGGTCAGGCCGCGCAACGCGACGAGCCGCCGACGCGCCCCCACATCGTGGCCGAGCACAATCGTGCCCGGTCGGACCTCGGCCACGATCCGCCGGGCGTGGCCGGCCGGATCGTCGGGAAACTCGCGCTCCACCATCTGCAGTGACCAGAGCACCAGCCGGTAGTCCAGCCGGGCCGCCGCGTGCAGCACCGCCCCACCCAGGTGACCGTACGGTGGGCGAAGCAGTTGGGGCTCCGTCCCGGTCGCCTCGGCGATCGCGTCGTGGCTTCGGCGCAGGTCGTCGTACGCCTCGGCGGCGTCCAGCTCGGCCAGGTCCCGGTGGTCCCAGCTGTGGTTGCCCACCTCGTGCCCCGCGAGCCGGTCGCGGACGACGTCGGCGTGCCGGCGGACCTGCGCCCCGACCATGAAGAAGGTGGCCGGAACCTGGTGCTGGGCCAGGGTGTCGAGCACCATTGGCGTCCACTGTGGCGCTGGGCCGTCGTCGAAGGTGAGGGCCACCAGACGCTGGCTGGTCCGTCCCGACCAGAAGACCTCCAGCGCGCCGGTGCCGACATCCTGCTGACCATTTCCGACGGTCACGCTGGCGGCGCCGCCGGCGATCGGCAGCCGGAGACGGGTGCTCCGCCACGCCTCGGACGTCCCGGCGCCGAGGGCCACCCCGCCGACGACCAGCAGGCCACGGCGCAACAGGTCGCGCCGCCCCCACTCTCGCGTGCCCTCGGCCATCCGCCCACCCTCGCCTCACCCACACGCCATCCATCTACGAGGAGTATGCAAGAAGTTACACAAAGTGTGAGTCCGGTCGGATCGGAGTGTTTCGGCCGGTAAAGCTGGAACGCCCCCGGCAGAACCCTGCCGGGGGCGTTCCGAGCCGTGGTCGGACCTACTCGGTCGGCTCCGACGGGGGCAGCGGCGAGGTACGGCTACGGGGCAGGCGCAGCACCTCGAACTGGTCCGTACCCTCCACCAGCGCGGCCGAGGGCGCGGATCGCCCGGCCGGCCGCGCACCGTCGGTCGTAGCCGAGGCAGGTGCGCCGCTCGGCACCGCCACCTGGTTCGGGGTGGACACCTCATCGGTCACCGCCGACTTGCCGGAGCGCCGCCGGTCGCGTCGGCCCCGCAGCGACTCCTTGGTGTGCTCCACCATTGTGTAGAGCGTCGGCACCAGGATCAGGGTGAGCAGCGTGGAGCTGAGCAGACCGCCGATCACCACCACCGCCAGCGGCTGCGAGATGAAGCCGCCCTCACCGGTCAGCCCGAACGCCATCGGCAGCAGCGCGAAGATGGTCGCCACCGCGGTCATCAGGATGGGACGCAGCCGGCGCCGGCCACCCTCGACCACCGCCTCCCGAACCCCCATGCCCTGTGCCCGGTACTGGTTGATCAGGTCGAGCAGCACGATCGCGTTTGTCACCACGATGCCGACCAGCATCAGCACACCGATCAACGCCGGCACGCCGAGCGGCGTCCCGGTGATCAGCAGCAGGCCGATCGCGCCGGTCGACGCGAACGGGATGGAGATCAGCAGGATCAGCGCCTGGGTGAGGCTGCGGAACGTGGCCACCATGATCAGGAAGACGATCGCGATCGCCACCAGCACCGCCAGGCCCAGGTCACCGAAGGCATCCGCCTGATCCGCGCTGACGCCACCGATCGTGAAGCTCGCACCCGGCACGTCGATGCCGTCCAGCCGCTTCTGCAGCTCCGTGCTGGTCGCGCCCAGGTTCGAGCCGGTCGCCGCGCCGGTCACCGACACGCTGCGCTCACCGTCGATCCGGGTGACCTGCTGCGGCCCCTCGTCCTGCGTGACGTCCGCGATGTCGTCCAGCTTGACCGGACCCACCGGGAGCGCCCGCAGCTCCTCCACCGTCATCGGCGGCCGCGAACCCAACCGCAACACCACGTTCTGCTGCTGCCCGTCGAGCGCGACCTGACCCAGCGGCGCTCCCCGGAACGCCTGCGACACGAGCTGTCCCACGGCGGCCTCGGTGAGCCCGGCCCGGCCGGCGGCGACCCGGTCGACAGTCACGTCGACCCGCGGCACCCGCTCGGCCAGGCTGGTGGAGACATCCTCGACGTCCGGGACACCGGCCATCGCCGCCCGGGCCTCCTCGGCGGCCCGGGTCAGCACCTCCGGGTCACTGGCCTGGACGACCACCTCCAGCTGGCTGGTCGACGCCTCCTGCCCGCCACCGAAGCTGATCTCGCCCACACCGGCGCCGAGCTTGTCGAACTCCTTGCGCAACACCTCACGCATCTGCTTCGCGTCGGTGTCACCGTCGAGGGCCAACGACCAGCTGGCGACGTTGTTGCCGCCACCGCCCGCCCACGGGTTGTCCCCACCGCCGGCGGTCACCTGGTACGTCTCGACGCCCTTGGTGGCCGACAGCACCGACTCGACCTGCTTGGCCGCCGCGTCGGTGGCCGCGAGGCCACTCCCGGCCGGCAGCTCCTGACTGATGTTGAGGGTGTCCTGGCCGGAGTCGTCCAGGAAGTTGGTTTCCAGCTTCTGGGCCAGGCCGAAGGTGCCGAAGAGCACCAGCAGGCCGAGCCCCACGGTGATCCACCGGGTGGACCGCTTGCGGGTGGCGAACCCGACCACCGGCAGGTACGCCCGCTGCAACGGGCTGCGTAGCTCCTTCTCCTCCGCGCCACGCCGCACCGCCTCGTCGTCCGCGGTGCCGCCACGCGGCTTCAGGAACCAGTACGCGAGCACCGGGATCACGGTCAGCGACACCAGCAGCGAGGCGAGCAGCGCCACCGTCACGGTGATCGCGAACGGTGCGAAGAGCTGGCCCACGAACCCGCCGACCAGCGCGATCGGCGCGAACACCGCCACCGTGGTGAGGGTGGACGCGGTCACCGCACCGGCCACCTCGCGGACGCCGGTGACGATGGCGTGCCGCTTCTCCTCGCCGTACTCCAGGTGTCGTTTGATGTTCTCCAACACCACGATCGAGTCGTCCACCACCCGGCCGACCGCGATGGTCAACGCGCCGAGGGTGAGCAGGTTGAGCGAGTAGTCGCCGATCCACAGGGCGATCAACGCGACAAGCACGGAGAGCGGGATGGAGACGGCGGTGACCACCGTCGAGCGCACCGACAGCAGGAAGACCAGGATGACGATGACCGCCATCACCAGGCCGAGCAGGCCTTCGGTGGTCAACGACTCGATCGACTTCTCGACGAACGGCGCCTGGTCGAAGACGACTGTCAGCTCCGCACCGGAGGCGTCCTTCAGGTCGGCGAGCCGGTCGCGGATCTCGTGCGAGATCTCCACGGCGTTGCCGTCCGGCGCGGCGGTGACCGCGATGCCGAGGCTGTCCTTGCCGTTGGTCCGGGTGATCGCGGTAGCCGGCGCGAGCTGCTGCTCGACCGTCGCCACATCACCGAGGCGGACCGGCGTCGCGCCCGGGGTGACCACGATGCCGCGCAGATCCTCCAGGCTGGCGATCGGCGTACCGACCTGCACCGGAAGAGCCAGCCCGCCGTCGGTCACCGCGCCGGCCGGAACGGCCACGCCGTTCGTCTTCAGCGCCGCGCCGATCGCCGTCGGCTGCACCTTCGCCGCGGCCAGCTTCGCCGGGTCCGGGGTGACCACCACGATGTCGTCGCGGGTGCCGGTCACCTCGACAGTGCGTACCCCCTCGATGCCCTCCAGCTCCGGCACCACCGTCGCCTGGAGCTTCTCGGCGAGCGCCCGCTCGTCCGCCGCGCCGGCCGCGGCCAGCACCACCGCCGGTAGGTCGTCGGTGCTACCCGCGATGACCTGGGGGTCGACGCTCTCCGGCAGTTGGGCGTCGATCCGGCTCAGCGCGGTCTGCATCTTGTTGACCACGTCGTCCAGGTCGGTGCCGAACTCGTACGTCACCTGGACGGTGGCCGAGCCCTCACGGGACGTGGAGGTGATCTTGTCCAGCCCGGGGATGCTCTGGAGGGCGTTCTCGATCGGCTCGGTGACCTGCGACTCGACGATCTCGGGGCCGGCACCGGGGTAGGGGGCCACGATGAACGCGGCCGGGAACTCGAGCGACGGCAGCAGTTGCTGCTTCAGCGACGGCACGGCGAACACTCCGAACACCGTGGTCACCACCGCGATGAGGGCAATCAGCCCTCGGTTGGCGAGGCTGAATCTGGCGAGCAGCGACATCGGCCTGGCTCACTCCTGAACGAGAATGCGGGCGGGGATACGTGAAAGTGTGCCGGACACGATCACCAGAACCCCCGCCGCCCCCACGCCCGTCCCGAAGACCGGCCGGCCTCCGCCGGACACCGACCGGGCGGTGGCGCGTTCAGGCCAGGTCGAGAGCGCGGGCCGCGGCCATCGGGTCGTTCGCGATGGTCAGCGGCGCCGGCGCTGTGGAAATCGCCCACTCCGGGTCCTTCAGGCCGTGGCCGGTCACCGTGCAGACCACCGTCGACCCGGGCGGCACCGCGCCCGCCGCGGCCTGCTGGAGCAGGCCGGCAACGCTGGCCGCGCTGCCCAACTCCACGAAGACCCCCACCTCACGGGCGAGCAGCCGGTACGCGGAGAGGATCTCCCGGTCGGTCACCGCCGCGATCAGGCCACCCGAGGCGTCCCGGGCGTCCAACGCCTTGGTCCAGCTCGCCGGGTTGCCGATCCGGATCGCCGTGGCGATTGTCGACGGCTCCGGCACCACCTGCCCGGTCACGATCGGGGCCGCACCGGATGCCTGGAAGCCGTACATCTTGGGCGTGCGGGTGGTGGTGCCGCCGTCCCGCTCCTCGGCGTAGCCCATCCAGTACGCGGCGATGTTGCCGGCGTTGCCGACGGGCAGGCAGTGGATGTCGGGCGCGTCACCGAGCGCCTCGACGATCTCGAAGGCCGCGGTCTTCTGCCCGTGCAACCGGTCGATGTTTACCGAGTTGACAAGCGCGACCGGGTGGTCCTGAGCCAGCTTCGCGGCAAGCGACAGACAGTCGTCGAAGTTGCCACTGACCTGGAGCAGCTTCGCGCCGTGCACAAGCGCCTGGGCCAGCTTGCCCAACGCGATCTTGCCCTGCGGCACCAGCACCGCGCAGGTCAACCCGGCCCGCGCCGCGTACGCCGCCGCGGAGGCGCTGGTGTTGCCGGTGGAGGCGCAGATGATGGCCTTGTTGCCGGCCTCGACCGCCTTGGACACCGCGAGGGTCATCCCCCGGTCCTTGAACGAGCCGGTCGGGTTGGCACCCTCCACCTTGAGGTGCACGTCGCAACCGATCCGGGCGGACAGAACCGGCGCCGGCAACAGCGGGGTGTTCCCCTCGTGCAGCGTGACGACCGGCGTGGCCGCGGTGACCGGCAGCCGATCCCGGTACGCCTCGATCAGACCCCGCCACATGTCGTTCTCCTCGCCTCTACCGCCGCGCCGACCCCAGCATCAGGGTCACCTTGGACCAGCCTGCCGGAGTGGTCAACGGCACACCCCGGCTTACCCACCTGACGGGACACGCGAACCGCCCATCGATGGGGTCAACGACTCAGGCGCCGCCCTCGACCCGCAGCACACTGGTCACGGACCGGACAATGTCCAGGCCGCGCAGCTCGCCGACGGTCGCGGAGAGCGCGGCGTCCGGTGCCACATGGGTGACGATGACCAGCTCGGCGTCGCCGTCACGGCCGGGCGACCCACTCGCCGAACCCTGCCGCACCGTCGCGATCGACACGTCGTGCCGGGCGAACACGCTCGCCACGGCGGCCAGCACACCCGGGCGGTCGGCCACGTCCAGGCTCACGTGGTAGCGGGTCAGCGCCTCGCCCATCGGCCGGACCGCCAGGTCCGCGTACGCGCTCTCGCTGGCCGCGCGCACCCCGGCGAGCCGGTTGCGGGACACCGCGACCACGTCACCGAGCACCGCGCTGGCGGTCGGCGCACCCCCGGCGCCCCGACCGTAGAACATCAACTGCCCAGCCGCGTCCGCCTCCACGAAGACCGCGTTGAACGCGTCGCCGACGCTGGCCAGCGGGTGGCTGCGCGGAATCATCGCCGGGTGCACCCGGACGCTGACGGTCTCCCGGCCGGTGCTGTCGACGCCCCGGGCCGCGATGCAGAGCAGCTTGATCGTGCAGCCCATCGCCTGGGCGCTGGCCATGTCCGCTGCGGTCACCTCGGTGATGCCCTCCCGGTGCACGTCGGCCGCGCCGACCCGGGTGTGGAACGCCAGCGAGGCGAGGATCGCCGCCTTCGCCGCCGCGTCGAAGCCCTCGACGTCGGCGGTCGGGTCGGCCTCCGCGTACCCCAGGGCGGTGGCCTCCTCCAAGGCCTCGGCGAACCCGGCGCCGGTGGCGTCCATCGCGGAGAGGATAAAGTTGGTGGTGCCGTTGACGATGCCGGTGACCCGGTTGATCCGGTCCCCGTGCAGCGACTCGCGCAGCGGGCGCAGCAGCGGGATGGCGCCGGCCACGGACGCCTCGTAGTAGAGGTCGCCGCCGCCCTCGGCCGCCGCCTCGTGCAGTGCCACGCCGTCCTCGGCGAGCAGCGCCTTGTTGGCGGTGACCACGCTCTTGCCGGCCCGCAGCGCCTCGACCAGCCAGCTCCGGGCCGGCTCGATGCCGCCGACCACCTCGATCACGACGTCCACGTCGTCGCGCTTGATCAGGCCGAGCGCGTCGGTGGTGAACAGGTCCTCGTCGACCGGCAGGTCACCCCGGTCACGGCCGAGCCGACGGACGGCGATGCCGGCGATCTCCAGCGGAGCGCCGATCCGGGCGGCCAGGTCGGCCGACTGCTCGTGCAGCAGCCGGACCACCTCCTGGCCGACAGTGCCGCAGCCGAGCAGCGCCAAGCGCACAGGTGACGTCATCCCACATCCAAAGCGAGCAGGTCCTCTTCGGTTTCCCGCCGGACGATCAGGCGCGCCTGGCCGTCGCGCACCGCGACCACCGGTGGCCGCGGCACATGGTTGTAGTTGCTGGCCATGCTCCGGCAGTACGCACCGGTGCCGGGCACCGCGACAAGATCTCCGGGCTGCACGTCGGCGGGCAGGAATTCATCCTTCACCACGATGTCCCCGGACTCACAGTGCTTTCCCACCACGCGGGCGAGCAACGGCTGCGTGGTCGAGGCCCGGGAGGCCAGCGTCGCCGAGTAGGACGCGTCGTAGAGGGCCGTGCGGATGTTGTCGCTCATCCCGCCGTCGACGCTGACGTACGTCCGGATGCCGTCGAGGTTCTTCACAGTGCCGACCTCGTAGAGGGTGAACACGGCCGGACCGACGATGGCCCGCCCCGGCTCGATCGACAGGTGCGGCACTGCCAGGTTCTCCGCCGCGCACTCCGAGTCGACGATCTTGCGCAGGCGCTTGGCCAGGTCCTGCGGAGTGGCCGGGTCGTCCTGGGTGGTGTACGCGATGCCGAAGCCGCCGCCCAGGTCCAGCTCGGGCAGCTCCACCCCGCGCGCGTCGCGGATCTGCGCCTGCAGGGCCAGCACCCGGCGGGCCGAGACCTCGAAGCCGCTTGCGTCGAAGATCTGCGAGCCGATGTGCGAGTGCAGGCCGCGCAGCTCCAGCACACCCTCGTCGAGGATCTTGAAGGCGGCGTTCGCGGCGGCGCCACCGGCCAGCGAGAAGCCGAACTTCTGGTCCTCGTGGGCGGTGGCGATGAACTCGTGGGTGTGCGCCTCCACGCCGACCGTGACCCGGACCAGCACCCGGGGCCGGACCCCGCGCTCGCGGGCCAGCGCGGTGAGCCGGTCGATCTCGGTGAACGAGTCGACGATGATCCGTCCCACCCCGGCGTCCAGCGCCCGGGACAACTCGGCGACCGACTTGTTGTTGCCGTGGAAGCCGATCCGCTCCGGCGGCATCCCGGCCGACAACGCGGTGGCCAGCTCGCCACCGGTGCAGACGTCCAGGTGCAGACCCTCCTCGGCGATCATCCGGACCACCGCCCGGCAGAGGAACGCCTTGCCCGCGTAGAAGATGTCCTCGGTGGGGAAGGCCGCTCGGAAGTCGCGGCAGCGCGAGCGCAGGTCCGCCTCGTCCAGGACGTACACCGGGGTGCCGAACTCGGCCGCGATGTCGCGGACGCTCAGGCCCGCGACGGCGACAGCGCCGTCCGCGCCGCGCGTGACGCTGCGCGGCCAGAGCGCCGGCACGAGGCCGTTGACGTCCTCCGGGGCGCGCAGCCAGGCCGGCCCTCGGTCGCTGATGTCCGCGTGCAGCGCACCAGCCTCATGAGCCCTCATGTCACATCCTCTCGGGTGCGGAGACGCCGAGCAGGTGCAGGCCGTTGGCGATCACCGTGCGGGTGGCGTCGTTGAGCCAGAGCCGGGCCCGGTTGGCGTCGGTGACGGGCTCGTCGCCGCGCGGCAGGATCCGGCAGGACGGCTCGTCGTAGAACCGGTGGTACGCCTGCGACACGCGCTCCTCGAGGTAGCGCGCGACCCGGTGCGGTTCCCGCAGCTCCGCCGCCGAGGCGACCACTGCGGGAAACTCGGCGAGCGCCTTGAGCAGCTCGTTCTCCTTCTCGTGGTCGAGCAGGTCGGGGCGGAACGCCGCGCCGTCGCCGCGGGTGAGCCCGACCTGGGCTGCCTGGCGGGCCGCGCTGGCCGTCCGGGCGGCCACGTACTGCACGTAGTAGACCGGGTTGTCGCGGCTCGCCCGCGTCCACAGCTCGATGTCGATGTCGATCGGGGAGTCGCTGGAGTACCGGGCCAAGGCGTACCGGGAGGCATCCACGCCGATCGAGTCGACCAGGTCCTCCAGGGTGATCACCGTGCCGGCCCGCTTGCTCATCCGCATCGGGGCGCCGTCGCGCACCAGGTTGACCAGCTGCCCGATCAGGATCTCCAGGTTGCGCTCCGGGTCGTCGCCGAAGCAGGCCGCCATCGCCTTCATCCGGCCGATGTAGCCGTGGTGGTCGGCGCCCAACATGATCACGACCCGCTCGAAGCCGCGCTCGCGCTTGTCCAGGTAGTAGGCGCAGTCCGCGGCGAAGTACGTCCACTCGCCGTTGGACTTGCGCAGCACCCGGTCCTTGTCGTCACCGAAGTCGGTGGTGCGCAGCCAGGTCGCGCCCTCGGACTCGTAGAGGTGACCCTGCTGGCGCAGCCGGTTCAACGCCAGGTCCAACTCACCCCGGTCGTGCAGGTCCTTCTCGTTGAAGTAGGTGTCGAACTCCACCCCGAAGTCGCGCAGCGAGGAGCGGATCTCGTCGAACATCAGCGCGACGCCCTCGACCCGGAAGACCTCCTGGGCGGCGTCGTCGTCGAGCGACCCCACCTCCGGCCGCCGGGCCTGCACCTCGGTGGCGATCTCGGCGATGTACGCCCCGCCGTAGCCGTCCTCCGGGGCCGGCTCACCCCTGGCGGCGGCCAGCAGCGACCGGGCGAAGCGGTCGATCTGCGAACCCGCGTCGTTGAAGTAGTACTCCGTGCCGACGTCGGCGCCGGTGGCCCGCAGCAGCCGGCTCAACGCGTCCCCGACGGCCGCCCAGCGGACCCCGCCGATGTGCACCGGCCCGGTCGGGTTGGCCGAGACGAACTCCAGGTTGATCCGCTCGCCGGCGAGCCGGTCGCTGCGGCCGTACTCCGCGCCGGCCTCGACGATCACCCTGGCCAGCTGACCGGCCGCAGCGGCGTCGAGCCGGATGTTCAGGAAGCCCGGCCCTGCGATCTCGACCGATTTGACACCGGCTGACCGGCCCAACTGGTCGGCCAGGGCAGCGGCCAACTCCCGGGGCGGGACGCCCACCTTCTTACTCAACTGCAGCGCGAGCGTCGAGGCGTAGTCGCCGTGCTCGGGGTTGCGCGGTCGCTCCACCACAGTGCTCGCCGGCAGGGCGGCGCGGTCCAGCCCACGCTGCTCGAAGACGGCGTGGGCGGCGGCAAGGACGACCGAGGCTAGTTCTGCAGGAGTCACCCAACCATGTTATCGGGGGTAGACTCGGGCACTCGGCGGCTCCCCTGCGCGTCATCCGGCCCGCCGCTCCCCTGCCCGACCGACTTGACGAGGCACGATGAGCATCAGCACCCCGGGTGGCCCTGAGCGCCGCCCGACCGTGGTCAGCACCGGCAAGAAGCCGGCCGCCGGCCGGCCCGCCGCCGGCGCCAAGGCCGGTTCCGGCAAGCCGACGGGCTCCCCGCGGGCCGGTGGCAAGGGCCCGCGCAAGCCGATCACCCCGGTCAAGGTGAGCCAGGGCCGCGCCTGGGGCCCCATCGCGCTCTTCGTCGCGGTGGGCGTGCTCGCGGCCGGCATCATCGGCTACGGCGCCTGGGCGTCGTTCCAGGGCTCCAAGCCGTGGGACAAGCGGGCCAACGCCATCGACGGCATCTCCAACATCCGCAAGTCGGACCCGGAGAGCCTGAAGTACGAGTCGCACAAGTCGGGCCCGCTGACCTGGAAATACTCGCCGCCGGTCGGCGGCGTGCACAACGCCGCCTGGCAGAACTGCATGGGCGACGTGTACGACGCCCCGATCGCCAACGAGCACGCGGTGCACAGCCTGGAGCACGGCGCGGTGTGGATCACCTACCGGCCGGACCTGCCCAAGGACCAGGTCGACAAGCTCGCCGGCAAGGTGCGCGGCGTCGAGAAGACGCTGATGAGCCCGTACGAGGGCCTGGACAAGCCGATCTCGCTCCAGGCGTGGGGCTACCAGCTCAAGGTCGACAACGCCGACGACTCGCGGATCGACGAGTTCATCAAGGACCTGCGGGTGAACGCCTCCGCCGAGGGCCCGACGGCGCTCTGCAACACGGGTATCACCGCCACCGGCACCACGCCGCGCGAACTCCCGCAACAGCAGCAGCCCGCCCAGTAGTAAGGACGCCGATGACCGCCCCCGCCACCACCGACAACGAGTACGACGACACCCCGGCCGTCCCGGACGAGGACGGCCGGGCCCCGGCGTCGCGCTACGGCGTGCTGGCGCTGGCCATCATGGTGGTGGTGGGGCTGCTCCTCGGGTATGCCGGCGGTCTGCTCACCCCGCGGCTCACCCGGCCCGGCGACACGTCCGTCGAGGCCGGTTTCGCCCGGGACATGACGACCCACCACGCGCAGGCGGTGGAGATGAGCCTGATCGCGTACCGGTCGGCGACCCTGCCCGAGGTGCGGCAGATCGCCGTCGACATCGCCACCGGGCAGCAGGGTGAGATCGGTGCCATGCAGACCTGGCTGCGCGAATGGGACCTCAGCCCGACCGGGTCGAAGCCGCCGATGTCGTGGATGTCCGACGGGGCCACCGTCAAGGACGGGCTGATGCCGGGCATGGCCACGCCGCAGCAGATGACCGCCCTACGCGACGCCAAGGGCATCGAGGTCGACCGGCAGTTCCTGACCTTGATGTACAACCACCACCTGGGCGGCATCCACATGATCGACGCGGCTCTCGACGAGACCGACAACGCCGAGGTGGTGCGGGTGGCACAGACCATGAAGTCCACCCAGCAGACCGAGCTGAACAACCTCCGACAGCTCCAGGCGCAGGCAGCCAAGGGCTGATCACGGGCATCTGCTGCCGTCCTACACCCTGAACGACACGTTATGTCCGTTATGGGGCAATCGCGAGGCACGGGCGATTACGTTGCTTAGAGAGTTTTCTCCGCACATATCGTGACCAGTTGCGATTCGTACTCGTTGCCCAAGACGTGGGGGTTGCACTCAGAGACGCACGGCGTTCGGTCACCAGCTGGTGCCGACGCCACACCATCGGCGGTGACGGGGCGGTGGCAGCCGTCCGTCGCGGACAGCGGCAGGGCGAGCCGGGAATGCTCAGCCGCGAACAGGAACTCGAACTGATCGACACACTGCGGGGCGTCCACCCCGACGAGTTCGGCCTGGACGAGGAGCTGTGGACGAGGCAGAGCCTCACCACGCTCATCCAGCGCCGATTCGATCTGCCGTTGGACGCCGGGGCGGTCGGGGCGTACCTGCGGGCCTGGGGGTTGGGTCCACGCGAGCCGCGCGAGCGGGCCTGTGGTCTCTGCGTGAGCGCGGTCGAGCGCTGGGTCCGCAGCGATTACCCGGCGATCACCCGGGCCGCCCAGGAGCACCTCGCGGAGGTCTACTGGATCGGTCGGATCCGGCTGCGGGGCACCATGCCGGCAGCGGACGTGATCTCCGCGGTCTCGTCCCGCGGCCGGGTGCGCTTCATGATCACCACGCCGACGGTGGACCCGCCGCTCCCCCGCGACTTCGTGCTGCGGCTCAGCGGTGCGGAGCAGCGCACCGTGCATCTGATCGTGGACGGCTCCTGGCCGCGCAACGAGTGGCCACGCCGGCTCCCCCGGCGAATCGTCCTGCACCCGCTGCCCAGTTGCGGGCGGGCGATCGCAGCCGCCTGAGCACCGGGTGGGCCGGTTGCCGACACGATCGGCGCACCCGATACCGATTCGGCGTACGCGGAGGAGGTTTGCTAGTCTTCTCCAGTCGCTGAGCCCCCGTAGCTCAGGGGATAGAGCACCGCCCTCCGGAGGCGGTGGCGCAGGTTCGAATCCTGCCGGGGGCACACTTGCTAAGAAAGCTTTGACCAGCACGAAAAGGCCCCCGACCAGGGAAACCCGGTTAGGGGCCTTAATCATGTGTCCGGCCGTCATCGGCCCGTGGCGGACGTCTGTGCCATATCCGTGCCAAGTTCCGACGCCGGTCAGTCGTGGCGGAACGCTCGTTTGACGCGCTGCCGGAGAGCAGCCTCAGGGCGTCTAGGCGCTTGGATTCGAACCGCCTGCCGGGCGCGGGGGAAACCGACACCGCTGGGTGTGCGCATGGCGTCGTACGCCGACAACAGATGGACCTGACGTCAGTCGCTCAGCCGGGCGGCGCCGACGGCGACAACTGGACTCCACCGCCGTGCGGGCCCCACGAACCGGTGCTGCCTGATTCCTCAACCATCGGGCCAGTGCCCGCGACAGCGCCTCGGCAGGCCACGAGGGTCAGGGGTTCGGACACGGCAGTCAAGGCCAGGAACAGACTCCGGTGTTCAAGATCGGTGACCGCAGCGGGCAGAGGCGCGTCGGCGGATCGGCGCAGCAGCAGATCTCGGCGGGTGAGGACATCGGCGCTGCGGTCCTTGCCAAGATCATGCCGCTAACTTCATGATCACCGATAGGGTCGCACCCATCCTGCATGCAGCCACGCTATAGCCAAACTGTCAGCTCGACCCCCGCTCAAACGTTGGACAGCCCCGATGAGCAACCAACTTGTCAACGGTCGAGCATCGCGGCAGTATGCAACCATGCGAATTGCCGACGTCGAAGTAGGCGTAGAATACGCTCATCGGAAGAGTAGCTGGAGCCCAGACGCTTCGCGTGTAGTCGTACGAGAAAAGATCACCGGTGGACGGCTTCGCGTGGAAGTTCTCGAGCCTGCAGCAGACACGGAGAACACCTTTCGGCGTGGCTCACGAGTCGAGGTAAGAAGCCGCAGCATTTTGTGCACCTGGGAAGTATGGCCCGAATTGTCGGCGGCCGAACAGGAAACACGCGACAAGGAAGCGGCCGAGAAGCGTGAGCGCTGGGCCGAGATCGAGCAGCAGGAGATTGCCGATCCGACCCGCCCAATCTCAGATAAATATGACACCCGCTACTATTCATCGCTGGTCGATTCCACAGAACACCTGCGGGACTGGCCGTTACCCGAGCCACGCTTCGCGTGGCGGCCAGTTCAACAGCAACTTAAGGCCGCCGCACTACGAACTCTTGAGGGCTTACCAGTTTATCTTGCCAGAGATCTACTGGCCGGTGCCACGCTTTGGTCGGACGACTCGTCGTCGAGCGTGGTGACCCCGGATGGCTCAGCAGGAGCAGTCCTCGGTCCGCTGGCACCAACTTTAACCGAAACGATGGACTGGGCGAACCGTGGCTATTTGGCAAGACGAATTCCCGATGACCTACTGTCGGCTGCCAGCGGCTTCGTCGAGGCGTGCGCGGCTGCGATTACCAAGGAGGGCGGCCACCTCGAATTGCCCGAGGTTCCGCAGTTGGACCCAATACATTTCTCTGGACCTGGTTGGATGCGCATCAGCTACGGCTACTCGTCCGGCCGGCGAATACACGCACCTGACTGCCACGTCTTACAGAGTCAAAAGACAGATCCGAATAAGGCGGCGACTTGGCCCGCTTGGCGCCTCAACCTACCCGGTAGCGATCCATGCGGCAACTGCGAAGGTCCATGGATGGCCGCGAGCCCGGCGCTGCTGGGATTCTTCGCTGCAATTGCCATCTGGCGACACCGATCAGACAAGTCTCTTGAACGATGGCAGCTCCGCGCCTGCCTAATGATGCTTGCCGACGCAGCACGCGCACGAGCAATAGAGGTCGAGCCCGATCGCGACTGGGTGCATAGGGTGGTCTCCGCTCTCGTCGTGGGTCGGCCTGGCGAGAATGGATGGGATGCCTATACGGCCCTCAAGCAGATGGGTGGTGATTCCCGGACGTGGGACAGTGCCCGTCAGATGAGCGCGCTCCGTTTGGCGTATGACAGGCTGACAATTCTCCACGATGCCCTGCCGCTCTCCCTTCGCCCCGCCGACCAGCCGGAGCCGCAGCCGACCGAGAACCTGTCGGTGGAGGCGGAGCTACGGCGAACAGGTATTCAATCGTGGTATCACAGCCTCTCCCAAGTCTGCACCGACAAGCTTCCCGATCTGGATCTCTTGTTGTTCGGCCTACCAGGCGCGATCAAGTGGTGAACAACTCCCGACAGGTCCTCGGCGTCGCTGAGGACCTGTCGTTTGATCAACGCACGCACGCCACCTCGGGCATCTGCATGGAGGTTGCAACCCAACGTCATCGGGACGGCGAATCGTCGATTACGCGGTGCTGCGGGCCGAGGACGGTGGAGCGGGCTCCTCGCCGCGGTTGTCACCTCGACCGTGCCCGGGTACGTCAATCCGACCACGATCACCCTCGGCCTGCCCACCGCCACCTGCCGGGTCCTCACCAGCACGACGGCACAGAGCGCCCGACCGCCGGCCGAGTAGCGCATCGGTCGACCGGCGGGCCCTCTGGTCAACCGCCGACGTACGCCGCCAGGTGCTCGCCGGTGAGGGTGGAGCGACCGGCGACGAGGTCGGCGGGGGTGCCCTCGAAGACGATCCGGCCCCCGTCGTGGCCGGCCCCGGGACCGAGGTCGATGATCCAGTCGGCGTGCGCCATGACCGCCTGGTGGTGCTCGATGACGATCACCGACTTGCCGGCGTCGACGAGGCGGTCGAGCAGGCCGAGCAGTTGCTCGACGTCGGCCAGGTGCAGGCCGGTGGTCGGCTCGTCGAGGACGTAGACGCCACCCTTCTCGGCCATGTGGGTGGCCAGCTTGAGCCGCTGCCGCTCGCCGCCGGACAGGGTGGTGAGCGGTTGGCCCAGGCTGAGGTAGCCGAGCCCGACGTCGGCGAGCCGGTCGAGGATGGTGTGCGCGGCCGGCGTACGCGCCTCGCCGGCACCGAAGAACTTCTCCGCCTCCGTCACCGACATCGCGAGCACCTCGCTGATGTCGCGACCCCCGAAACGGTATTCCAGCACCGACGCCTGGAACCGCTTGCCCTCGCAGTCCTCGCAGGGCGCGGCGACACCGGCCATCATCCCCAGGTCGGTGTAGATGACACCGGCGCCGTTGCAGCTCGGGCAGGCGCCCTCGGAGTTGGCGCTGAACAGCGCCGGCTTCACACCGTTGGCCTTCGCGAACGCCTTGCGGATCGGGTCGAGCAACCCGGTGTACGTGGCCGGGTTGCTCCGCCGTGAGCCACGGATCGCGCCCTGGTCGATCGACACCACACCCGTACCGGCGGGGATCGAGGAGTGCACGAGCGAACTCTTGCCGGAGCCGGCGACACCGGTGAGGACGACGAGCACCCCGAGCGGTACGTCGACGTTCACGTCCTGGAGGTTGTTGGCCGTCGCGCCACGGATCTCCAGTTTGCCGGTGGGCGTGCGTACCGTCTCCTTGAGGGCGGCTCGGTCGTCGAGGTGGCGACCGGTGCTGGTGCCGCTGGCCCGCAGGCCGTCCAGGGTGCCCTCGTAGCAGACGGTGCCGCCGTCCGTACCGGCGCCGGGCCCGAGGTCGACGACGTGGTCGGCGATGGCGATGGCCTCCGGCTTGTGCTCCACGACCAGCACTGTGTTGCCCTTGTCGCGCAGTTGGAGCAGCAGCTTGTTCATCCGCTGGATGTCGTGCGGGTGCAGACCGATCGTCGGCTCGTCGAAGACGTAGGTGACGTCGGTGAGCGACGAGCCGAGGTGGCGGATCATCTTGGTGCGCTGCGCCTCCCCGCCGGAGAGGGTGCCCGACGGCCGGTCGAGCGAGAGGTAACCCAGGCCGATTGCCTCGAACGAGTCGAGGAGGTGTTGCAGCCCCGCCAGCAGCGGGGCCACCGACGGCTCTTCGATCCCCCGGACCCAGGCGGCGAGATCACTGATCTGCATCGCGCAGGCGTCGGCGATGTTCTTCCCGTTGATCTTCGACGACCGGGCCTCCCTGCTGAGCCGGGTGCCGGCACAGTCGGGGCAGGTCGTGAAGGTCACCGCCCGTTCCACGAAGGCGCGGATGTGCGGCTGCAACGCGTCGATGTCCTTGGCGAGGAAGGACTTCTGGATCGACGGGATCAGGCCCGCGTACGTCAGGTTGATCCCGTCGATCTTGATCTTGGTTGGCTCCCGGTGGAGCAGGTCGTGCTGCTCCCGCTTGGTGTACCCGCCGATCGGCTTGTCCGGGTCGAAGTAGCCGCAGCCGCGGAAGATCCGGCCGTACCAGCCCTCCATGCTGTAGCCCGGAATCGTGATCGCGCCCTCGTTGAGTGAGCGGCTGTCGTCGTAGAGCGCCGACAGGTCGATGTCGGTGACCGAACCCATGCCCTCGCAGCGCGGGCACATCCCGCCGAGCCGGGTGAAGGTCGCCTTCTCGGTCTTCGTCTTGCCGACGCCACGATCGACGGTGATCGCGCCGGTGGCCTTCACCGAGGGGACGTTGAAGGAGTACGCGTTGGGCGAGCCGATCTGCGGCTGCCCGAGGCGGCTGAACAGGATGCGCAGCATCGCGTTGGCGTCGGTGGCGGTGCCGACGGTGGATCGGGCGTTGGCGCCCATCCGCTCCTGGTCCACGATGATCGCCGTGGTCAGGCCGTCCAGCAGGTCGACCTCGGGCCGCGCCAACGTCGGCATGAAGCCCTGCACGAACGCGCTGTACGTCTCGTTGATCATCCGCTGCGACTCGGCGGCGATGGTGCCGAAGACCAACGAGCTCTTGCCGGAGCCGGAGACACCAGTGAACACCGTCAGTCGCCGCTTCGGGATCTCGACGCTGACGTCCTTGAGGTTGTTGACGCGCGCGCCCTGCACCCGGATCAGATCGTGGCTGTCCGCGACGTGCGGCGTGGACGGCGGGGTGGCCGTGCTCATCGTGTCTCCATCTGTCCGGGGTCGGACGGGTCAGCGCACTTCCTGGATGCGGATCAGATTGCCGGCGGGATCGCGGAAGGCGCAGTCCCGTACGCCGTACGGCTGCTCGGTCGGCTCCTGGACGACCTCGGCGTCGGTGGCCTCCAGCTTGGCGAAGGTGGCGTCGAGATCGGTGGTGGCCAGGTTGACGCCGAAGTAGCTGCCCTTGGCCATCAGCTCGAGGATGGTCTGCCGTTCGTCGTCGGTGATGCCGGGATTGGCGGCCGGCGGGTGCAGGACGATGGCGGTGCTGGGCTGGCCGACCGGCCCGACCGTGATCCACCGCATCCCCTCGTACCCGACGTCGAGGCGGACCTCGAAGCCGAGAATGTCGCGGTAGAAGACCAGCGAGGCCTCCGGGTCGGTGTGCGGAAGGAAGCTCGAGTGAATGGTGATGTCCATGCTGGTCACGCTAGTTGCGCCGCGGTGACCCGCGCTTCTCGATTCCTGACCGGTCTGGTCACCTGCTTCGCCACGCACGACGGCATCCCCGCCGTCGCCTGCGCCGCCTGCCGCCGGTAGACGCTCGGCGGCACGCCGACCAGCTCGGTAAAGCGGGTGCTGAAGGTGCCCAGCGACGAACAACCGACAGCGAAACAGACATCGGTGACGTTCAGGTCGCCACGGCGCAGCAGGGCCATCGCCCGCTCGATGCGCCGCGTCATGAGATAGCTGTACGGAGATTCGCCGTAGGCGAGCCGGAACTCGCGGCTGAGGTGCCCGGCCGACATGTGCGCGCCCCGGGCGAGCGCCTCGACGTCGAGCGGAGACGCGTACTCCCTGTCGATCCGGTCGCGGACCCGGCGCAGCCGCGCGAGGTCGCCCAGTCGCTGGGTCGCGTCGGGTTTGCTGCTCACCTGGGAAATCGTGCCACAACCCACCGACAACCGTCCGCTGCCGGGCGCGAGCGGGGGCCGAAGAGCCCGGTCAGCCGGCCTCGCGACGGGCGCGGGCCCGGCGCTTCCCCTCGTGCATGGCCTGCACCCGGGCCACCGGGATGGTCCGGCCCTCGGCGACCAGGTCGGCCGGGAGCGGCTGCGGGGCCGGCATCAGCGCGGCCCACGGGTCACCGTCGCCGAGCAGCGACGGCGCGGTCCGGATGGTGAAGTCGGCCGGGGCCACCTCGGTCAGGTCGGCCCAGTCGACCGGGAAGGAGACCGGCATCCCGGGGCGCAGCCGAGGGCTGTACGTGGCCACCACTGTCGCGCCCCCGGCGCGGGTGGCATCCACGAAGACCCGGCCACCCCGGTCCTCCTTGATGTACGCCGTGGTCGCCAGCGCCGGGTCGAGCCGCTCGGCGCGGACGGCGAGTGCCCGGGTGGCGGCGGCCAGCTCCTCGGCCGTGGGTCCGTCCGCCACCGGGACGAAGACGTGCACACCCTTGGCACCGCTGGTCTTGACCGCACCGGTCAGCCCGGCGTCGGCGAGTGCCTGGCGGACCAGCAGGGCCGCGGCGACGGCCGCCCGGAAGCTGTCACCCTCCGGCGGGTCCAGGTCGAGCACCAGGTGCGTCGGACGGTGCGGATCCGCAGTGGTGGCCAGCGTCGGGTGGTATTCCACCGCCCGCTGGTTGGCGAACCAGAGCAGGGTGCGCCGGTCGTCGCAGAGGGCGTACGAGATCTCCCGGTGCGACGCCTCAGCCCAGACCGGCACCCGGCGGACCCAGTCCGGGGTGTAGCGGGGCAGGTTCTTCTGCATGAAGGGCGGCTGGCCGGGGCGGACCCGGATCACCGACAGCGGGCGGTCCCGCAACTGGGGAAGGATCCGCCCACTGACGGCGTCGAGGTAGTCGACCAGGTCCCGCTTGGTCGCGTCGTCGCGGTCGGACAGCGGCTGGTCCAGGTTGGTCAGGGCCACGCCGTCCCGGGTCTCGTCAGCCTCGCTCACCCGACCACCTTCGCGGCCCCGGTGCCTCCGGTCAACCGGACGCGGCGCTTCGGTACGGATCGGTTCCGGCACCCACCCCGGCCGAACCCGACGGATCGGCTGTCGACGACGACCCGGTCGAGCGTCGGGACAGGCCGGTCGAGCGTCGGGGCAGGGTGGTCAGCGCCACCAGCCACGCGGCGACCACGAGACCGGCGGCCACGGCGAACGCGGCCCGGTAGCCGCCGGCGAGCGCGGCGGTCTCGGCCCAGCCGGCGGCCCGCAGCCCGTCGCTACGGGCGGCCGCCAGGGTGGCCAGCGCGGCCAGGCCGACCGCCCCACCGACCTGCTGGGTGGTGTTGGCCAGGCCGGAGGCGAGCCCGGCGTCCGTGTCGGTCGCGCCGGCCATGGCCACTGTGGTGACGGCCGGCAGGGTCAGACCGCCGGCCACCCCGAAGATCAACATCGCAGGGAGTACGGCGGTGACGTAGGCCCCGTCGGCGGACAGCCGGGCGAGCAGCAGGAAGCCGACGGTGGCCAGGCCGAGCCCGGTCAGCAGCACGGTCCGGGCGCCCCAGCCGGCGATCAGCCGACCGGACAGGCCGAGGGACACCACCGCGATCACCACGGGGGTGGGCAGGAAGGCCCAGCCGGTCGCGGCGGCGTCCAGTCCGAGCACCAGTTGCAGCTCCACGGCGAGCAGGAACTGGAAGCCGAAGTACGCGCAGACCATGAGGAACTGCACGGCGTTCGCCGCCACCAGACCCGGGACGCGCAGCACCCGGGCCGGCACCAGCGGGGTCGCCGCCACCCGTTGGCGGAGCACGAACGCGCCGAGCAGCAGCGCCGCGAGGGCGACCGCGCCGAGGGTCCGCGGACTGGTCCAGCCGTGGTCGCCGGCGCCCACGATGCCCAGCACGGCGGCCATCAGACCGGCGGTGACGAGCAGCGCGCCGGGCAGGTCCAGGCCAGCCCGCAGACCGATGCCCCGTTCGGCCGGGAGCCGGCGGACGGCCGTGAGCAGGATGGCCGCCCCGATCGGCAGGTTGACCAGGAAGATCGCCCGCCACCCGGCCACCTCGGTGAGCACTCCACCGGCGACGGTGCCGACCGACGCGCCGGCCGCGCCGGTGAAGCTGAACACGGCGATCGCCCGGGCCCGTTCGGCGGGCTCGGGGTAGAGCCGGACGATCATGCCGAGGCTGACCGCCATGGCCAGCGCCCCACCGACGCCCTGGCCGAAGCGCGCGGCGACAAGCAGCGTCGGGCCGGTGGCGACCGCGCAGGCCAGCGAGGCCGCTGTGAACAGCGCGACGCCGGCCAGGAAGACCCCCCGCCGGCCGAGCAGGTCGCCGAGTCGGCCGGCAAGCAGCAGCAGCCCGCCGAACGCGACAAGGTACGCGTTGACCACCCACGCCAGGCCGGCGGCGGTGAATCCCAGGTCGCGTTGCACGGCGGGCAGTGCCACCGCCACGACGGTGCCATCCAGAATGATCATCAGGCTGCCGGCGCAGAGCACGAGCAGCGCGGGCCAGCGGGACGGGACGACCCGTTCCATGAAACTCCTCCTTGGTGCACGGTTTGTTACCGAGGCCATCGTCTGTGACCATGAACCAAAGCGGAAGGAGGCACTCTGATGTCCCAGGGGAACAGCGATGTGTCCGCGCTGGTCGAGGCGGAGGTGACCTGCGCGGCCGAGAACGTCCCGTTCACTCCCGGGCAGGCTCGGGCGTGCACCGTCCGGGAGGTGCTCGACCGGGTCGGCGGCAAGTGGAGCATCAGCATCCTCGTGGCCGCCTCGCACGGACCGGTGCGCTTCACCGAGTTGGAGCGACACATCGAGGGGATCAGCCGCCGAATGCTCACCCTGACGCTGCGCAACCTGGAACGTGACGGCCTGCTGCGCCGCACCGTCTATCCGACCGTCCCACCCAAGGTCGAGTACACGGCCACCCCGATGGCGTTGGAGCTCTACGAGTCGCTGGTGGCCCTCACCAGCTGGGCCGAGCGGCACCGCCGCGCCATCGCCGAGGCACGGACCAGGTACGACGCCGAGCACGCCGGATAAACCCACACCGGGTGTGGGGAACGCCACCACAGAAGTCTGACCGATCGGTCAGGATCTGACCGATCGGTCAGGCATGCTGGTCTGCGGAGGTGGACCGGTGATGGCCAGAGCGGTGTCCGAGACGCACGGCGAGATCCTCGCCGCGGCGGCGCGTCAGTTTACGGTGAGCGGCTACCGGGGCACCTCCCTGCAGGACATCGCCCGTGAGGTCGGCTGTTCCAAGGCCACAGTGCTCTACCACTTCGCCAACAAGGAAGCCCTGCTCGCCGAGCTGATGGCCCCGGCGATCGGCGTACTGCGGGACCTCGACGACCGACTCACCGGCCTGACCGGTTCGGCCGCGCAGGAGGTCGCCGCACAGGGCTTCGTCGACCTCGCGGTCCGGTTCCGGCGGGAGATCGCGGTGCTGCGCGGCGAGTTCCCGGAACTGCTGTGCCAGCCGGCCTTCGCGCACATCCAGCAGATCTCCGACCGGCTGCGCGACGCGTTGGCCGGACACTCCGACCGGCCGGGCGCCCGGATCGCCGCGCTGGTGCTGCTCGCCGGGATCTCCGAGGCATGCGGCGAGTTCACCGACATCCCCGACGACGAACTGCGCGCCGCCCTGCTCACCCTCGTCCGGCGGGCCGTCGAACCCGTCGACGCACCCCTGCCCCAACCACCCACGACCGAGGACAAGGACTCCTGATGGCCACCCTGCTCTACCGGCTCGGCCGGGGCGCGTTACGCCGGCGACGGCTCGTCGTCGCGCTCTGGCTCGTCGTACTCGTCGTCGCCGGCCTGGCCGCGGCGACCCTGCGCGGCCCGACGGCGAGCAACTTCACAATGCCCGGCACCGAGAGCCAGCACGCCCTCGACCTGCTCGCCGAGCAGTTCCCCGCGGCCAGCGGCGCGACCGGCACCATCACCCTCAAGGCGCCTGCCGACGGCCAACTGGCCACCCCGCAGGGCAAGGCCGTGGTGCAGGAACTCGTCGAGCAGGCCACGACGCTGCCCGGCGTGGTCGGCGCGGTCAACCCCTTGCAGGCCGGCGCGGTCACACCCGACGGCCGGTACGCGCTGATCCAGGTCCAGTTCGGCGAGGACGTGACCGACGCGCAGCGCACCGCGTACGAGCAGGTGGGCGCGGCGGCCAAGGCACAGGGTTGGCAGGTCGCCCCGGGCGGCGAGGTGCTCGGCAGCGAGCCGGAGATCGGCTCCACCGAGGCGCTCGGTGTCCTGGTCGCCGCGATCGTTCTGATCATCACGTTCGGTTCGCTCGTCGCCGCCGGAATGACAATGCTCAACGCGCTGATCGGCGTGGGCGTCGGGATGGCCGGCCTGTTCGCGCTGAGCGGCGCCGTCGAACTCACAAGCACCGCCCCGGTCCTGGCGCTGATGCTCGGCCTCGCGGTCGGCATCGACTACTCACTGTTCATCACCTCGCGGCACCGGCAGAACCTGCTCGACGGATTGTCCCCGGAGGAGGCGGTCGGCCGGGCGGTCGGCACCGCTGGGTCCGCGGTGCTCTTCGCGGGCGCGACAGTGGTCATCGCGCTGGCCGGACTGGCAGTGGTGAACATTCCCTTCCTCACCGTGATGGGTCTCGCCGCCGCCGGCACGGTCACCGTCGCGGTGCTCGTCGCGATCACCCTCCAGCCGGCACTGCTCGGCTTCGCCGGTCGCCGGGTGCTCCCCCGCCGGCTGCGAGCAGCCGTCACCGACGACCCCGGCGCAGCCGCCGACCACTCGGGCGTCCCCGACCAGCCGGCCGCCGAGGACGAGTCCCGGTTCGGGTTCCGCTGGGCGCGGCTGGTCACCCGCTTCCGCGTACCGGTCATCCTGGTCGGCCTGCTCGGCCTGGGCCTGCTAGCGCTGCCCACGCCGGACATGCGGCTGGCCCTGCCGGGCGCCGCGACGGCCGCCGTCGGCTCACCCGCCCGGGTGGCCAACGACCTGACCGTCGAGGGTTTCGGGGCGGGCTTCACCGGCCGGCTCGCGGTGGTGGTCGCCGGTGACACCCCGCAGGCCACCTCGGCCGCCGTGCCGCAGGTGACAGCGCTGCTCCAGCGCACCGAGAACGTCCTCGCGGTGGCGCCACCCCAGCTCAGCCCGGACGGCCGGACCGCGCTGCTCGGCGTGGTGCCGAAGACCGGCCCGACCGACGAGGCCACCGAAACCCTGGTGCACGACATCCGCGGCTCGGTGAGCGGGATCCGCGACGCGGACGTACTGCTCACCGGTGTCACCGCGATCGGCATCGACGTCTCCGAGAAGCTCTCCGACGCGCTACCGGTGTACCTGCTGCTGGTGGTCGGGCTCTCGGTGCTGCTGCTGATGCTGGTGTTCCGCTCGCTGCTGGTGCCGGTCAAGGCCGCGTTGGGCTTCCTGCTCACCGTCGCCGCCACGTTCGGCATCACGGTGGCGGTCTTCCAGCAGGGACACCTCGCCGACCTGGTCGGCCTGGACACGCCGGGCCCGCTGATCAGCTTTCTGCCGATCCTGCTCATCGGCATCCTGTTCGGGCTTGCCATGGACTACGAGGTGTTCCTGGTGTCCCGGATGCGGGAGGACTTTGTCCACGGCAAGTCCGCCCGGCAGGCCACCATCAGCGGCATGGGGCACGGCGCCCGGGTGGTCACCGCCGCCGCGCTGATCATGATGTCGGTCTTCGGGGGCTTCGTCTTCCTGGAGGACCCGGTGATCAAGTCGATGGGCTTCGCCCTCGCGGTCGGCGTCGCCATCGACGCGTTCGTGGTCCGGATGACCATCGTCCCGGCGGTGATGTCGCTCCTCGGCGACCGCGCCTGGTGGCTCCCTGGTTGGCTGTCCCGCGCCCTACCGAACGTGGACATCGAAGGCGAGGGCCTCCGCACCCATCTGGAGGAACGCACCCCCACCCACGTCTGACCCCGTCGACGCGAGGGAGGTGCGACGCCCGTCGGGCTCCGCACCTCCCTCGCGCGTTCGCACCGGTCAGACCCCGGCTGGGTACGTCTCCATCTCACCGGGGACCGCCGGGACCGGCAGCGGGTGCAGAGCGGTGGTCTCGTCGCACCAGACGAAGGCGTCGTACCGGTCGCCGAGCCGCGTCGGCACGTAGTTGCCCCAGGACTCGAAGGACGGGTCGTAGACGACCCCGATCGCCCGGTGGTCCGCGGTGTCGGTCACCCAGCCCGGCTGGTCGTCACCACCGAAGATCAGCACCGCCCGGTCCGGCATCAGCTCGTGCAGCCGCCGCTCGACCGACCCCTCCCGAGCCGGCGGCACCACCATCGACTCGGGCGGCGAACCCCAGCGGGGCGCGGCGATCACCGTGCCCCGGTAGCTGCCGAAGCCGATCAGCGCCACGGCCTCGTCGCCGTGCCGTTCCCGGGCCAACTGACCAATGTTGACCATCCCGTCCGCGGCCATGTCGGTGGCCCGCGCATCCCCGACGTGCGTGTTGTGCGCCCAGACGATGCCTCGGGCGTCCGGGCCGTACCGGTCCAGCAGCCGGTCCAGGGTGTCCTGCATGTGGGTGTCGCGGATGTTCCACGAGTCCGGCCCGCCGGCCACCATCGCCCGGTAGTACCGCTCCGCACCGGCCACCACCTCCGCGTTCTGCCAGGCCGAGAAGCGATCCGGTCCGTCGGAGAGGGCGTGTTCACGGGTCCGGGCGAGCAGCCGGACGACCTCCTCCTCACAGCGGGCGGAGACGAACCGGCTGGCCGCGCCGTACTCCTCGACCCTCTTGCCGTACGGCTCGAAGCAGCGGTACGCGTCCTGCGCCGCCTCCAGTGACGTCGGGTCCTCCTCCCCCAGGTAGTCGAAGATCGCCTGCATCGACTCCCAGAGGCTGTACACGTCGAGCCCGTGGAACCCGGCGCGTTGACCCTCCGGCCGCTCCACGTTCCAGGCCCGCAACCAGTTGGCGAACCGGGCCACCTCGGCGTTGGCCCACATCCAGGTCGGCCACCGCTCGAACTGGCCGAGGGCGAGCTGCGGCTGAAGCGCGCCGCCGGGCGCGGCGGTCACCGACCGGTGCACGCGGTCACAGTCCGGCCAGTCACCCTCCACGGCGACGAAGGAGAAGCCGCACTCCGCGATCAACCGACGGGTGAGCTGCTCCCGCAACCGGTAGTAGTCGTAGCTGCCGTGGGTGGACTCGCCGATCATCACCACCCGGGCGTCTCGAACGCGTTCCAGCAACGGGTCGAAGTCGCTCGGCGCGCCGAGCCGCTGAACCAGCATGCCAGCGGCTACCCGACCGCCGCTGGGACAAACCGTGGGCGCGTCGCGCGCCGACACGCCGTCCGCCGGGCCGTCGTGGGTGCCGGCCAGGCCGGTGTACGCCCACCGTGAGCGGGTAGCCGGCCGGCATGACCGTCACCGGCGTTCAGTTGCAGGAGTACCTGGCCGGGCTCGACTACCCGGTCTCCCGGGAGGACCTGGTCCGCTGGGGGCAGGAGAACGGGGCCAGCACAGCGATGTTGCAGATGTTGCACGCGTTGCCGCCCGAGCAGTTCGACTCCCCAGACGAGCTGGCCGCCGCGCTGACCACCCTCCACTAACCCCACCCACCCCCCACCCCCCGCGCCCGCCCCGCCCGCCCCGCCCGCCCCCGCCCCACCGCGGTGATCAAGAGGTTTGCGTCATGCGGCGCGGCATGTCGTGACGCAAACCTCTTGATCAACCGGGCCGGTCGGGGTTGGGGGTTGGGGGTTGGGGTCAGACGAGGGGGATGGTGCGGGATTCGGCGCGGGCGGTCTCGGCGGCGGCGAGGATGCTGACGACCTCGCGGCCGAAGTGCACGTCGCACTGGTGGTCGCGGGTGCCGGTCCGCACCTGCTCGACGAGTTGGTCGATCGCGACACCGAAGGCCGTGGCGGCGTCGTTCTCGCCGAACGGGACGGTCTCGATGCCGTTCTCGCCGTAGAACACGAACTCCCGGGCCATCGACTCCGCTGGGGCGTCCAGGGAGAGCGAGGCGCTGCTCGTGGCACCGCCCTCGTGGGTGAGCAGCAGGTGCACCATCCCGCTCGGCCCGTCCATCGCCGCCACCTGGGTCACCCGGCCCAGCACCGGCAGGAGGATGGAGAGCGCGTGCGGGGCGATGTCCCAGAGCGCACCGTGCTCGCGACGCCACAACGAACCGCCGTACGGGCTGCCGTCCTGGAAGATCGAGGCGAACGCGGTGGTCCGGCCGTGCTGCCAACCCCCGGCGGCAGCGGTGGCGGCAAGGAAGGCGGTCACGTTCGGCTGGAACCGCTGGGTGAAGAAGACGACGGAGGCGACCCCGGACTCCTCGACGGCGGCCACGACCCGGTCGGCGTCGTCCACGCTGAGCGCCAGCGGCTTGTCCAGCAGCAGGTGCCGCCCGGCGGAGGCGGCCCGGACCGCGATGTCGGCCTGGATGTCCGGCGGCAGCGCGACGGCGACCGCTTCGCACTGCTCGATCAGCGCGTCGACGTCGGCGAAGGCAGGCACCCCGTACCGCTCGGCCAGCGCGGAGGCCCGCTCCGGGTTACGCCCCCACACCCCGACCAACTCCGCGTCCGGATGGGCGTGCAAGGCCTTCCCGTGCGTCTCGATCGCCCAGTGACCGGTGCCGAACAAGCCGAACCGCAGCACGTGTGCCTCCACTATTTCCCCCCGCCGCGGCAACGCCACGGACGTGATCCACGCTAGTCGCCCCACCGGCCGCCCCAACGGCGGGTCGACCAACCGGGCAGCTCACGTCACGTGCAATCCGTGCGGCCGGAGTCCGGCGAGTGCCTGTAGAGCTGCCCCAGATATGGGACGCCCCCACCCCACCAACTCCGGACGCGCCCCACCCGCGAAGCAAACCTCATCCGTGCGGCCAGAGTCCGGCCAGTGCCTGTAGAGCTGCCCCAGATATGGGACGCCCCCACCCCACCAACCCCGGACGCGCCCCACCCGCGAAGCAACCCTCATCCGTGCGGCCAGAGTCCGGCCAGTGCCTGTAGAGCTGCCCCAGATATGGGACGCCCCACCCCGGACGCACCCCACCCGCGAAGCGACCCTCGAACGCCGCACTCATCGGCCCCGACGTGCCCCACTCGTGGGGCAGCTCTACAGGAAGCAACCGACACCTCATGGTCGCCCCAGCGGGGACAGCCAAGCGGCCAGGCGGCCAAGCGACCAAGCGACCAGGCAGCCAGGCAGCCAGGCAAGCGACCAAGCGACCAACCGGCCAAGCGGCCAAGCAGGGAGGCAGGCCAAGCAGCGAGGCAGCGAGGCGGCCAAGCGGCCAAGCGACCAGGCAGCGAGGCAGCGAGGCAGCGAGGCAGCGAGGCAGCGAGGCAGGGTCAAGTCTTACTACGACGGTTAGTAGGCTGTGCCGGTGACCGAGGCAACGACCGGGCAGGTCCGGTGACCAGCGTGAGCGCCGACTCTCCGGTGGACGGGATCGTCGCGACGGTGTCGATCGTGCTGTCGCTGCTCGTCGCGGTGTGGGCGCTGGTGGCGGCGGTACGCCAACGGCCACCGGACCGGGTGCAGTTCATCGGCTTGGCCGTACTCGAGGTGGCATTGCTCGTGTTGAGCGTGCTGGCCCTGGTCGCGGTCGGCGGCGGGGACCGGCCCGGCGAGCCCGGCGCCTTCTTCGGCTACCTGGTCACGCTGGTGTGCCTGCCGCCCTTGGCCTGGGTGCTGGCCCGGATGGAGCCGACCCGCTGGGGTTCGGCGATCGTCTGCGCGGTGTGCCTGGTGGCCCCGGTGGTGGTGGTCCGGTTGCAGCAGACCTGGGAGGTGCTCGGTGGTTGAGACACGACCGACCGGACGCGCCACGAATGCCGGCCCGGGTCGGCTGCTGATCGCGGTCTACCTGCTCTTCGCCATCGCGGCGACAAGCCGGGCCGGCTTGCAGATCGCGACCAGGTTCGACGAGGCGCCGGTGGCGTACCTGCTCTCCGGGGTCGCCGCGCTCATCTACATCGTGGCGGCGGTGGGACTGGCCCGGGCCGGGCACACCGGCCGACGGGTCGCGCTGGCCTGCTGCTCCGTGGAGCTGGTCGGGGTGGTCGCGGTCGGCATCCTGAGCCTCGTCGACAAGGAACTCTTCCCGGACGAAACGGTGTGGTCGCAGTTCGGCAGCGGGTACGGCTACATCCCGCTGGTACTGCCGGTGCTCGGCCTGATCTGGCTCTGGCGCACCCGTCGCCGCCCCGCCTGACGCAGCGACGAGGGCGCCCCTTGGCGAAGGAGCGCCCTCGTCGGCAGTACGGGTCAGTCCCGTGGGCCGCCGGCGACGTAGATGACCTGACCGGAGACGAAGCCGGCGCCCTCGCTCGTCAGGAACGAGATGGTGTGCGCGACGTCATCCGGGAACCCCGGGCGACGCACCGGAATCTCGGCCGCCGCGTGCTTCTTGAAGTCCTCGAAGTCGACCTTCATGCGGGCCGCGGTGGCGGCGGTCATGTCGGTGACGATGAAACCGGGTGCGACCGCGTTGACGGTCACCCCGAACGGCCCCAACTCGATGGCGAGCGTCTTGGTGAAGCCCTGTAGGCCGGCCTTGGCCGCGGCGTAGTTCGCCTGGCCCCGGTTGCCCAGCGCGGAGGTGCTGGAGAGGTTGACGATCCGCCCCCACTTGCGGTCCACCATGTGCTTCTGGGCGGCCTGGCTGAACAGGAACGCACCCCGCAGGTGCACCCCCAGCACGGTGTCCCAGTCGGCGTTTGTCATCTTGAACAGCAGGTTGTCGCGGAGCACACCGGCGTTGTTGACAAGCACGGTGGGCGCGCCCAGTTCGGCGGCGACCCGGGCCACCGCCACCTCGACCTGGTCCCGGTCGGACACGTCGGCGCCCACCCCGAGCGCCCGGCCGCCGGCGCCGACGATGGCATCCACCGTCTCCTTGGTGGCCGCCTCCTCGATGTCGACAACGGCGACGGCCATTCCGTCGGCGGCCAACCGCCGGGCGGTGGCCGCGCCGATACCGCGTGCGGCTCCGGTGACGATGGCGACGCGGGGCTCCTCCGACATGATTACCTCCCGGTAACGTGGGGTCGATCGGAGGAGCTTAACGTCAACAGGCTGACCCTCGGCATAGGCGAATCCACCGGTATCCGTGGCCGGAGACCTTCACCGCGCCCAGCTTGCCCAGCTCGCCGTAGCCGCGGTCGGTGAGCACGTCGATCGGCATGTCGGCCTCCGGTTCGAGGCTGCTCAGATCCACCTCGACGTCGTCGGTGCCAAGGTTGTGCACGAAGACCATGGTCCCGGTGGGCCCGTCCGCCCGGTGCGTCAGCACGCCGGGCGGCACCGGCACGTCGATGTGGGTGGTCGAGCCGGAGCCGATCTCCGGAGCCTCCCGCAACGTGCGGATCATGCGTTCGAACCAGCCGAGCAGCGACTTCGGGTCGCCGCGCTGGGCGGTGACGTTGACCGTCGGGTAGCCGAACTCACCCTTGTCGATCACCGGGCGGACCAGCTTCTCCGGGTCCGCCGTGGAGAAGCCGGAGTTCGGCTTGAACGACCACTGCATCGGGGTACGGATCGCCTCCCGACCGGGCAGCGACAGGTCCTCGCCCATCCCGATCTCCTCGCCGTAGCGCAGCACCGGCGTGCCGCGCATGGAGAACTGCAACGCGTACGCCAGCTCGATGCGCCGCCGGTCGTTGCCGAGCATCGGGGCGAGCCGGCGACGGATGCCCCGGTCGTAGATGCGCATGTTCTCGTCGGGGCCGAACTGCGCGTACACCTGGTTGCGCTGTTCGGTGGTCAGCCGGGACAGGTCGATCTCGTCGTGGTTGCGCAGGAAGGTGGCCCACTGTCCACCGACGGGCAGCTTCGGGGTGTCCCGCAACGCCTCGATCAGCGACTCCGGGTCCTGCCGGGCGAGGGCGAGCATGAGTCGACCGTTGAGCATGAAGTCGAAGAGCATGTGGATCCGGTTGCCGGACCCGCTGGTGTCACCGAAGAACGTCGGCAGTTGGTCCGGCTCGACGTTCGCCTCGGCCAGCAGGACGGCGTCGCCGCGCCGCCACTGCACGTGCTGGCGCATCTCGGTGAGGAACTCGAAGTCCTTCGGGGAGTTCGGGTTGCCCGGCTCGGTCAGCTCGATGATGAACGGCACGGCGTCCATCCGGAAGCCGGAGACGCCGAGCTGGAGCCAGAACGACATGATCTTCTTGATCTCGGCGCGGACCTGCGGGTTGGCGAAGTTGAGGTCCGGCTGGAACTTGTAGAACCGGTGGTAGAACCACGCCTTGGCGGTCCGGTCGTAGCTCCAGGTCTCGTCCTGCTCGCCCGGGAAGACCATGCCCTGGTGCCGGTCGTCCGGCTCGGTGTCGGACCAGACGAACCAGTCGCGGTACGGCGAGTCCGGCGAGGATCGGGCGGACTGGAACCACGGGTGCTCGTCGGAGGTGTGGTTGACCACCAGGTCGATGATCACCCGGATGCCCCGGTTCTGGGCCTGGTGCAGCAGTTCGGCGAAGTCGCCAAGCGTGCCGAAGCGCGGGTCCACGTTGTAGAAGTCGGTGGCGTCGTACCCGTCGTCGCGGTTCGGCGACGGGTGGATCGGGTGCAGCCACAGGCAGGTGACCCCGAGCCGGGCCAGGTAGTCCAGCCTCCCGATGAGCCCACGGATGTCACCGACCCCGTCGCCGTCTGAGTCGGCGTACGTGTCGATGTCGAGGCAGTAGACGACGGCTTCGGAATACCAACGGTCACCCATGCCGGAGGAACATTTCCGATCGATCACCGCGGCAAACCCGTCCCTGGCGGCCGGTACCGTGCCCGTCATGGAGACCGATCTCGTACCGCCGAGCCAACCGTTGGACTGGTCTGCGGGCAGCTGGCTGCACCCGCCGGTACGCGTCGAGGAGGGCCCCGCCGGCCAGCTCGTCGTCGAACCGGCGGCGGAGAGCGACTTCTGGCGACGGACCAGCTACGGCTTCGTCCACGACAACGGCCCGGCTCTGCTGGCACCGCTGCCGGTCGGCACCGCCATGGAGGTGAGTTTCCGGCTCGACTTCACGGCGCAGTTCGACCAGGCCGGCGTGCTCGTCCGGGTCGACGAACGGACCTGGACCAAGGCCGGCGTCGAGATGAGCGACGGCGAGTCGCAGCTCGGCGCGGTGGTGACCAGGGAGTTCTCCGACTGGTCGGTGGCGCCGGTGCCGCAGTGGGCGGGCCGGGAGGTGACCGTCCGGGTCAGCCGGGCCGGCGACGCGCTGACCGTCCGCGCTCGAGCCGACGACGACCCGTGGCGACTGGTCCGGCTCACCCCACTGGACCCGGCGGCCGAGGCGATGGCCGGCCCGTTCTGCTGTGCGCCGTCACGCGCTGGCCTGACCGTGGTGTTCACCGGCTGGCGGCAGGGGCCGGCGGACGCCGCGCTGCACCCGGAGCACTGAGCGCAGGTGTAGTACCCGCCCCACTGGGTATGACCACCCGATCCCCCGCAGCCGACCGGAAGGACGACCATGGCGTACGCCCAGAGTGGCGACCCGGCCGAGTTCACCGGGTTGACCGGTTGGGTGGCCTCCGTGATCGAGGCGATGGGCCCGGTGGGCGTGGCGCTGCTTGTGGCGTTGGAGAGCATCGTCCCGCCGATCCCCAGCGAGATCGTGTTGGCGATGGCTGGCTTCCTGGCCCACGAGGGCCAGTTCAACGTCGTGCTCGTGGTGGTGGCGGCGACGGTCGGCTCGCTGGTCGGCGCGTTGGTGCTCTACTGGCTCGGCGCGGCGCTCGGCGAGGAGCGGCTGAAGCGTTGGCTGGACCGCATCCCGCTTGTGGACCGCGACGACCTGGAGAGGGCCGACCGCTGGTTCGAGCGGCACGGCCGGTGGGCGGTGCTGATCGGCCGGGTGGTGCCGGTGGTCCGCAGCCTGGTCTCCGTTCCGGCCGGGGCCAACCGGATGCCGCTGGGCGAGTTCATCCTGCTCACCACCATCGGCAGCGGGGTGTGGAACGGTCTCGTCGTCGGGGCCGGCTACGCGCTGGGCAGCCAGTGGCAGGACGTGGAGCGCTACAGCGACTGGTTCAACTACGCGATCGTCGCGGTCTTCGTCGTCATGGTGGTCATGTGGGTGGTCCGTAAGGTCCGCCGACGTCGGGAACGCGACGACCGGCGGTCGGTGACCGCCGGTCGCTGATCCGGTGGGCCGCCCGTCGCGTGACAGTGCGACGGGCAGCCCGGGACGGTCCGCTCAGCGGCGGAAGGTGAACCAGTTGACGTTGACGAAGTCGTTCGGCTGGCCGCTGGTGAAGGTCAGGTACACGGAGTGCCGGCCGGTCACCCCGCCCACGTTGCCGGGCACCGAGCGCCAACTCTGCCAGCCGCCGGTGTTGCCGATCGCGAAGCTGCCGATCGGCGCCGCGGTCGGGCTGTCCACCCGCACCTCGACGAGGCCACTCGCACCGCTACCCGCGCCGGAGGCGACCCTGGCCAGGAAGTCCCGGGGCCCGGTGGAGCCGAACTCGACATTGTCGTAGCGAGCCCAGTCGCCGTTGCGCAGCGCGGCGATGTTCTGCCCGCCCTCGGAGCACGCCTCGACGAGCACCCCGTTCTGCCCGCTGAACGACTCGGCCTGGATCTGCGCGTACGCGTCCCTCGTCCCGCTGGGCGGCGGCGTGGTGGGTGGCGGGGTGGTGGGCGGCGGGGTGGTGCCGCTGCCGCGCCGGTACACCGCCACGTAGTCGACGAGCATCGGCCGACCCGGGACGGTGGCGGCGGTCGGTGTGCCGCTGCCGGCCACGCCGTTCGGGAAGGCCCCACCGATCGCGACGTTGAGCAACAGGAAGTAGCCCGCGTGCGAGGTCATCTGCGACCAGGCCGACGCACCGACCTGGCTCTGCGTGACGGTGTGGTAGAGCTGCCCGTCGACGTACCAGCGCAGTTGTTGCGGGCTGATCGAGGCATCCCACTCGAACCGGTACGTGTGGAACGTGGACTGGCAGCTCGAGCCCGGGCAGGCCCGGGACGCGCCGAGGCCATTGGACTCGTTACACGGCCCACCCGGTGCGACGCCGCAGTGCAGCACGCCCCAGACGGAGTTGATGCCGTTGACGTTCTCCATCACGTCGAACTCGCCGATGCCCGGCCAGTTCTGGTAGTTGCCCCGGTAGGGCGCGCCGAGCGCCCAGAACGCCGGCCAGTAGCCGGCGGCCGCGGCGCCGGTGACGTTCGGCATCTGGATCCGGCCCTCGATGGCCAGCACGCCGCCGGCCGGGGCCTTGAAGTCGCTGCGCACGGTCTCGATCCGGGCGGAGGTCCAGCCGCCACCACTGTCGCGCAGCGGTGTGATCCGCAGGTTGCCACCACCGTCGTGGCTGACGTTGGCGGTGCTGGCGGTGTAGTTCTGGATCTCGCCAGTGCCCCAGTTGCCCGGACCACCGGGATAGCTGTGACCGGTGTCGATGATCCAGTTGGCGGCCGACGGCAGGGTGCCGGCCGCGCCGGTGAAGTCGTCGCTCCAGACCGTGCTCCAGCCGGCCGGGGGTGGCGGCACGGCCGCCTGCGCGGTGACGGTGACGCCGGCCAGGACGGTGGTGGTGGCGACGAGCAGGACGGAGGCCAGCCGCAGCCGGCGTCGGACGAGCGGGGCGGCGGGGGCCGCCGAAGGAGGTGACATGGACGTGCCTCTCTGCGGGGACGGGTTCGAGAGAGCGCTCTCTGACGGTTGTACGTCGCGTCAAGACAGTTGTCAACGTCGATCTTTCTCGACGCTCGACGGAATCGCCTGCGGTCGGCGGAGCACCGCCTGCTCGACCGCCGACCACACGCTCGTGGTCACCAGGTAGATCACCGCGGCGAGCGGCAGCACAAGCGCCACCAGCACCGTCGCGAACGGCAGCAGGGGCAGCAGCCGCCCGAGCACAGCCGCCCCCGGCCCCTCGGTGGGCGTACCTGCCACCGTGCCAACAGCCGCCGACGCCCGCCGTGCCCGCCGCGACGACCACCAGGCCACCACGAGCAGCACGGCCAGCAGCACCGCGAAGAGCGGGCCGGCCGCCCCGGCCAGACCATCGGTGAGATGGTGGCCCAGCGGCACCCCGGCGAGCCGCTCGTCGAGCAGCCCGGTGCCGCCCTCGTTCGTGGTGAACAGCCGGTAGAGCACCAGCAGGAACGGCGCCTGGAGCAGCAACGGCAGGCAGCCGGCGACCGGGTTCGCACCGGCCTCCCGGTACAGCGCGAACACCTCGCGCTGAAGCTTCGCCGGGTCGTCGGCGTACCGCTGCTGGAGGTCACGCACCTGCGGGGCGAGCGCCGCGCGACGCCGCTCGCCGCGGACCTGCGCGACGGTGAGCGGCGAGATCAGCAGCCGGACGGCGATGGTGAACAGCACGATGGCGGCGGCGGTGGCCATCCCGCCGGCCAGTGGTTCGAGCAGTTCGGTGAGCCAGGACAGTGCCGTGCCGGCAGCGCCGACAACGTCGTGCAGTGGTGCGAAGGCAAGCATGGACAACCCCTCGGTCCGAATCCGATGAGGTCCTCCCGGGCGGTGTCCGCTCGACGGGGGGACCGGTGACGGCGGGATCGGCCGCGCGGCGGCGTGGCGCTACGCGGCCGAGGGGTGTCCCGGGGCACGGGGACGAGGGCGACCGGCGCCGTCCGGGTCGATCTGCCGAGCACCGGCACGGGCTCAGCATAGGTCCCGCTGTCACCTCGTCCCGCCGAAATCGACGGCGCGCCCACGCACGACGAGCCACGCCACGTTTCCCGGTGTCGCCACGTTGGGTAACCAAGCAGCGGACCGATGCGGACGGACCGCGAACGGTAGGAACGGACGGTGGTGTCGATGACCGGCCAGGTGGCGGAGGCGCCCAGCGAGATGACTGCGGCGACCGGATTGCTCACCGTTGGTGTCGAGGAGGAGTTCCTGCTCGTCGACCCGCACACCGGGGCCGCGGTCCCTGCCGTCGACCTGGTGATGGAGCAGGTGCCGGCCGAACTTCGCGGGCAGGTGGAGCGGGAGTTCCAGACCAGTCAGATCGAGATCGGCAGCCCGCCCGGCCTGGAGCTGTCATCGATCCGGCACTCCCTCGGCGTGCTGCGTCGGGCGCTCTCCGACGCCGCCGAGCGGGCCGGCGTACGCCTGCTCGCCATCGGTACGGGTCCGGTGGACGGCCCGGTGCCACCGGTGGTGGATAAGCCACGCTTCGACCTGATGATCGAGCGGTTCCGGCTGCTCGTCCCCGGCCCCGGCAACAACGGCATGCACGTGCACGTCGGTGTCCCCGATCCGGACACCGGTGTGCAGGTGCTCAACCACGTACGCCCCTGGCTGCCGATGCTGCACGCGATGACCACGAACTCCCCGTTCTCCGGCAGCGAGGACACCGGCTACGCCAGTTGGCGCTCGGTGGAGTGGGAGCGCTGGCCCTCGGTGGCCCCGACGCCGTTCCTGGAGTCGCACGAGCACTACCAGCGGCTGATCCGACAGTTGATCTCCAGTGGGGTGATGCTCGACGAGGGGATGCTCTACTGGTACGCCCGCCTGTCGGCGAAGTACCCGACGGTGGAGCTGCGGATCGGCGACGTCTGCCCGTCGGTGGACGACGCGGTGCTGGTCGCCGCCCTGGTCCGGGCCCTGGTGGCCACCGCGATGGCGGATGTCGAGGCCGACCGGCCGGCGTTGCGGACCGACCACCACCTGCTGGTCGGCGCGCACTGGCGGGCCGCGCACGACGGCCTGGAAGGCGACGCCGTCGATGTCACCACCGGTGAGCTGCGCCCAGCCTGGGAGCTGCTGGACCGGTTCGTCGAGCGGCTGCGGCCGGCGCTGGAGCAGCACGACGACTGGGCCGAGGTGACCGACCTGCTGAGCGGGTTGCGCCGGCACGGCAGCGGCGCGGCCCGGCAGCGCGCGGTGTACGAGCGGACCGGCCGACTCACCGACGTGGTGCAGGACGTCGCACGACAGACCCGTGGCTGATCACCGTGACAGGATGAGCCCGTGGCGCAACGGCTGATCGTCATCGGCGGGGACGCCGCCGGAATGTCGGCGGCGTCCCAGGCCCGACGCCGCCGCGACCGCGACGACCTGGAGATCGTGGTCTTCGAGCGGGGCCACTTCACCTCCTACTCGGCGTGCGGCATCCCGTACTGGATCAGCGGTCTGGTGCCCGGCCCGGAGGCGTTGATCGCCCGGGACCCGGAGACGTTCCGGACGAAGTACGCGATGGACCTCCGGATGCGCCACGAGGTCACGGCCATCGACCTGGACCGCCGCGAGGTGGTCGCCCGGGACCTGAAGGGCGGCGGCGAGGTCCGCGAGCGCTTCGACGACCTGATGTACGCCACCGGCGCGGTGCCGGTGCAGCCGCCCTGGGCGGCCACCGACGCGGGCGGCGTGTTCGGCGTGCAGACCCTCGACGACGGGGCGGCGCTGCGCGACTGGCTGGAAGGTGAGCCACGGCCGCGCCGGGCCGTGGTGGTCGGCGGCGGCTACATCGGCGTCGAGATGGCCGAGGCGCTGATCCAGCGCGGGCTGTCGGTGACCCTGGTCGAGGCGGGCGCCCAGCCCATGGCGACCGTCGACGGCGACATGGCCGAGCTGGTCGCCGACGCGATGCGCGGCCTGGGTGTCACGATCCGCACCGACCTGCCGGTGACCGGCCTGGAGCAGCGCGACGGCCGGGTGTCCGCGGTGGTCACGGCCGAGGGGCCGATACCGACCGACGTCGTGGTCCTGGGCCTGGGAGTACGCCCGAACACCGCGCTCGCCGAGGCTGCCGGCTTCCCGATCGGGCCGACCGGTGGCATCCGGGTGGACCGCCGGATGCGGGTGGCCGGACTGTCCGCCGTCTGGGCTGCGGGCGACTGCGTGGAGACGTTGCACCGGGTCAGCGGCATGCCGGTGCACGTGCCGCTCGGCACGCACGCCAACAAGCAGGGCCGCGCGGCCGGGATCAACATCGGCGGCGGGTACGCCACCTTCGCCGGCGTGATCGGCACGGCCGTGACCAAGGTCTGCGACCTGGAGGTGGGGCGCACCGGCCTGCGGGAGCGGGAGGCCACCCTGGCCGGCTTCGACTTCGTCTCGGTGGTCGCCGAGTCGACCAACCGGGCCGGCTACTACCCCGGCGCCCGGCCGATGACCGTCAAGCTGATCGCGGAGCGGCCCAGCGGCCGGTTGCTCGGCGCGCAGATCGTCGGTTGGTCCGAGGCGGCCAAACGGATCGACACGCTGGCCGTGGCACTCTGGAACGGCATGACGGTGGACGATATGACGTCGCTGGACCTGGGCTACGCTCCGCCGTACGCGCCGGTGTGGGACCCGGTGCTCGTCGCCGCCCGAAAGGCGGTCGACGCGCTCGCTGCCCTCGACCGCTGACCGGTGCCCGCCGTGGAGGACCACCCGTGACCCAGACCCCGACCCGGCCGACGGTACGTCGGCGTCCGACGATGGTCGACGTGGCCCGGCACGCCGGGGTGAGCCTGAAGACGGTCTCCCGGGTGGTCAACGACGAGCCGGTGGGTCAGGAACTGGTCAACCGGGTGCTGGCCGCCATCGCCGAGCTGGGCTTCCGGCGTAACGACATCGCCCGCAACCTGCGCTCCCGGCAGCTCAACGCCACTGTCGGGCTGCTCATCGAGGAGATCGCCAACCCGTTCTACGCGACAATCGCCAGCGTCGCCGCCGAGATCGCCGCCGCCCACGGCACAATGCTGATCACCGCCTCGTCGGAGGAGGACCCGGAGCGGGAACGCGCCCTGCTCCAGGACTTCACCCAGCGCCGGGTCGACGGGCTGCTGGTGGTGCCGGCGGGCCTGGACCACTCGTTCCTGCGGCGCGAGGTCGAGCTGGGGATGCCTGTGGTGTTCCTGGACCGGCCGCCGCAGGGGCTGCACGCCGACGCTGTGCTGTTGGACAACCGGGGCGGCAGCCACGCCGGTGTCGGCGCGTTGCTCGACGAGGGGCACCGAAGGGTGGGCCTCCTGCTCGGCGCGCCGAGCGTGCCCACGATGCGCGAGCGGCTGGCCGGGGCGCGGGCGGCGCTGGCCGCGGCCGCTGTCGCACGGGACGAGTCGCTGGTCTGCGAGAGGCTCATCGCCCCCGAGGAGGCCGGGCGGGCGGTCGCCGCGCTGCTCGACCAGGCGGACCCGCCGACGGCGTTCTTCTGCGCCAACAACCGGCTCACCGTGGGCGCGCTTCAGGAGCTGCACCGCCGGGGCAGTGACGCCGCGCTTGTCGGCTTCGACGACTTCGAACTGTCCCACCTGATGCCCCGGCCACTGACCGTCGTCGCCTACGACACCCGGGAGCTGGCCCGGGTCGCCACCGAGCGGCTGTTCCAGCGAATCGCCGGTGACGACGACACCCCACCGTCGACCATCGTGCTGCCCACCCGCCTGCTGCCCCGAGGTCTGACCCCGCCACCACAACGCTGACAGCGCTGCTTGCGCGATGATCCCCGACCGCGCCGACCCACCCGAGGGCGGGCCGGCTCGGGTCGGGGTCAGCTCGCGGCGTTGAGCAGGGCGTCGACCTCGGCCCGGCTCGGCGGGTCGGCGCCTCGGCGGCCACAGGTCAGCGCGGCCACCGTCGCGGCCTGCCGGAGCACCGCATCCCACTGCTGCTCGGTCACCGCGGCGAGCCGGTCGGCCGGCCGGTCTCCGAGCGCGTCGAGGTCGGCCAGCGCGGCCAGCAGACCGCCGGTGAACGAGTCACCGGCCCCGACGGTGTCGACCACTGTGGCGCGTACCGCCGGTTGCTCGTGCAGCGATCCGTTCGGGGCGAGCAGCCAGACGCCCGCACCGCCCCGGGTCACCACCGCGCAGGACACCCCGGCGTCGCGCCACTCGGCCATCACGTCGCCCACCGACCGGTCCGGGTAGAGCCAGGCCAGGTCCTCGTCGCTGGCCTTCACCAGGTTCGCGAGGGGCACCTGGCGTCGTACCCTGGTCTGCTCGGCGGCCCGGTCGGTGACGATGCTCGGCCGCAGGTTGAGGTCGATCGAGAGGGTGAGCCCGTCCCGACGGCGTTCGCGGGCGAGCAGGTCCTCCAGCACCTGCGCCCCGGGGGCCAGCGCGAGCGCGAGGGACCCGGTGTGCAGCGCGGTCGCCGACGACCCGGCCAGGTCGGGCAACTCCCCCGGCGTCCACTGCCAGTCCGCCGTGCCAGCCAGCCGGAACTCGTAGCTGGCCTGCCCGCTCTCGTTCAACGTGGCCACCGCCACCGAGGTCGGCTCCGTGGCGCGGACCGCCCAGTCCAGTTCCACCCGGTTGACGCTCAGGTGCTCGGCGAGCTGCCGACCGTACTCGTCGCCGCCGAGCCGGGCCAGCAGCCGCACCGGCTGGTCGAGCCGGGCCAGGGTGACCGCCACGTTCGCCGGGGAGCCACCCGGCACGGCGCGCTGCCCCTCGGCGGTGACCACCAGGTCGATAAGCGCCTCGCCCGCGACCACGATCATGCGGTCACCTCGCCCGGCGCGAGCGGGCCGGGGCCACCGAGCCCGTTTGCCGAGCGCGACAGCAGCACCGCCTGGTACGCGTGGTAGACATCCGGCCGACCGTGCCAGACCGTGTCGGCGGGCAGGTTCCGCGCGTCCAACTCGTGCCGCCACCCGGTGCCGTCGATCAGGTAGCGGCGCGCGTACGCCCAGAAGACCCGGTACCAGTCGGCGTAGACGTCGTCGCCGGTGCGGCGGTGCAGGGTCACCGCCGCTCCGATGGCCTCGGCGAGCACCCAGTGCATCCGGGAGCGCACCACCGGCCGGTCGTCCCAGTCGATCGTGTAGACGAAGCCGTCGGCGTCGTCGACCGCCCAGCCCCGGCGTACGGCGGCGGCGAACAGGTGCCGGGCGTCGGCGAGCAGCCAGCGTGGCGGCTGCGGCAGGACCGCCTCCAGCTCCAGCAGCAGCCGGGCCCACTCCAGCCAGTGGCCCATTGTCGAGCCGTACGGCCGGAACTGGTCGGCGGGCTGGTCCCGGTTGTAGTCGAGCAGCGGCGTCCAGTCGGCGGTGAAGTGCTCGGGCAGCCGCCAGTCGTGCCGGGCGGCCTCGGTGTGCACCAGGTGGTAGGCGATCCGCAGGGCGCGGTCGGTCCAGCTCGCGTCGCCGGTGGCGGCGGCAGCGGCGAGGAACGCCTCGACCATGTGCATGCTGCTGTTCGCGCCGCGGTAGTCCTCGGTGACCGTCCAGTCCCTGTTCCACGATTCGCGGACCGCGCCCGCCTCGTCGTCCCAGAACCGGTCCCGCACCACTGTCAGCACGTCGGCGAGCAACTCCTGCGCGCCGGGCCGTCCGGCGCGCGCGGCGCTGGACGCGGCGAGCAGCACGAACGCGTGGTCGTAGCCGGCCTTGCGGTCGTCGACGGGCGCTCCCTGCTGGTCCACCGCGCCGAACCAGCCGCCGTACCGGGCGTCGCGCAGCAGGGTGCTGAGCGCGGCGATTCCGTTGTCGACCAGGGCGGCGGCGTCCGGGTCGCCGTTGCAATGGGCGAGGGCGGCGACGTGGGTCATCCGGCAGGTGATCCAGGTGTACACCGGTTCGCCCCGGTCCGGGGTGCGGTCGTCGGTCAACCACCAGAAGCCGCCCTCGGCCCGGACCGCGCGGCGGGCCGTGTCGAGCAGGGTGCGGGTCTGGTCGGCGAGGAAGTCGTCCAGGTCGGGCAGGTCGGGTGCCCCTGTGGGAGCGGGAGTCGTGGTGGCGTCGGATCGGGGCACGTCGGTCATCTCAGCTGGTCACCGTCGGGTAGGAAAGGGACATACGGCCAGGATCGGCGGACGGACCGGGTCCGCGCCGCAAAACCGTCAACGGTACGGCGTAAGGCCGCATGCGCAGCGGAGGATCATCGGTGCCATTCCTCCCTTTTGCCCGTTGACATCGTTGTCAGTGCTCAACCCTGCTCCGGCTGCGGTCGACTGTCAATTCCGCTTGCGTCACACCGCGACTCAGGACGTGGACGAGCATGGTTGGCGGTCGCGTCGGACCGCAGCGTGGCCCAGTCCTGGGCGGCGGCCCAGTCGGCGAAGCTGTGCCAGCCGACCTCCGGGTAGTCGCGACGCAGCCCGGCGACGTCAAGGTCCAGACCGACGTTCGTGAAGTACGCGAACATGGCCGCCAGGTCGGTGGACCACTGTCGGACGCGGGCCAGGGGCACCCGCCGGTGGTTGATCACGGAGCCGATGACACCGGTGAGGATCTCGGCCATCTCCGCGGGTGTGCGCTGATCGGAGGCGATGTCGATGCGACGGCCGGCGAACTCGGCGGAGCGTTGCAGGACGTGCGCGGCGAACGCGCCGATGTCGACCGCCGGGATGAGGGCGAGCGGCCGATCGGCGGGCATCGGCCACGCGAAGACGCCCTCGCGTAGGCCGTCGAGGGTCCAGCCACTGGCGTAGTTGTCCATGAATGCGGCCGGCGCGATGATCGTCCAGGACACCTCGGAGCTGTGCAGGTGCTGCTCGACCAGGTACTTGCTCTCGTAGTGCGGGACACCCGTGCCCCGGTCGGCGTGCGCGACGCTGGTCAGCACGGTGTGGCCGAGGCCAGCGACCGCCGCGGCGTCGACGAGTGCCTTGCCGTGCCGGACCTCGGTGGCCAGGTCGGTGCCGAACGGGGTGGTGACCGCGAACAACGAGTCGGCTCCGGCGAGCGCGGCGTCCAGGGAGGCGCGGTCGCCAAAGTCGGCGTGGCGCACCTCGGCGCCGAGGCTGCGCAGGGCGTCGGCGGCCGGGGAGGTGGGCTGGCGGGTGAGTGCGCGTACCCGGTGGCCGGCCTTCAGTAGGGCGCGGGCCGTGGCCCCGCCCTGCGCTCCGGTGGCTCCACTGACGGCAACGGTGAGCATGAGTCCTCCTGGGGTAGGATAGCTGCGTGACGCATTAACTGCGTCACGCAGCAGATTAGGAAGAATCGCTGCGTCGCGCAACCAATTTGGAGGTGATGTGGATGACCACACGGCGCAGGGGCGAGCTGTACGAGGAGTTGTCGATGGCGTCCCGTCGCTATCTGGCCTCGTACGTGCTGTTCAACCAGGCCATCGCCGACCACCTCGGGCTCCACCCGACCGACGTGCAGTTCCTGAGCCTGCTCACCGCGGCGCCCACCCCGCGCACGGTGCGCGAGATCGCCGAGATGACCGGCCTGACCACGGGCTCGGCCACCCGTCTGGTCGACCGACTGGAACGTGGTGGCTACGTGACACGCACGCCCGACCGGGAGGACCGACGCCGGGTGCTGGTCAGCCCCGTGCCGGACCGGGTCGACCGGGTCACGGCGGTCTGGGACGACCTTGGCCAGTCCTGGCAGGCGATCCTCGACGACCACAGCGAGGAGGAGCTTGAGGTGATCACCCGCCACCTGACGCGCGCACATGACCTCAGCCACGCCCAGATGGACCGCCTGCGCTCCCGGCCGAAGCCCGACTGAGCCGCGTCAGCAGGCCGAAGGGCCGTCCGCGCCGCCCCGGTCAGTAGTAGTTGTCGATCGGCTGACGCGCCTCGTCGAACAGCGCCGGCCCCTCGTAGCGGACCGGAGGCAGCGGCGGGGTGGCCGGCTTGACCTCCTCGAACTGCTCACTGGACAGGGCGTACACCACCCGCCCGAGCCCGGACCGGTCGATCGCTGTCGCGCACATCGGGCAGGGCTGGCAACTGGTGAACATGGTGGTGCCGGCGGCCACGTCGGGGGCGAGTTCCCGGGCGGCCCAGCGGGCCAGCTTGAGCTCCGGATGGGCGCTGATGTCCGAGTCGGAGACCACTGTGTTGTGGTCCTCGATGAGGACGGTGCCGTCCGCCCCGACCAGCAACGAGCCGAACGGCCGTTCGCCGGAAGCCCCTGCCTGGCTGGCGAGTTCCACGGCGCGGCGGAGGAACCTCTCGTCGTCGGGTGTCATCGAACCTCCTGGGTCTTGGCGTACGCGGCCACGGCCGCGAGGGTCCGCCAGGCGCGTTCGGGTTGGCGGATCTCGGCCAGGTCGCCGTTGAACGGGTCGAGCACCACCGCCTCCGCGCCGAGCAGCCGCCGATCTGCACGAGCCTTACGCTAGCCACTGTGGACCGCCCTGTGAACGCCCTGCCTGAGGATGGCCGGACGGAGCTACCCGAGGGACTCGACTGGGTACGCGGATCACCGCCGGGCCGGGCCTGGCTCGCCACCCTCCCGACCCGGCTGGCGGAGTGCGCCGAGCAGTGGTCGCTACGACTCGGTCCGCCCTTCCGGCAGGCGTACGCCTCGCTGGCACTCCCGGCGGACCTACCGGACGGCACGGCGGCGGTGCTGAAGCTCCAGTACCCGGACGACGACAGCCTGCACGAGGCCGACGCGCTGGCCCACTGGGACGGCGACGGCACGATCCGGCTGCTCGCACACGATCCGGGACGCCGCGCCCTGCTGGTGGAGCGCTGCCGGCCCGGAAGCCCGCTGCACGAGCTGCCGATGGACCGGGCGCTGGACGTGGTGACCGGGCTGCTCCCCCGCCTCTGGCGACCCGCCTCCGCGCCGTTCACCCCGTTGGCCGAGGAGGCCGCCGGCTGGATCGACCGGATACCCCGGGCGTGGGAGCGGGTCGGCCGGCCGTACGAGCGGCGGCTGCTGGACGGGGCACTCGACCTGCTCACCGCCCTGGTGTCGAGCCAGGGCGAGCAGGTGCTTGTCAACCAGGACCTGCACGCCGGCAACGTGCTCGCCGCCGACCGGGAACCGTGGCTGGCGATCGACCCGAAGCCGCTGACCGGCGAGCGCGAGTTCTCGGTCGTGCCGATGGTGCGCGGTCCGGAGTTGGGCCACTCGCCGGCCGCCGTCCGGCACCGGCTGCACCGGCTCAGCGCCGACCTCGGGCTGGACCGGGAGCGGGTGCGGGGTTGGACGATCGGGCACAGCCTGGCCTGGAGCATCGACGGCGAGATCGTCTTTCCGCACCAGATCGAGGTGGCCCGCTGGCTGATCGACGGACGGTGACCCTCCGGCGGATCAACCGGCCTGACAGGTACGGCACCAGTAGAGGTTGCGCCCGGCCAACTCACCACGGCTGACCTCGGTGCCGCAGACGTGGCAGGGCACGCCGGGGCGGCGGTAGACGTACACCTCGCCACCGTGCCGGTCCACCCGGGCCGCCCGGCCCATCGCCTCCGGCAGGTGCGCGTCCCGCACGGTGTCGATCCGGCCGTGCTCGACCGCGAGCCGCATCAGCCCGACCAGGTCGGCCCAGAGCGCGTCCCAGCCGGTGTGGGTCAGCCGGCGGCCGGGCATCGTCGGCGGCAGTCCGGCCCGGAACAGCGCCTCGGTCACGAAGATCAGCCCGGTGCCGGCCACCACCGACTGGTCGAGCAGCAGCGCCGCGAGGGGCGTCGGGCTACGCGAGATCCTCCGGTACGCCCGCTCCGGGTCGGCGTCGGCGCGCAGCGGATCCGGCCCGAGGCGGTCCCGCAGTGCGGCCACCTCGGGTGGGGTGATCAGCTCGCACGCGGTGGGCCCACGCAGGTCCAGCCAGTGTCGGTCGCTGGCCAGCCGCACCCGCACCTGACCGACCGGCTCGGGCGGCTCCCCCGGCCCGTCGGTGAACTTGCCGTACAACCCGAGGTGCACGTGCAGGGTCAGCTCACCGGCGTAGTGGTGCAGCAAGTGCTTGCCGTACGCCTCGGTGCCCTCCAACACGGTGCCGGAGAGCCGGGCTGCGCCGTCGGCGAAGCGACCCTGCGGGCTGGTGGCATGCACCTTGTCCCCGGCGAACAGCTCGGCGTGCCGGGCCGCCAGGCGGTGGATCGAGTGTCCCTCTGGCACCGGCCAAGGATAGCCAGTGCCGTGATCAACTCGGTTTCACGGAGACCGGGGCGTCCAGGTGAGTGAAAGACCCCGACTTGCAGGAACCCGAGTCGACCAAGGGGCCGTGCGGTGCCGTCAGCGCGTGCGGTGCCGTCAGCGCGTGCGGTGCCGTCAGCGCGTGCGGTGCCGTCAGCGCGTGCGGTGCCGTCAGCGCGTGCGGTGCCGTCAGCGCGTGCGGTGCCGCTGGACGTCGCCCACGAACGTGGCCCAGGCGGCGGGAGCGAAGGCCAGCGCCGGACCGCTCGGGTCCTTGCTGTCCCGTACGCCCACGACGCCGGGCAGGTTGTCGGCCACCTCGACGCAGTTGCCGCCGCTCCCGCCGCTACGGGTGCTCTTGCGCCAGGTCGCACCGGCAAGGTCAGTCATGATGCTCCTCGATGATCGAAGTGATCAGTTTCTCTGATTCTGCCTCACCCGAGGCGAGGGCTTCCAGGTCCGACCAGACATGTTCGTAGGCGGCCACCTCGGTTGGCTTGTCCAGATAGAGCGCCCCGGTGATGTTCTCCACGTAGACGGTGGTCGGCTCGGTGGACGCTCTGCCGAACGCCTGCGGGAAGTCCAGGAGGACGAAGGTGCCGGTCTCGCTGGCCAACGGCGGCCCGGCCGCGAGCGGCAGGACCCGCAGACTCACCGTCGGCAGTGCGGCCACGTCGAGCAGGTGTCGCAACTGCTGAGCCATCGCCCGGCGGTCGGGGATCGTGCGCCGCAACACGGCCTCGCTCAGGACGACCCGCAGGGTGGGGGCGGTGGGCAGCCGGCGCACGAGGATGCCCTGCCGTTGCAGCCGGACCTCCACCAGCTTTTCCCGATCCTCCTCGCGCATTGTCGGATTCTTCCGACGGAACAGCTCGCTGGCGTACTCCCGGGCTTGCAGGAGTCCGGGAATCAACTCGGCGTCATATTGACGCAGCGCCGAGGCCGAGGATTCCAGGCCGACGTACAGCGAGAACCACGATGGAACGACATCGCCGTACGAATGCCACCAACCCCTGGCGCGAGTCTCCTTCGCGAGCCCGGCGACAATCTCGCCCATGGCGTCGGACACCCGATAGAGAGCACACATCGCTCGGGCGTCCACCACGCGCACCGGGACCAACCCCTTCTCGATGCGCCAGATCTTCTGCCGTGAGCAGTCCAGCGCCTCGGCTGCGGCGTCCAGCGACACGGAGGCATCCTCGCGAAGCTGCGTGAGCAGCCGTCCGAGCTGTCGCCGAGGAACCGTGGACCCGCTTGTTTCATCCGTCATGCAACATCACCGCTTCCCTCCTGCAACACCGAATGTTTCGCCCCGCGCGCAATTCTTTTCCATTCCTCGTGCGTCAATATGGCCTGACATTAGGGCGGTGGTGCGGATTGCACAAGGTGGCCAGCGCGGAACATGCTGTCACGCGTTGGCGCCTCCCAGGAAACAGTGTCGGGAATAGCGTCAGCACAAGGCCGGTGGGACGCTATTCCTCGGAAGGACACCGCCATGCGCGTGTCGTACAACGAATACCTCTTGGTCACCGCGCTGACCCTCGCCCGCCGCCACCGGCCCGTGTGGAGTTGGGTGCGCTGGCGCACCGTGTGCCGCTGCGGCGGCGAACTGCCCTGCCGGGCCCGCCACCGCATTCCGATCAACCGCGGCCACTGGCCGACGTGACCGAGTGGAAGCCCGGCGACCTACTGCTGATCGGCGCGGCGTGCTCGGTGCAGTTCGCCGACGAGCGGGCACTACGCCTTCGGCTGGTGAGTGTCGACCCGCGCCCGACGTACCACGGTTGGGTCTGGCTGACGGGCTACGTACTGGATGGCAAGGGCCTGGCCGTCGACAAGCGGGAGGTGTTCGTGCAGCAGGCCGGGGTGCGGTTGCTCCCGGCCGCGCCCACACCCACGCCCAGGCCCACGCCCGCGACGGGCAGGTCCACGCCCGCGACGGGCAGGTCCACGCCCGCGACGGGCAGGTCGAGACAGCCCACCGGGCAGGGCCGCCCGGCCCACCGTTGATCGCGGCGGCGACCCCGTACCCGGGATTGGTGTCAGGAAACGCCCAGGTGGGTATTTCAGGGCAGAACCGCGTGGGTGCCACCCCTTCCATCGGCCACCACGCATTTATCAGGAGGTGTGTAGTGGTCAGGATTCCTTCGCTGTCCCGCCGGTCCGAGCCGGCACCGACGCGGGACGAGAACCTCGACGGCCGCGTTGACAGCCGCGACACCCAGGCCGCCGACCCGGACAGCACGCCGGCCAGCGACACGGGCCGGTCCGACGACACCGCCGGCCGGGACGACAACCAGACGACGTACCGCAGCGCCGCCGCGCCCAGCGGGCAGACCGGCGAAGCCGAGCGGCGTGCCGCCGAACGGGCTGCGGTAGCCCGAGCCGCCACCGCCCGCCCGGTCGAGAGCGAGCCCCGGACCGGCACCACCCGCCCGGTGGCGAGCGAGGCCCGAACCAGCACCACCCGCCCGGTGGCGAGCGAGGCCCGGACCGGCACCGCCCGCCCGGTCGAGAGCGAGGACCGGACCGGCACCGCCCGCCCGGTCGAAGCTGACTCCCGGGCCGCCACCCCGGTGGCGACCGACTCCCGCGCCGGCACCGCCCCGACCGTGGCGCGCACCGCCGAGCGGGACGCCGACCTCGACAGCACCACCCGTCGGCCCGACCCGACGGACCGGGACACCACCGACCGCCCGGTCGACCCGACCCCGGGCGTGACCGAGCCCGAGCCGCCCGCGACCCGCGGCCCGAAGCCGCGGGCCAGCCTGCTTGCCACCCTCGGCCTGATCGTGTCGGTCGCCGGTGCGATGTTCGTGCTGACCGGGACCCTGGCCGGGTACGGCATCGGGCTCGGCGCTCTCGGCGCGGTGCTCGCGGTGCTCGGCCTGATGGCCACCCGCCGTCGGCACGTCGCCGGCAAGACCGACGCGCTCTTCGGCGTGCTGATCGGGCTGGCCGCGGTGGTGATCGGGGTGCTCGCGATGACCGGGCAGTTCGACTGGCCGACCACCGACGGCGACTGGGTGCAGCGCTTCCGTGAGTGGCTCGACTCACAGTTTGTCGACCGTTTCTAGCGGGCACTGTTCCGCTCGCCGGTGATGCACCGGCGAACAGCCGGCGGTTCGCCGGCAGCCCGGATCACTTGGTGGTTCACCGACCGGGCGACACCCTTTCAGGGGCGGCGGTTCGCCGCCCCTGAAGTGTTTCCTGGCCGTGATCCACTCGGCTTCCGGGAAGTCGGGGTGTCCCGGCCGCTCCAATGCCGCGCTTTCCCGGGAAACCGAGTCGATCACCGCCCACGCACCCGACCACGGCCCGTGCGCCAGGCGCGACACGTCCTGACACAACGAATCGCTCCCGGTGGCCGCCCAGACGCAACGAATATTCGGTCTGCGCAACTCTCAGTGGTGGATCCTGTCGCTGTGGCCGCATAACGTTGAGCAACGGCGCCAGCCCGTGGGCCACGGTGGCCGGGCGCGCCCGACCCCTGGGAGCAGGACAATGACGATGGACGCCACCAGCCAGCGCCTGTTGATGTGCCGGCCGACGTACTTCGCCGTCGACTACGCGATCAACCCCTGGATGGACCCGAGCGCGCCGGTCGACACCGCGCTGGCCGTCCGGCAGTGGGAGCAGCTGCGCCAGACGTACCTGGATCTCGGCCACACCGTCGAGGAGATCACTCCGGTGCCCGGCCTGCCCGACATGGTCTTCGCCGCCAACGGCGGCACCGTGATCGACGGCAGGGCGATGGCCGTGCAGTTCCGCGACCCGCAGCGCGCCGACGAGGCACCGGCCTATCGGGCGTGGTTCGAGGACGCGGGCTTCGAGATGCACGACCCGAAGCACGTCAACGAGGGCGAGGGCGATGTCCTGCTGGCCGGCGACCACCTGCTGGCCGGCACCGGCTTCCGCACGGCGCACGCCTCGCACGCCCAGTTGCAGGAGGTCTTCGGCTACCCGGTGATCACCATGCAACTGGTCGACCCCCGCTTCTACCACCTGGACACCGCGCTGACAGTGCTCGACGAGCGGACCGTGGCGTACCTGCCCGAGGCGTTCTCCCCCGGCAGCCAGGCCGTGCTGCGCCGGCTCTTTCCCGACGCGGTGCACGCCACCATGGCCGACGCCGAGGTGCTGGGGTTGAACGCGGTGAGCGACGGACGGCACGTGGTGCTGCCCGCGCAGGCCACCGACCTGGCCGCCGCGCTGCGCGACCGGGGGTACGAAACCATCGGTGTCGACCTGTCCGAGCTGCGTAAGGCCGGCGGCGGACCGAAGTGCTGCACACTGCGACTCCGTCAGGGAAAGGCAAACAAGTGATCGTGGATGACATCCTGCGGACGCCGGGAGCGGTCCGGGACGCCGAGCGTTGGACGGCGCACAACTACCACCCGCTGCCGGTGGTGATCTCGTCCGCGGAGGGTGCCTGGCTCACCGACGTGGACGGCAAGCGCTACCTGGACTGCCTGGCCGGCTACTCCGCGCTGAACTTCGGCCACCGGCACCCGCAGCTGATCGCCGCCGCACACGCCCAACTGGACCGGCTCACGCTGACCAGCCGGGCGTTCATCCACGACCAGTTCGCCGACTTCTGCCGGGAGCTGGCCGAGCTGTGCGGCAAGGACCTGGTGCTGCCGATGAACACCGGGGCCGAGGCGGTGGAGACCGGGATCAAGGTGGCCCGCAAGTGGGGCTACCAGGTCAAGGGGGTGCCCGCCGGCCAGGCCAACATCGTGGTCGCCGAGGGCAACTTCCACGGCCGGACCACCACCATCGTGAGCTTCTCCACCGACGAGGACGCGCGCGCCGACTTCGGGCCGTACACCCCGGGCTTCACGGTCGTGCCGTACGGCGACCTGGACGCGCTGACCGCCGCGATCGACGAGAACACCGTGGCGGTGCTGCTGGAGCCGATCCAGGGCGAGCAGGGTGTGGTGGTGCCGCCGGAGGGCTACCTGCCGGGCGTACGCCAGGTCTGCACCGACCGGAACGTGCTGTTCATCGCCGACGAGATCCAGTCGGGTCTGGGGCGTACCGGCGAGACCTTCGCCTGTGACCATGAGGGCGTCGTGCCGGACATGTACCTGCTCGGCAAGGCGCTCGGCGGCGGCATCGTGCCGGTCTCCGCGGTGGCCGCGAACGCCGACGTGCTCGGCGTGCTCAAGCCCGGCCAGCACGGCTCCACCTTCGGCGGCAACCCGCTCGCCTGCGCGGTGGCCATCGAGGTGGTCCGGTTGCTGGCCACCGGCGAGTTCCAGCGCCGCTCGGCCAAGCTGGGCGAGCGGCTGCGGGCCGGCCTGGAGGGGCTGGTCGGCAAGGGTCTGGTCGGGGTACGCGTCCGTGGTCTGTGGGCCGGTCTGGACATCGACCCGGCGCTGATGAGCGGGCGGGAGGCGTGCGAGCGGCTCGCCGAGCGCGGCGTGCTCGCCAAGGACACCCACGGCTCCACCATCCGGCTCGCCCCGCCGCTGGTGATCACCGAGGAGGAGATTGACCTGGCGGTGACCAAGCTCGCCGAGGTGCTGGCCGCCTGACCGACCGATTCGCCCAAGATCTGCGCAACTACAGGGAAAGTGCTGCCTCGATGACGTCCGAGGCAGCA
>NZ_JBEXHQ010000024.1:0-110500 GCF_040607915.1 Micromonospora sp. NPDC005215 | reverse complement strand
GGTTTAATTAGGTTTTCTAGTCGTAAGTTGCTAGTTCTTTATTAAATTACCCAGTGACCGGGAAGGGGCCGTCGGCATACTGCCGGCGGCCCCTTCCCGTTGCGGGTGCAAGCCCGCTGAGCAGGCATCGGATGATCGGACGAGGCTCAGAACCGATAGGCGAGTTTGCGTTGCTGGGATGTTCACGCGGCGTAACATGGCCGTCGAGAACGTGGAACTTCCACACTGGCTCATCCGTCGCGGTTCATCCGGAGACCCTCATGCGGTTCCTGATCGTTCGCACCGACATCCGCGCCGTCGCCGACGGGGACATCGCCGCCGCCTGGGCGGACGGCCACCGACTCCGCGACGAGACGACAGCGCCCGAGCCACGACGGCAGATCGTGCACGCCGAGGACCGGGACGCCGCACTGCTGCTGGCCCGCGCCCTGGCCGCGGTCGGCGCGGTCCGCGCCGGCCGGCAACGGGTCAAGGTCCTGCCGCTGAGCGAACCCCGGCCCGCCTTCCGGAACAGACCGCGCCGCACCAGCACCTGAAAACCACCGGACGTCCGTCGTGGTCGGACCGGCTCCCCCGCCGCGTTTCGCGCACCGCCGACCACGACGGCCCGTGTTCCCGGCCTGTGACCGCCGCGGCAACGGCGGCCACAGGCCGGGACCGTGCTCACCGGTCCGCGTGCACCCAACCGTCCAGCCAGCGGTGAATGAGGAACAGCGCGATCGACGAGGGTGGGGGCAGGATCAGCCGAGCCCCATCACCCACATCGACCGTCTGCCCGGCCAGCGCCGCCCCGATCTCCCGGCGTGCGAACCACCGGGCGTACGCGATCTCGGACGGATCGACCCGTACCGGATCGGTCGGGTTCGCGGTGGCCAGGAAGCCCAGCATCAGCGAGCCGGGGAACGGCCAGGCCTGGCTGCCCACGTACCCGATGCGCTCGATCCCGACGCCCACCTCCTCGCGGACCTCGCGCAGCACGGCGGCCTCCGCCGACTCGCCCGGCTCGACATAGCCGGCCAGACACGAGTAGCGCCGGCCACCCGGGGTGCCCGCCCAGCTGGCGTTGTTGCCGAGCAGGCAGCGCCCGTCCGGACCGTCCACGCCGTCGTGCACCAGCACGATCATCGCCGGATCGGTACGCGGCCAGATCCGCCCACCGTTGCGGTCCACCCGGGACCAACCGGCCTCGTCCATGGCGGTCGGTGCCCCGGTGCTGGACGAGTAGCCGTGCCGGGTGTGCCAGTTGACAAGCGCCAACGCGGTGGTCAAGATGCCGGCCTCCCGGTCGGCGAGCAGGTGACCCACCTCGCGCAGGTTGACCGCCCGGGTCCCCGGTAGCTCCGGCAGCGGCGCGTCGACAGCGAAGACCGGCACCCCGTCCGGCTCGACACCGAGGAACATCGCCGTCGACACCGACCCGGCGGGCACGTCGGCCGCGGCGAACAGCACCAGCGTGGGAGGTGACGCGTCGGCGCGGGCCAGCGTCCGACCCTCGTCGGACGAGTCGAGCACCAGCACCCGGGCGCGCAGCCACGCCTCGGTCAACCACTGCGGGTCGCCCCGCCGGTGTGCCGCCCGATCCAGTGTGGACCGGGCCAACGGCGGCGCAGCCTCCCCGCTCACGCCCGCGCTCCGCGGCTGTGCCGGATGGCCCGCCCGCTGCGCTCGTTCACGACACCGGCTCGGTACGGATCGTGGTGAGCGCGGCCAGCCCCGGCGTGACCCGCTCGGCGTCGCCGAGCACCACGATCGCCGCCCGAGCGGGTGCCAGGTACCGGGCCGCCGCCCGCGCGACGTCGTCGATGCTCGTCTTCGCCAACCTCGCGGCGTACTCGGCGAGGAAGTCCAGGCGCAGCCCGTTGCCCGCGTACGCGCTTGTCAACGCCGCCAACCCGGCCTGGGTGGACATGCCGAGCTGGAGCGTGCCCAGGGCGTACTGGCGGGCCTGCTCCAACTCCTCGGGCTTCGGCGGCAGCGACGCCAGCCGACCCAGCTCGTACGTCGTCTCCAGCAACGCCGGACCGGTGACCTCGGTGGCCACCTCGGCGGAGGCGACAAGCACCGACCCGGCCACGGAGTGCTCGATGCCCGAGTGCGGGCCGTACGTGTAGCCCTTGTCCTCGCGGATGTTCTCCACCCAACGGGAGGAGAAGTAGCCACCGAAGATCAGGTTGGCCAGTTGCAGCGGAGCGTGGTCGGGGTCGGTGCGGGGAACGGCCGGAAGCGCGATCCGCAACGAGGACTGCACCGAGCCGGGTCGGTCGACAAGCAGCAGCGGCCCCGGTTCCAGCGGCGGAGTCGCCGGCAGCTCGGCGACGCGCCCGGCGCCGGCCCAACCGCCGAGCGCCCGCTCGGCCGCGTCCAGGGCCTTCTCCGGCTGCACGTCGCCAACCACCACCAACTGCGCGCCGGCCGGGTGCACCCGCTCCGCGTGCAGGGTGCGCAGCGCCGCCGGTCGAACGGCGCGGATCTGGCCGGGCTCCGGGGTCTGCGTCGCGTACGGGTGCCGGCCGTAGATTCGCTTCAGCAGCGCCTCCCGGGCCAGGTGCGCCGGCTGGCTCTGCGCCACCTGGATCCGGTCGACGAGCCGGTCCCGTTCGGTGGCCACCTCGTCGCTGGGGTAGCTCGCGCTGGTCAACACCTCGGCCAGCAACTCCAGCATCCGGTCCAGGCCGGTGACCAGCCCGGCGCCGGAGAGCATCAGCCGGTCCGGGTCGACGCCCGCGGAGAGCCCGCCGCCCACCTTCTGCAACTCGGCGGCGATCTGCACACTGGTCATCGACTCGGTGCCGGACAGCATGGTCTGCGAGAGCATCGCGCCGCGGGCCAGGTGGACCCGGCCGAACGGGACCCAGAGCCGCAGCTCGACAAGCGGCACGGCGGGCCGGCGTACGGCGATCACGGTGAGACCGTTGCGCAGTGTGCGCTCGGCCTGCTTGGGCACCTTGAGCTTGCGGGTCGGACCGAGCGGGGGCAGCGTACGCGGCCCGGCGGGAACGGTGGTCGTGCTCATCGGGCGCCTCCGGCAATGACCTCGATCGCGGCGCGGCGCTCCGGGCGCAGGGTGGCCGCGGCGGCCCGGACCTGCTCCTCGGTGACCTCGCCGACCAGCCGGGGCAGCTCGTTGAGCAGGCCCGGTTCACCGCGTTGCTGCTCCAGCACTGCCATTCGCAGCGCCCGGCCGAGCACCGCATCGGTGTCGCGCAGCAGGTGGGTGGCCATCCGGGCCTGGGTGCGGGCCAGCTCACCGTCGGTCAGCCCGTCGGTGGCCAGCCGGTCCAGTTCCTCGTCGATGGTGCGCAGCACCTTGTCCACGTCGCCCCCGGGCGGCAGGTGCGCCTGCAACAGCAGCGCGGTGGGGTCGCGGACGTCGAAGGGGTCGCCCATGAAGCCGAGGTATCCGCCGAGGCTGGTCACCGTGCGGTCCCGTTGCACCAGGCGCTCGACGAGCCGCGACGCGTCACCGTCGGTGAGCACCTCGGCCAGCACCACGTAGGGCAGGTAGCCGGCGAAATCGGTGATCGGGTCGGGCACCCGCCAGGCCCCGGCGATCGCCGGCAGCGGCGCCAGGGCATCGGTGTACGAGGTGCGCCGCTCGGCGGTCAGGTCGGGCTCGGTGAAGTCGGGCCGAACCGGCGCCGGTCGGGCCGGAACGTCGCCGAAGTGCCTGTTGACCAGCTCGGTCGCCTCCGCCACGTCGATGTCGCCGCTGACGGCGAGGACCGCGTTGCCGCTGGCGTAGTACCGGCGGAAGAAGTCCGCGGCATCGGCGACGGTCGCCGACTCCAGGTCGTCGAAGGAGCCGTACCCGTCGTGCGCGTTCGGGAAGGTGTCGAACATGACCGGCGGCAGGGTCAACCAGGGGAAGCCGCCGTACGGCCGGTTGAGCACGTTGACCCGGATCTCCTCCTTGACCACGTCGACCTGGTTGCGCAGGTTCTCCTCGGTCAGTCGGGGGCCGCGCATCCGGTCCGCCTCCAGGAACAGCGCGCGTTCCAGCGCGTTGCTCGGCAGCGTCTCGAAGTAGTCGGTGTAGTCCAGGTGGGTGGAGCCGTTGAACGTCCCACCCGCTCCCTGCACGTGCCGGAAGTGGGCCAGCTTCTCCAGATTTTCCGAGCCCTGGAACATCAGGTGCTCGAAGAGGTGGGCGAAGCCGGTGCGTCCCTCCGGCTCCGAGCGGATGCCGACGTCGTAGACCACCGCCACCCCGATCACCGGGGCGCTGCGATCGGGGGTGAGCACCACCCGCAGGCCGTTGTCGAGGGTGAACCGCTCGACCGGATACTTCGTCGCTGGAATTCTGGATCTCCGCGCAGGCACGGAGTCGACCCTAGCGCGTCGACACCCGCGCCACCGCCGACCTCGACGGAGCCGCCGGAACCGGGGCGGTGACGAGGGGCAGCACCTCGGCGCCAACCCGCTCGGCCTCCTCCCGGTGTGGCCAACCGGAGAGGACGAACTCGTCGACACCGAGCGCGGCGTACTCGTCGATCCGGGCCGCGACCTCGGCGTAGCTGCCGACCAGCGCGGTGCCGGCGCCCTCGCGGACGAGGCCGACACCGGCCCACAGGTTCGGCGCGACGGTGAGCCCGTCGGTGCGGCCGGCGTTGAGCGCGGCCATCCGGGCCTGTCCGACGGAGTCCATCCGCCGGAATCGGGCCTGGGCGGCGGTGATCCGCTCCGGGCTCATCCCGGCCAGCAGCCGGTCGGCCTCCGCCCAGGCCGCGGCGCTGGTGGGCCGGGCGATGACGTGCAGCCGCAGGCCGGTGCGCAGGGTACGGCCGTGTTCGGCGGCGAGCGCCCGGATGCGGGTGACCCGGGCGGCGATCGACGCCGGCGGCTCACCCCACATCAGGTAGACGTCGGCCTGCCGGGCGGCCACCGTCTCGGCGGCCGGGGACGCGCCGCCGAAGTAGACCGGTGGCGGCTCGGCGAGCGGGGTGGCCAGCCCGCCGCCCTCGACCCGGTAGTGCGTCCCGGTGTGGTCGAAGGGCCGGCCGGCCCAGGCGCGGCGGAGCACCTCGATGAACTCGCCGGTGCGCGCGTAACGGTCGTCGTGCCCGAGGAAGTCGCCGTACGCCCGCTGTTCGACGGGGTCGCCGCCGGTCACGATGTTGAGCGACAGCCGGCCACCGGAGACGGCCTGGAACGCCTCGGCCTGCTGGGCGATCAGGGTGGGCAGCGCGAAACCGGCCCGGACCGCGACCAGCATGCCGAGCCGCTCGGTGTGCTGGGCGATCGCCGCGCAGACGATCCACGGGTCGGGGCAGCCGGCGCCCACTGGCGTGAGGACGGCGCCGAAGCCGTGCGTCTCGGCGGCCCGGCCGACCTCGGCCAGGTACGCGACGGTGGCGGCCCGGTCGTGCCGGGCGGCGCCCGCCGTGACGGTGGCGGCACCGACCTGGTCGCCGTCACCGGAGGTGGGCAGGAACCAGTGGAAGGTCATCGCGTCGTCGCCTCTCCGATGGATCTCCGAGTGCCGGACACCCTAGCAAACCGGTAGGAAATATCGACATGCAAGAGGCGCGCGATCCCATCACGTGGAGCCGGCCCGCTCCGACGACAGCCCGCCGCGTGCGATGGCAGGCCCTGACCGGCCCCTGATCCCGACCCGGACCGGAGCACTGAGGAGCAGAGCCAACGGCGCGACATGCCGAGTGGTCGTGACACAAGGCTCCACTTGGTGACGGAAGTACGGTGCCCGGGCTCAGGTTTACCAGAACGTTATACAACGAGGCGCGATTCGCCCCGCCGCAACTCCTGCCTGCGCCTGGTGGCCTGAAACGCCAGCTTCCACCGACCTCGTGGCAGATCATGGAAGGCGCAAATGCGACATCGCCACCGGCACTGCGGGGGCGCCATTGACAGCGTTCAAGACCGAGTTAATACTCGACTTCACCGGTAGGTTTATTAGAGTTGGGCGAAGCCAGCGCCCAACACCTGCTCGGCAGGTCGAGAACGGGGGACAAATTGAGAAAGATGTTTGGACGCATTACTGCCGTATTCGCGGTGGCGATGTTGGCGGTCGCTGGGATGGCGGTTCCCGCACAAGCGGGAAGTTACGTCCTACTGGACCCTTGCTTTGCGCTCGGCTTCACCGAGCGGAAGGGATCCGGCATCAACACCTGGGCCGTCGCCACGACGTTCACCGACAAGATCCAGGCCGAAAAGCGGGGCAGCACGAAGTGCGACACGGTGAAGGCTCGGGTCCAGTGGCGCGACCGTACGGGTGGGGTGCACTGGACGGGTTGGGTCAGTAGCTCGACCAACGCGGTGGCCACCGGCTGGAACGAAAACTACGGCTGGGCCCTCAAGGGTGAGCACAAGGGTGTCAAGTGGGGCTACGAGACGAGCTTCTCCAGCACGCCGTAACCCCCGAACCGGCAGGATGACGGTGCGGGCCCGCCCTGACCTGCGGAAACGACCAGAGAGGAGCGGCATGGACGCCAGGACCGTCCGGGTGATGACAGGCACACTGATCATCGTGGCCATCACCCTGAGCGCCTGCTCTGCGGGGCCTGTCGACACGCCCGAGCGCGGCGGTTATGCGGAGGCACTTCGCCGGGGGGCCAACGGGCAGGCGACCGCGCTCAAGGACTCGCAGGTGACCGAGGACGAGTATCGGACAGCCGTGACCGAGATGGTGGAGTGCGCGCGAGGGGCCGGGTTGATCGTCTCGGAACCAAGGCCCGACGGCACGGGAATTCTCCTCAACTACGACTTCTCAGTGCCCGACGGATCGGATGCTGATGAGCGGGAAAAAGCTCATGACGCATGTTATCGAATGCATCTTGAAATCGTTAGCGACGAGTACCTCGCGCAGCGCAGATCCCTGTTCGAGGCCAAGGAGAAGGCCCTCTTCGACACGGTAGTCGAATGCATGAAGGAGCGGGGGGCTGAAACCGGGAGGGTAAATACCCAGGATGGCGCGGAGATTAATCGGATCAACCATGAATGGCCCGAGGAGTTTGTGATCTGCCATCGCCAGGTGTTCGAGCCGGGCAGCTCGTGACTGACAGGCCCTACGCCTCCCAGCCCTAGCACCGGAACGGACAGTAAACTCATGACGTCCGAGGGCAAGAAAGTTACTTGATCTTCGACTGTCCGCTCCAATCCTGGGCAGCGGTCCGGCAATGTCGCCTTGGTCCGAAATGCAACACCGACCTCGGGAACAAAGCACAACACCGCTGGCCGCCGTCCGGGTCTGCCGCAGGATGGCCAGTCCTTGCGAAACGGGCCGAGAGCCCCGCCACCCAAACCCTCCCCGGGCTTGCGCTGGTGCCTCCTCTCGCTATCTGGACCGCTCTTGACACGACGATGGGCCTGTTCCATCCTTCCTACCAATCAGGTAGGAATACTTCAGATTGGATGGATCATGAGACGGCTCACCTCCCGTCGGCTGATCTCGATAGCCGCCGTTGTCGCCGTCGGCGTCGCAACCCTCGGCACCGCTGGGGCATGCGGCGACGACAGCGGCAGTGCAGGCGCGGGCCCCGTCACCCTGCGCTTGGGTTACTTTCCCAACATCACCCACGCTCCGGCCGTGGTGGGGGTAGAAAAGGGCATCTTCAAGGAGAAACTGGGCAGCGGAGTAACCCTCGATCCCAAGACCTTCAATGCCGGACCCGAGGCGATCGAGGCCATCTTCTCGGGCGCCCTGGACGCCACCTACATCGGTCCGAACCCGACCGTGAACGCGTTCTCCAAGTCCAAGGGCGAAGCGGTGCGGGTGATTTCGGGCGCGGCCTCGGGCGGCGTGGCGCTGGTGGTCAAACCCAGCATCACCTCGCCGGAGCAGTTGCGTGGCAAGAAGATCGCCACGCCCCAGCTGGGCAACACCCAGGACGTCGCGATCCGTTACTGGCTCAAGGAGAAGGGCCTGAAGACCACGAAGGAGGGCGGCGGCGATGTCAAGATCGTCCCGCAGCAAAATGCCCAGACCCTGGAAACCTTCCGCAGTGGCGCGATCGACGGGGCCTGGGTCCCCGAGCCGTTCGTCTCTCAACTCCTGAACGCCGGCGGCAAGGTGCTGGTCGACGAGCGCGACCTCTGGCCGGACAAGAAGTTCGTGATCACCAACCTGATTGTCAGCACCAAGTTCCTGAAGGCTCACCCGGACGTGGTCAAGAAGCTGGTTGAGGGGCAGGTGGCCGCCAACGAGTTCGTCAACACCAAGCCCGATGAGGCACAGCAGGCCATCTCCGAGGCGATCGGCAAGATCACCGGCAAGCCGCTGGACCTGAAGCTGATCAAGCAGGCTTGGCCGACACTCGAATTTATCAACGACCCGGTCGCGTCCTCGCTGAAGACTGGGCTCGATCACGCAGTCGCGGTCGAGCTGACCGAGCCGACAAGCCTGGACGGCCTCTACGATCTCAAGTACCTGAACGAAGCGCTGAAGGCCGCCGGCAAGCCCGAGGTCGTCCAGCCATGACGTCGACCACGACGACGCCGGAGAGCGCGACCACCGCGGTCGCGCTCTCCGGCGTGACCAAGGTGTACGGACGCGGGACGAGCGCCGTCCTGGCCCTGGACGGCGTGTCGCTGGACGTCGCGCCCGGTGAGTTCGTCTGCCTGGTCGGCGCGTCCGGCTGCGGCAAGAGCACCCTGCTCAACCTGGTGGCCGGGCTGGACCGGGTCAGCGGTGGGCAGATCACCCTGGCCGGCGACGCCAACCCGGGCCTGATGTTCCAGGAGCCGGCGCTATTTCCGTGGCTGACCGTCGACGCCAATGTGGAGGTGCCACTCAAGCTGCGCCGGCTGCCCCGGGCCCAGCGCCGCGAACGGGTGGCCGAGCTGCTGCGCACCGTGCACCTGGCCGAGTTCGGCCGCAAGCGCCCGCACGAGCTCTCCGGCGGAATGCGGCAGCGGGTCGCGCTGGCCCGCACCCTGGCCCTGGACACCCCGGTGCTGCTCATGGACGAGCCGTTCGGCGCGCTGGACGCGATGACCCGGGACATCCTGCACGACGAGCTGGAACGGATCTGGTCCGAACGCCAACTGTCGGTACTCTTCGTGACGCACAACGTCCGCGAGGCCGCTCGACTGGCCGACCGGATCATCCTGCTCTCGAGCCGCCCCGGCCGGATCATCTATTCCACCGAGGTGAACATCCCGCGCCCCCGACGGATCGACTCCCCCGAGGTCGCCGCCATCGCCGCCGATGTCACCGAGCGACTCCGTACGGAGGTGGGCCGTCATGGCCAATGACACCCTTACCAGCTCGGCGCGGACCGATGCGGAGATCTCCGGCCTCGATGCCTTGGAGATCGCCGGCCGGGACAAGGAGATCTCCCGGGGCGCTCGGATCTGGGCAGCCACCTGGCCTAAGCTGGCGGCGCTGACCATCGCCATCCTGGCCTGGCAGTTGGTGGTCTGGTCGGGTTGGAAACCGCCGTACTCGTTGCCGGGGCCCACGGAGGTCGGCCGTGAGCTGATCAGCCAGGCCCAGGGTCCGCAACTCTGGGACGGCCTGGTCACCACGCTACGCCGGGCCGCCGTCGGGTACGTCTTCTCGGTCGCGGTCGGCCTGCTGCTGGGCTTGGCGGTGGCCCGGTCGAAGGTGCTGCGCGCGGCCATCGGCTCGATGATCACGGCGTTGCAGACCATGCCGTCGATCGCCTGGTTCCCGCTGGCCATCCTGCTGTTCGAGCTGAGCGAGAAGGCGATCTTTTTCGTGGTGGTGCTCGGCGCCGCACCGTCCATCGCCAACGGGGTGATCTCGGGTGTGGACTACGTGCCGCCGCTGCTGCTGCGGGCCGGCCGCAACCTGGGCGCCCGTGGGCTCAACCTCTACCGCTACGTCATCGCGCCGGCCGCCCTGCCGGCGATCGTCGCCGGACTCAAGCAAGGCTGGGCGTTCTCCTGGCGCAGCCTGATGGCCGGCGAGCTGCTCGTGGTCGGCATCTCACAGACCTCGCTCGGTGCTCAGCTGACGTACTCGCGAGACCTGTCCGACGCGCCCTGGCTGCTCTCCACCATGATCGTGATTCTGGTCGTCGGCCTGGTCGTGGACGCTGCCTTCGGCGCGGCGGACAAGGCGATCCGGCGTCGCTGGGGCGTGCTCGACCAGGCGGGCAACTGAACGGTGTACGTCTCCGCGCGCAGCGACTACGCGCTCCGGGCGATGCTCGCCGTCGCCGCCGGTGGTGGCGGCGGCGAGTTGGTCAAGGCGGCCAGCCTGGCCGAAGTGCAGGACATCCCGCTCAGTTTCCTCCAGGGCATCCTGCTCGACCTGCGCCGGGCTGGTCTGCTGCACAGTCATCGCGGCGCTGACGGCGGGTACGCCCTGACCCGCCCGGCCGACGAGATCACCGTCGGGGACGTGTTACGCGCGGTCGGCGGTTCGCTCACCACGGTGCGCGGTCTGCCGGCCGAGCGCGCCGGCTACCACGGAGTGGCCGCGGGGCTGACCGACGTCTGGCTGGCGGTGCGCGGGGCGATCGCCACGGTGGTCGACAGCACCACCCTGGCCAATCTGCTCACCCACCACCCGACCGACCACGCCCCCACCACCTGAACCGGCGGAGGCGATGTGGTCGGGTCGGTGCCCCGCCGACCCGACCACGCCTCGTACCGATCCTGGCCGGGCCTGCCGCTGGCCCGCACCGGTCGATCGGCCACTGCTCAGCCCACGTGCGCGACCACCGGGGCGAGGCCCGGGTCGTCGGGGCTGCGCAGCTCCACCAGGCTGGCGGGAGCGTTACCCGCCGGGGTGGCGCGCCAGGGTACGAAGGCCGCAACCATGGCGAGCAACAGACCGGCGAGCGCGACCGCGACCACCAGGATCAGTTCGCGCAGTGCACCCGAGCCGGCTTCGCCCGCCATGGTCACCCCTCCCGCGCCGAGCCCCCCGCCCGACTTTCCCCCGCTGGCCAGCTTCGACCACGGACCGGCAGGGCACAATCGGCCAGCCGACCCAGCCGAGGCTGATAATTGACTGAGCGGTAAGGCGATCAGGAGGTGTCGGGGGGTCGCACCGGCCCGGCTCCACGCGGGTGCCTGCCGCAGCGCCGCTCGCCGTAGACAGACCGACCCGCCGCGCCGAAGCGGGGCGGGTCGGTCGAAGCGCAGAAGATCAGACGGTACGCGGGCGGCGCGGGCGGCGCGACCGACCCGACGCACGGTGCGCCGGACGGGCGCCACCGTCAGTGGCCGAGCCGCCGGCCGTACGGACCCGACTAGCGGGCGCCGGCGGGGCGACGATGGTCACCGGCACACCGGACGGCTCGCGGGCACCGGTCACCCGGGCCAACGACCCGTCGCCCGGACGCACCTGCACCGACTCGGGTCGGATGCCGGCAACCGCCATCAACCGCGACACATCCCGGCGCTGCTCCGGCAGGACCAGGGTGACCACGGAACCGGACTCGCCGGCCCGCGCGGTCCGGCCGCCGCGGTGCAGGTAGTCCTTCGCCTCGGTCGGCGGGTCCACGTTGACCACCATGTCCAGGCCGTCCACGTGGATGCCCCGGGCCGCCACGTCGGTGGCCACCAGAGCGGTCACCTGGCCGTTGCGGAACTGCTCCAGGATGCGGGTGCGCTGCGGCTGGGACTTGCCGCCGTGCAGCGCGGCCGCGCGTACGCCCTTGGAGAGCAACTGGCGGGCGAGCCGGTCGGCGCGGTGCTTGGTGCCCATGAACAGGATGGTGCGGCCCTCACGGGCGGCGATCCGGGTCAGCGCGTCGGGCTTGTCCAGCGCGTCGACGTGCAACACGTGGTGGGTCATCGCGGTCACGGTGGCCGTGCCCGGGTCGACCGAGTGGGTGACCGGGTTGCTCAGGAAGCGGCGGACCAGCCGGTCCACGCCGCCGTCCAGGGTGGCGGAGAAGAGCATCCGCTGCCCCTGCGGCGCAACCTGCTCCAGCAGCTTGGTGACCTGCGGCAGGAAGCCCATGTCGGCCATCTGGTCGGCCTCGTCCAGCACTGTGATCTCGACCTGGTCCAGCCGGGCGTCGCCCCGGTTGATCAGATCGTGCAGCCGGCCGGGGGTGGCCACGACCACCTCGGCGCCGGCACGCAGGGCGTCCGCCTGCCGCTGCAACGACAGCCCGCCGACGACGGTGGTGCAGCGCAGCCCGACGGCGCGGGCGTACGGGGCCAACGCGGTGGTGACCTGCTGGGCCAGCTCACGGGTCGGCACCAGCACCAGGGCCAGCGGGCGACCCGGCCGGGCCTTACGGCCGGCGGTGCGGGACAGCAGCGGGAGCCCGAAGGCAAGCGTCTTGCCGGAGCCGGTACGACCCCGGCCCAACACGTCCCGGCCGGCGAGCGAGTCGGGCAGCGTCGCCGTCTGGATCGGGAACGGCTCGGTGATGCCCTGCGCGATCAGCGCGGTGAGCAGCGCCGGCGCCAGACCGGTATGAGCGAACGAAGGAATAACTGTGGTCATGCGAGAGCCTTTCTCGACGCGGAACGTGTCGAGGGAGGGCGCCGAAGTCGGCGCTGTCAACCGGCGGCGCAAGGCAGCCAGGACTCACAAGCACGAACCGATTGGAGTACGGGCCGGCCCGCCGCCGGGCCGCCGCCTGCGTGTGCAGGCGGCAGCGAGGCGGGCCGGTCCCGTCACCGTCACACCCGGAGGGCGCGACAGGTAATGCAGACCAATCCGAAGATCAGATCGGGCGGATGTTCTCCGCCTGCGGGCCCTTCTGGCCCTGGGTCACCTCGAACTCGACCCGCTGGTTCTCGTCCAGGCTCCGGTAGCCGGAGGACTGGATCGCCGAGAAGTGGGCGAAGACGTCAGCGCCGCCGCCGTCCGGGGTGATGAAGCCGAAGCCCTTGTCAGCGTTGAACCACTTCACGGTGCCAATAGCCATGTGTTTCGTCTCCTTGACGGAACGTCGGACTCGCACTTGTTGCGTGCCCGAAGAGGAGCGCTCCGCGCGGGGATGCGCGAATCGCCTGTCGCTTCTGGTCGCCCCGCCCGGAGAACTCCGGACACAACAAAGAGCGCCTGGGGCCACAATTCCCGCCAGGCGCACACAGAGTCTCTGGTAACCAAAACTGCAACCCGGCCAACGTATCATGGTTTTCCCGCGAGCGGTCAATCTTGGGCGGAATCTTCGGGCAACTGGGCGATCATGGCCGTGAGCCCCGTCACATCCAGCAGGTCCGCGGGCCGAACCGTCACGCCGTGCCGGACGTAGTGGAACGCCGCGCCCACCCGGTCGACCGGCACGCCAGCCAACTCCGCCCAGGCCAACCGGTACACGGCCAACTGCACGGCGGCCACCTCCGCCGCCGGCCCGGTCGGCTGCGCACCGGTCTTCCAGTCGACCACGTCGAACCGCCCACCCGGCCGGGCGAAGACCGCGTCCATCCGCCCCCGCACCACCACTCCGGCGATCACCGTGGCGAACGGCACCTCCACCTCCACCGGCGACCGGTCGGCCCACTCGCTGGCCAGGAACCGCTCCTGCAACTCGACCAGCGCCTCGTCGGGCGCGGCATCCGCGTCGGCCGCACCGGGCAGCTCGTCCAGGTCCAGCAGGCGGTCGGCGCCGAAGCGCTGCTCCAACCAGGCATGAAAGGCGGTGCCTCGGCGGGCGTACGGGTTGGGCTCGGCCGGCACGGGACGGCGCAGCGTACGGGCCAGCCCGGCCGGGTCACGCCGCAACGCCACCAGCTGGGTGACGCTCAACTGCCCGGGCAGGGCCACCTCGACCGCACCGGAGAGCCTGGTCAGCTCGGCCCGTTCGGCCAGCAGCAGATCCGCCTCGCGCTGCCAGCGCGCCACCTCCGGGTCCACCTCCGGCTCGACCGACACCAGCGGCCCGGCGACCACCGGCCCCACCGGCCCGACAGCCACCGAAGCCGGCCCGTCGGTCATCAGGCGGCGCACCAACCCGGCCGCCTCGGCCAACTCCGGTCGGCGGCCACCCAGCGGGTCGGCCGGCCACTCCGCCCGGAGCACCACCTCGGCGGTGGGATTCGTGGCATCCGGGGTCGGCTCCGGCGCCCAGGCGTCGATCACGTGCCCCGGCCCACCGTCGAGGCAGGCGTCGTACATCTCGCGCAGGAAGACCGACGGACCTCGCGGTCGCTTCGTGCCCTCCCCCCACCAGTAGCCGGAGCACAGCAGCAGCCGGCGCGGCCGGGTGACCGCCACGTACGTCAGGCGACGTTCCTCCCGCTCGTCGTGCGCCCGCCAGTCGTCGGTGAAGTCGTTCACGGCCCGGGCCACCGCCCGCTGGTCGGCCGCCTCGTCGAGCGCCAGCTCAGGCAACCCGTCGGCGTCGCCCCGCAGCGGGAACGGCAGCACCCCCAGCCCGCCCAACCAGTGATCGGAGTTACGCACCGGCCCCGGCCACGACCCACGGCACAGGCCGGCCACCGCCACCACGTCCCACTCCAGGCCCTTGGCGGCGTGCGCGGTGACCACCTGCACCGCGCCCTCCACCACCTCGACCTCGCCCGGCGCCAGACCCCGCTCCTCGTCCTCGGCAGCGGCCAGATAGGACAGAAACCCGGACAGTGTCGCGCCCGGCGTCTCCCCGCTGAAGCGGGCCGCCACATCACCCAGGGCGTCCAGGTGACCCCGGGCCAGGCCGGCGTCGCCGGCACCGTCCCGACCGGCACGCACCGCGACCTCCACGTCCAGGCCGATGGTCCGCTCGATGTCCGCGATCAGATCCGGCAGCGCCTGGTCCAGCCGGTACCGCAACAGCGCCAACTCCATGCCGTACGCGCGCAGCCGCGCGAAGCCCTCCGCCGAGTACGCCTGCGCCGGGCCGAGATCGGCCAGCGCCTCCACCAGGGTCGCCTCGTCCAGCAGATCGGGGCTGATCTCCGCGGCGTCGTCGGCGGCCACCTGGCGGCGGGCGTTGGCGATGGCTCGGGCCCGCCTGTGCAACGCCACCAGGTCACGCGGCCCGATCCGCCAGCGGGCGCCGGTGAGCAACCGCAGCAGCGCGGCCCCGTCGGTCGGGTCGGCGAGCACCCGCAGCGTGCAGACGACGTCGCGTACCTCGGGGGTGTCCAGCAGGCCGCCGAGCCCCACCACCTCGACCGGGAGGCCACGCTCACGCAGGGCCGACTCGATCGCCGGGATCTGACTGCGGACCCGGACCAGCACGGCAGTGGTCGGGCGCTGCGCCACCGGGATGTGTTCGGGGGCGACGCCCGGCATCCGGGCCGCCCCACGCCAGGCGGCCAGCACGCTGTCGGCGAGCCAGTCCGCCTCGTCGGCGTACGTGGGCAGCAACGCGCAGTGCACAGTGCCGCCGGCCGCACCGCCGGGGCTGCGGTGCGGGATCGGGTCGCGGACGGTCAGCGCGGAGCGCAGCTCCGGCACCCGGGCACCCGCCGCCCGCAGCGGAGCCGACAAGGCGTTCGCCACCCGCAGGATCTCCGGGCGGTTACGCCAGCTCGTGGTGAGCCCGAGCGCCGGGGCGGGCTGACCGTCGGCGCGGGCGAACTCGGTGGGGAACCGGTCCAGTGTGCCGGCGCTGGCCCCCCGCCAGCCGTAGATGGACTGGCAGGGGTCGCCCACCGCGGTCACCGGGTGCCCGCCACCGAACAGGGCGTTGAGCAGCACCACCTGGGCGTGGCTGGTGTCCTGGTACTCGTCGAGCAGCACCGCCCGGAAGCGGCCCCGCTCGATCTCGCCGACCCCCGGGTGGTCCCGGGCGACCCGGGCCGCCCGCGCGAGCTGGTCGGCGAAGTCCATCGCCTCGAAGTTCTCCTTGCGCCGGGCGTACGCCCGCACCAGCGGCAGCAGGCGCAGCCGGGTCTGTTGCAGGGTGAGCGCCTTGCGTACATCGGCATACACCCGGCCCGGCCGGGACTGCACCTCGGCGAAGAACCGACCGGTCCAGGCCGCCAGTTGGTCCGGCGCGACCAGGTGCTCGTCCAACTCCCCGGCCAGCGCCAGCACCGCGTCGGTGATGGTGCTCGGCATCCGGTCCACCTCGGACATGTCGCCGTCGTAGTTGCGCACCAGCAGGTCGACCAGCTGCCAGCGGGACGCCTCGGTGAGCAGCCGGGTCGACGGCTCGTAGCCGGACCGCAGCCCGTGCTCGGTGACGATCCGCCCCGCGTACGAGTGGTAGGTGGAGACGGTGGGCTCACCGGCGAGCGGGTCGTCCAGCGGGTCGCGGCCCTGCCGGCCGAGTCGGCGGATCAGTTGGTCGAGCCGGGCGCGGATCCGGTGGGCCAGTTCGCCGGCTGCCTTACGGGTGAAGGTCAGCCCGAGGATCTGCTCCGGGCGCACGTACGAGTTGGCCACCAGCCAGACCACCCGCGCGGCCATCGTCTCGGTCTTGCCCGACCCGGCTCCCGCGACCACCAGCAGCGGTTCCACCGGAGCGGCGATGATCGCGGCCTGCTCCCGGGTGGGCGCCGGCAACCGCAGCAGCTTGGCCAGCTCCACCGGCGTGTACCGGGGGCCGGAGTCCGCCAGCCGGGGCGCCGGCGTGGGGCCCGCGCCGAACAGGGTGGGCTGGCTCACGGTGCTGTCTCAGGATGCGACACCCGCTCACTCCTCGCCCTCACTGTTGCGTCGAACGGTCGGCGGCTCGACGACCTGACGCCCCTGCCCGGACACCGGGCAGCTGGTGCGGACCGGGCAGACCCGGCACTTCGAGTTGGCCACCGCGGCGAACGTGGCGGCTGCCATCGTATCGGCGGTCCTCCGAACCAGCGCGGTCGCCCAACCGGCCGCCGGTCCCTCGCCGGCCGCCGGCTGGTTCTGTTCCCGGGCATCCTTGGCGGAGGTGCCGAGTTGCACGAGCGCCGCGCCGCCGGACTCGTCACCGAACTCGGCGAACGCGCCCGCCTCCACCGCCGCCTGGTACGCGCCGAGCTGCGGATGCTCGGCCAGGTCGCTGCCGGTGACGGCGGTGGACTTGCCGGTCTTCAGGTCGATCACCACGAGCCGCCCGGACTCGTCGACCTCCAGCCGGTCGACCCGGCCGGCCAGGTCGACGGGCCGATTCGGGTCGTCCAGGCGGACCGCGAACTCGTGCTCGATGGCGAGCAACCGACGCGGATTGGTGGCCAGCCAGCGCAACAGCTTGTCGACCATCGCCTCGGCGCGTTCCCGCTCCGGCCCGGCCATCCATCGAGCCGCCAGCTCGATGGCGTCGAACCGGGCGGCCACGTAGTCGAGCAGCGCACCCCGGTCGGCGCTGGCGTCCTCGGCGAGCATCGCGGCGGCGTGCACCAGGTTGCCCACCCCCTGCGCGGTGCTGGTCGGGCCACTGCCGCCGTGCCGTTCCAGCAGCCACCGCAGGCTGCATCGCAGGGCGCTCTCCATGGCCGACGGGGTGACCCGTACCGGCTCCCCTTCGTCGACGAGCGGTCGGTCGTCGGAGAGCGCGCGCAACCCCCACCAGTCGTCCGGGTGCGCACCGGGAACCCCGGCGGCGGCGAGCCGGGCCAGCTCGGCCGCCGCCGCGCGCCGCCGGCTCGCCGGGGCGGCCGGGTCGGTGATCGCGGTACGCAGTTCGGCCACCAGCGCCGGCAGGGTGAGCGCCCGAGGTGGACGGGTCACCGGCAGTGCCCCGGGACGGTCCGGCTCGCCGTCATCGCCGGTCGCGCCGCCGGTCGTCACGCCGCCGGTCCCGCCGTTCGTCACGCCGCCGGTCCCGCCGCCCGTCCCGCCGTCGGTCGTGCCGGTCTTCATGTCGCCGGTCCCGCCGTTCGTCACGCCGCCGGTCGCGCCGGTCGTCATGTCGCCGGTCGCGCCGGTCGTCGTGTCGCCCGTCCCGCCGCCGGTCCCGCCGTTTGTCGCGCCATCGGCCGCGGACGTGGCCTCCGCTGGGTTGGAGGCTGGGTCCTCGGCCTGCGGGCCGGTGCGCGGGCCCGGTGGCGTGGGCGGGCCCGGTGGCGTGGGCGGCTTGACCGGCCCGGCATTCGGAGGGGTGGGCGGCGCGGTCGGGCCCAGCTCGTGCAGGAACCGGCTCGGCTGCTCCTGGTGGTCGTCACCGCCGACGGCGGCCGAGGCCACGGCGCTGACCAGCAGCCGGTGCCGGGCCCGACTGATGGCGACGTGGAAGAGCCGGCGCTCCTCGTCTAGCAACGCCGAGGTCTGGCCCACCACGTTCGCCGCGGTGGCACCGTCGACAGACCGGCCGGCCAGCACGTCGACAAGCCGTTCGGAGCCGAGCAGGCTGCCGCGCAGTCGGAGGTCCGGCCAGATGCCCTCCTGCACGCCGGCCACCGCGACCAGGTCCCATTCCAGGCCCTTCGCGGCATGCGCGGTGAGCAGGCGCACCGCCGCGCCCCGATCGGCGGTCGGGGCGATGGTGTCGGCCGGCAGATCCTGGGCGAGCACGTGGTCGAGGAAGACCTCGGAGCGGGCGCCGGGCAGCCGGTCGGTGAACCGGGCCGCCGCGTCGAAGAGCACCAGCACGGCGTCGAGGTCACGGTCGGCCGCCTCGGCCCGCCGCCGCCGGGCCAGGTCCCCCTCGCCGGGCGCCGGCCGCCCCTGGTTGATCGCACCCGCCCAGCGCTCGGCGAGACCGCTGGCACTCCACACGGCCCAGAGCACGTCCTCGGCGGTCGAGCCCGGCACGGCGGCGGCGTCGCGTGCCGTGGCCAGCAGCCCAGCCACCGCCTGCGCCGGCTCCGCCCAGCGCCGGTCGATGCCGGCCAGCTCGGCCGGATCGCCCAACGCCTCGACGATCAGCTCCCCGGACGGACGCCGGTCACCGCCGGCCAGCGCGAGGGCACGCAGGCCCTGCCGCAGCCGCCGCTCGGCCAGCGGGTCGGCCCCGCCCAGCGGCGAGTGCAGCAGCGCGACCGCCGCCTCCTCGTCCAGCCGGTCCGGCTCCAGCGCGCAGCGCAGCAGGAGCAGCAGCGGCGCGACCGCCGGTTGCAGATGCAGGGGCAGATCCTCGCCGTGCACCACGGTGGGCACCCCGGCGGCGTGCAGCGCCCGTCGCAGAGTGGGCAGCTGCAAGGCGGTGGACCGCACCAGCACCGCCATCCGCGACCAGGGCACGCCGTCGAGCAGGTGGGCCGAGCGCAGCGCGTGGGCCAGCCAGGCCGCCTCGCTGGTCGCCGAGCGGAACGTGTGCACCTCGACCGTCCCGGGTGGCGCGTCCGGCAGTGGGCGTAGTCGGCGGTGCGCGGCCGGGCCACGCAGCCGGCGGCCCAGCCGGGCCATCGGGGCGAGCAGACCCGGCCCGGCCCGGTACGACATGGTCAGCAGCACCTGCGCGGCGGGCGCGCCGGAGGCGGTCCGGAAGCGGTGCGCGAACGTGGTCACCCCGGCCGGGTCGGCGCCGCGGAAGGCGTACGTGGAGGAATCCGGGTCGGCGAACGCGACGAGCGACTTGCCTCCGCCCGCGATCACCGAGAGCAGTTCCAGCTGGGCCGGGTCGGTGTCGGCCAACTCGTCGAGGTAGACGTGGGCGAGCCGACGGCGTTCGGCGGCCAGCAACTCCTCGTCGTCGCGCAGCAGCCCGGTGGCCGCCCGGACCAGCTCCGCCGGGTCGTACGCGATGGAGCCCCGGTTGCTGACGTCGCGCAGCGCGAGCACTGCGACGTACTCCCGCAGGAAGCGGGCGGCGGCCGGCCAGTCGGCGCGGCCGAGCCTCTCACCCAGCCGGGCCAGGTCGATCGGGCCCACGCCGCGCTCGGCAGCGCGCATGAGCAGGTCGCGCAGCTGACCGGCGAAGGCCCGGGTCCGCAGGGCCGGGCGCAGGTCGTCCGGCCAACCGACCGGGTCGTCCTCGGGCTCCTCGCCGACCACGTCGAGCAGCTCGCGGATGATCAGATCCTGCTCGGGGCCGGTCAGCAGCCGGGGCGACGGCTCGCCTCGTTCGGCGGCGGCTCGGCGCAGCAACCCGAAGGCGTACGCCGGGAAGGTGCGCACCAGCGGCTCGCGCAGCACCCGGTGGCCGTCCTGCGCGATCCGGGCCTCGATGCGTTGACGCAGGGCGGTGGCCCCGCGACGGCCGAAGGTCAGCACCAGGATCCGTTCGGGGTCGACCCCCTCGCTCGCCCGCGCGGCGACCGCCTCGACCAGCGTGCTGGTCTTGCCGGTGCCTGGGCCGCCGAGCACGAGCATCGGCCCGGCGGTGTGCCCGACCACCTCGGCCTGCACCGGATCGGCCCGCCAACCGCTGCCGTCGACCGTCAGCGTCGGCCCGGCGGCGCGATCGGGCCCAACCGACGCGCCGACACCGCCCGTGGACGGGCCGGCGCCGGCGGGCACGGAAGCGTCGGCCGGCGCTGCCGCATCCCCCCGCGCCGGCCCTCCGGACCGCCGCACCAACCGGTACGCCTGCATCAGCTCATCCCATCAGACCAGTACGACACCCACCCAACCCCCCATCCACCCGCGTCGATCATGACGTTGGCGGCGCGACACGCCGACAGCGACGCCGCGACCGCGTCAGCAACGCGATTCGGGCGGGGTCAGGTCAGGTGGGACTCCAGGGCGTCCAGGGCTTCGGGGACCGTGCTGGTCACCGTCAGGAGCTCGCGGCCGGCGGTCTTGAGGAAACGTTTGTCGGCCAGCCCGTTCAGCCAGTCCAGCAGGGGGCGGTAGAACCCGTCGGTGTCGATCAGCACCATCGGCTTGGCGTGTAGGGCAAGGGTCGCTGTCGTCCAGACCTCGAACAACTCGTCAAGGGTGCCCAGCCCGCCGGGCAGGGTGAGGAACGCGTCCGACTTGTCGATCATCAGGGTCTTGCGGCTGGCCATCGAGTCGGTCACCAGCAGCTCGTCCGAGGCCAGGTCGGCGACCTCCAGATCGACGAGCGACTGCGGGATCACCCCCAGGGTGCGCCCGCCAGCGGATCGGGCGCCGTCCGCCACCGCGCCCATCATGCCGACGCAGCCACCGCCGCTGACCAGCGTGTGACCGCGCCGGGCCAGCTCCGCACCGGTCTCGGTGGCCAGGTCCAACCAGCGCTGGTCCAGCGTGCGGGAGGAGGCGCAGAAGACACAGATAGCGGCCATCACTTGTCCCGCGGCTGGTCGGCGGCCTGCGCGGCGGCGGCCTGCTGGTCCGCGCCGGTACGTGCGACGGCCTCGTCGCGGACCGCGTCCTGCTCCACGGAGAGCGCGGCCTCCGCCTCGACGATGTGCCGCACCGCGGCGTTGACGTCGTCGGTGAGGCAGATCAGGTCCAGGTCGACCGGCCCGATCTTGCCGTTGGCGGCCATCGTGTCGCGCAGCCAGTCGAGCAGGCCCTGCCAGTAGGAGAGCCCCATGAGCACCACCGGGAAGCGGGTGACCTTGCCGGTCTGCACCAGGGTGAGCGCCTCGAACAGCTCGTCCATGGTGCCGAACCCACCGGGCAGGACGACGAACGCCTGGGCGTACTTGACGAACATCGTCTTGCGGGCGAAGAAGTAGCGGAAGTCGATCGCCAGGTCGACCCACTCGTTGAGGCCCTGCTCGAACGGCAGCTCGATGCCGAGCCCGACGGAGAGCCCGCCGGCCTCGCTGGCGCCGCGGTTGGCGGCCTCCATCACCCCCGGCCCACCTCCGGTGATCACCGCGTAGCCGGCTCGGGCCAGCGCGCCGCCCAGTTGCTCGGCCAGCCGGCACTCGGCGCTGTCCGGTCCGCTGCGGGCGGAGCCGAAGACGCTGACCGCGGGCGGCAGGTCGGCGAGGGTGTCGAAACCTTCGACGAATTCGGAGAGGATGCGCAGCGCGCGCCAGGCGTCCTTGGTCTTCCAGTCGCTCCGCCCACGTGAATCCAGCAACCGCTGGTCGGCGGTGCTGCTCGGGATCGACCCTCTGCGCAGCGTGACCGCACCGCGGTGCCGCTCCTGTCCCGGACCGCGACCGGCCTCCCGCCCGTTGCTCTGGCTCATGGGGCAACCGTAGTGGAGCGACACCTCGCAGGTGCGCGGGGCGCGGACGCCGAGAAATAGTTCGGGATCATGGGCAACGAATCCGTCCCCCCGTACGTCTTACTATTCACATACCGGGTATGCCCCGGCGCGCGCCTTCGGGGGAGGAGACAGCGTGATCAGTAACAGCGAGATGATCCGGATCCGTCGCCAGATGCAGCGACGGATCCGAGACGTGGTGGCCGAACGCCGCCGCACCCGACTGCAAGACCCACCCCTCGTCTCCCCCACTGCCCCCGCCCCCGCCCCCGCCCCCGCAGGAGCTGATCAAGAGGTTTGCGTCGCCGACAACGGGCCCGGCTGACGCAAACCTCTTGATCACCGGCTGGACCGGTCAGGCCGGGGCCAGCCAGCGGTGCAGGGTGGCCGCGCCATCGCGGATCTTGCTGATCTCGACGTGCTCGTCGGGGTGGTGGGCCAGGTTGGGGTCACCCGGGCCGAAGTTCAGGGCGGGGATGCCCATGGCCGCGAACCGGGCCACGTCCGTCCAGCCCAGCTTGCCGATCGGCGCCGCGCCCACCGCCGCCAGGAACTCCTTCGCCGGGGCCGCCTCCAGCCCGGGGGCAGCGCCCGCCGCGGTGTCGGTCACCACCACCTCGAAGCCGGCGAACACCTCCCGCAGGTGCGCCTCCGCCTCGGCCGGGGTCCGGTCCGGGGCGAACCGGTAGTTGACCTCGATCTCACAGTGGTCGGGGACCACATTGCCGGCGACACCGCCGTTGATCCGCACCGCGTTCATGCCCTCGCGGTAGTCGCAGCCGTCGATGGTGACCCGGCGCGCCTCGTACGTCTGGAGCCGCCGCAGCACCTCACCTGCGGCGTGGATGGCGTTCACCCCGTGCCAGGAGCGCGCCGAGTGGGCGCGTACCCCGGTCGTGGTGACCACCGAGCGCATGGTGCCCTGGCAGCCCGCCTCGACGATGCCGTACGTCGGCTCCAGCAGCACCGCGAAGTCCGCCTCCAGCCACTCCGGGTACGCCTGGGCCACCAGGTTGAGCCCGTTGTACCGCGACTCGATCTCCTCCGCCTCGTAGAAGAAGTACGTGACGTCGTAGCGCGGTTCGGGCAGCGTCACCGCCAGGTGCAGCGCGTACGCGGTGCCGGACTTCATGTCCGAGGTGCCGCAGCCGTACATCAGGTCGCCGCGCATTGTCGACGGGAAGTTGTTGTTCAACGGCACCGTGTCGAGGTGCCCGGCCAACACGACGCGCTGCGCCCGACCAAGGTCGGTACGCGCCATCACCGTGTTGCCGTGCCGGTGGGTGGTCAGGTGCGGTACGCCCCGCAGCACCTCTTCGACACAGTCGGCGATCGCCTTCTCGTTGAGGGACACGGACTCTATGTCGACCAGAGCGCGGGTCAGCTGCACCGGATCTGCGAGGACCTCGGGGGTCAGCGGGTTCTCCATGGTTCGCACGGTACCTTCAGGTCTGTCAGCGCGAGGAGTGAGCTGAGGCCGGCGCGGCCGCGACCGAGAGGTGTAACAGTGACGTCCGCAGATTCCGCCTGGGGCATTGGCCTGGCCACTGTCACGGCAGATGAGCAGGTGCTCGACACCTGGTACCCGACCGGCAAGCTGGGCCTGGGTGAGCTGCCGCTGGTCGCCGGGGAAGACAAGTCGGACGTGCTCGACCTGCCGCCGGCGGCGCTCGGTGACCGCTCACTGCCCGGCCTGCGTACCGTCCAGGTGGTCACCGTGATCGGCTCGCTCGACGACCCGATCAAGGACGCCCCCGACGCGTACCTCCGGTTGCACCTGCTCTCGCACCGGCTGGTCCAGCCCAACCAGCTCAACCTGGACGGCATCTTCGGCAAGCTGGCGAACGTGGCCTGGACGTCCGCCGGGCCGTGCCCACCGGAGCGGGTGGACGAGCTGCGGGTGATCGAGCGGGCGGCCGGCCGCCACCTGGCGGTGTACGGGGTGGACAAGTTCCCCCGGATGACCGACTACGTGGTGCCCGCCGGGGTGCGGATCGCCGACGCCGACCGGGTCCGCCTGGGCGCGCACCTGGCCGCCGGCACCACAGTGATGCACGAGGGCTTCGTCAACTTCAACGCCGGCACCGCGGGCACCTCGATGGTGGAGGGGCGCATCGTGCAGGGCGTGCTTGTCGGCGACGGGTCCGACGTCGGCGGTGGCGCCTCGATCATGGGCACCCTCTCCGGTGGCGGCACCGAGAAGGTGAGCATCGGCGAGCGCAGCCTGATCGGCGCGAACGCGGGCGTCGGCATCTCCCTCGGCGACGACTGCGTGGTCGAGGCGGGCTGTTACATCACCGCCGCTTCGAAGATCACCCTGCCGGACGGCCGGGTGGTCAAGGCCCGGGAGCTGTCCGGCGTCGACGGCCTGCTGTTCTGGCGCAACTCGGTGACCGGCGCGCTGGAGGCCCGGCCACGCACCGGCCGGGGCATCGAGCTGAACGCCGCCCTGCACGCCAACGACTGACGGACCCGCCGGGTCCGCGGCACTCGGCCGCGGACCCGACGGGGTACGCCTCAGCGCAACCGGTACGCCTGGATGATCCGCTCGGTGACAGTGGTGCCGGCGGCGTCCCGGGCGGTGGCCCGCAGGGACGCGTGACCGGCCCCGGCGGGGTGCTTCACGGTGGCCGTCCAGCCGTGGCCGCCGTGCCGGACCTGGGCGGCCTGCCAGGTCCTGCCCCCGTCGTAGGAGACGTCCACTGTCAGCTTGGTCAGCCGCGACCCGGCGACGCCGGGTTGCCTCTTCACCTGCACCGGGATGACCAGGCTCCGGCCGGCCCGAGCGGTGTTGTCGGCATCCAACGGTGGCGTGAACCGGATGGCCGACACCGGCAGCCGACGATAGTCGGCACCGGGGACGTGCCGGGACCGGAACGTCCACGCCGTGCTGACCTCGGTGCTGAGGTCGGTGAAGCTGCGCTTCGCCGACACCTCCAGCCGGTAGGCCGCAGCACCGGGTGGCACCGCGAACTCTCCGAAACCGGCGTCCGGTGACTCGCCGACCAGCACCCCGTTGCGGTAGAGGGCGGTCCGGGCGGTGTCGACGAACGAACCCCCGGGGTGCCCCTCGGCGTCGCCGTACAACTGCACGTCCACCTGGATGTCGTCACCGAGTCGGGTGACCCCCTGGCCGGGCCAGCGCGGCGTCGGGAAGGACGGGCCGTAGGGCGCGCTGCCCCAACTCTCCCGGGTGTGTCGGCCGGGCCGGTACGCGCGCGGCTCGGTCGTCAGCCCCGCCCTGAACTCGGTCCACCACTCCTCGACGGGCGCCCAGAACGTCAGCTCCGAGGACCAGCGCACACCTCGGGTGTTGTAGTGCTCGACCCGCTGGCCGGGCACCACGGTGGGCACTCCGGCCGCCCAACCGCTTAGATCCGGGTCGAGGTGCGGATAGACCACCCGTTCCCCCTTCAGGCCCGAGTAGCCGCCCTTGAACTGCTGCGTGACGGTGGCCAGCTCGGAGCTGCGGTAGGTCTTGTCGAAGCCGGTCGGCAGCCGGCCGGGGAAGGTCTCGCTGAGCGCGTACAGGTAGGGGCTGTGGGCCACCTCCAGGTCCGCCCACTGGCTGCTGATGGTGCTGACGAACTGTTTGCCGGAGACCGCCCGGCCGACCTGCCCGGTGGCCAGCCCGGTGAAGTCGAAGCTGAGAATCCCGAAGCCGGAGGAAGCGCCGTCGGGGGCCAGGAAGGTCGCCCCGATGTCCACGAGTGCCGGTTTGGCCGATCGATCGGGAACGGCGCTGCGCACCGGCCGGGCCTTGCGGGCGTCGAGGGTGACCGCGGTGTCGTCGCCGATCACCAGCTCGGGCCGCGCCAGCGAGGCGGCGTCGACGTCGCCGGTGAAGATGGAGCTGACCAGTCCGTACCGGCCCCTGGGCAACCGGATGTCGACGGTGCCGTCCGGGTCGTACAGCTCGTAGCTCTGCAGGTTGTCCAGCCGCACCAGCGAGGTGAAGTATCCCTCGGCGGCCGCGCCGGTGGCGTCGAGGTGCCGGACGGTGAGCTGGTAGCTCTCCACCTCCCGGTGGACCGCGACCGGGGTGACCGCCACGGCCGTGCCGGAGCGGGCCACGATCCGTCCGGTCCAGTAGCCGTCCGTGCCGAGGCGGGTGTCCACTGTGGCAGTGGTGCCGGCGGTGCCGCCGGCGGGCACTGTGACCTGGCTGGCCGCGAGGGTGAACATGCCGGCCGGTGCCGGCTGACCGTCGGGTCCGGTCACGTCGAGGGTCAGGTCCAGGGTGATCGGATCCGGGCCGTCGTTGCGCCAGTCGACAGTGCGGGCGATCGGGGCGTCGTCGTCATGCGGCCAGGCCGGTTGCCCGAAGGCGACACTGACCGGGTCGCTGACGACCCGCTGGGTGATCGCCCTGGCCACGTCGACCCGGCCGGCACCCTGCTGGAACGCGGTCTGCTCCGGGTGTGGCTTCGCCGAGGCCATCAGGGTGGCCTTGAGCTGTGCCCCCGCCCAGCCGCTGTGCTGCTGGGCGAGCAGCGCCACCGCGCCGGTGACGTGCGGCGCGGCCATCGAGGTGCCGGTGAGCGCTACGTACTTCTCCCCCACCGGGTCGCCGAGCAGCGTGCCGTCACCACGGGCGGCCACGATATCCACCCCCGGGGCGGTGAGGTCCGGCTTCAGCCCACCGTCGCCGACCCGGGGGCCGCGGCTGGAGAAGTCGGCCAGGGCGTCGTCGCGGTCCACCGCGCCGACCGACAGCGCGGATTCCGCAGTGCTCGGCGAACTGACCGAGCCGTCGCTTCCGTCGTTGCCGGAGGAGATCACGAAGAGCGCGCCGGTCTGCGCGGTCAACGACTCGACCGCCGCCTCCAGCGGGTCGACGTCAGGCGTGTCGCTACCACCCAGACTCATGTTGATCACGTCGGCGTGCTTGTCGACGGCAGCCCACTGCATGCCGGCCAGGATCGCGGATTCCAGGCAGCCCTGTTCATCACAGACCTTGCCGTTGAGCAGCGTGGCGTCCGGCGCGACGCCCCGGTATTTGCCGCCGGAGGCCGCACCGCTGCCCGCGATGATCGAGGCGACGTGGGTGCCGTGGCCGACGGTGTCACCGGCGTCGGTGGCTTCGGTGAAGTTGTGCGACTCGGCGAGCCGCCCGGTCAGGTCGGGGTGGCCGGCGTCGATCCCGGTGTCCAGCACCGCGACCCGGACGCCCTGGCCGGTGAACCCCGCCTGGTGCGCGGCCGGCGCGCCGATCTGCGGCACGCTGTGATCGAGGGTGACGTGTCGGCGGCCGTCGAGCCAGATCCGGTCGGCAACCCCCGCCGTGCCGACCCGGGCGCCGGTGCCGGTGAGTGCTGCCCAGACCTCCGTGACCCGCTTCTTGTCCGCTGTCGCGGCGACGCCGCCGACAGCCGGCAGCTCGGCGGTGACGGTCAGTCCGGTGGGCGCCGCGGCGACGCGCCGTCGCGCGCCCGCGTCGCCGGTGACCAGCACCGGCAGGTTGTCCCGGCGGGCGTCGTCGTAACCGGCGGCGATCAGCCCGGTCACGTCGAACAGTCGCCGGTCGACCCGACCGGCGCGGACCAGCGGCAGAGCGTCCTCCGGCAGCACGATCAGCTGACCGCGGTCGCGGGTGGTGAGGAAGCGCAGCTGAGCGCGGTCGGGGCCGGGACGTACGGCGGCGGACCCGGACGCGGTGACGGTGACCCGGTCGCCGGTGAGCAGGGTGACCGTCTTCGCGGTGGCGGCGCCGGTCGCGGTCCGCGGGGCGGCGTCGGGGGCGGTGGTCGGTGGGCTGGCCACGGCGATCGTCGGAGTGCCCAGTACGAGGGCGGCGATGGCGGCGACGGCGGTGGTCATTCTGCTGCGTCGATGCAACGGATCCTCCTTGGTGGAGCGTTGTACAGGCATGAGACGTGCATAGACCGCCGTCAGTATTGCATACTCGGTATGCAAAGAAGGGGTCGAAAATATGACGAACCTGCCAACCTGCGACGGGGTCGGCAGGCATCATCGACCGGGTGACCTCCATGAAGGACCGGATGCTCGCCGGCGAGCCCTACCTCGCCGACGACCCAGAACTCATCGCTGACCTGGACCGGGCCGCCCGGCTGATGGAACGCTTCAACACCAGTGCCGCGGCGGATCCGCAGGCGCGGCTGGGGGCGCTGCGCGAGCTGCTCGGCGACCTGGGCGAGGACGCCTGGGTCCGCCCGCCGCTCTACTGCGACTACGGCTGGCAGATCCGGATCGGCCCGCGCAGCTTCGTCAACTACCACGCGGTCTTCCTCGACACCGCGCCGATCACCATCGGCGCGGACGTCCAGATCGGACCGAACGTGCAACTGCTCACGCCGACCCACCCGGTGGAGCCCGGTCCGCGCCGCGACAAGTGGGAGGCCGCCAGGCCGATCACCATCGGCGACAACGTCTGGCTCGGCGGCGGCGCGATCGTGCTGGCCGGAGTGTCGATCGGCGCGAACACCGTCGTCGGCGCGGGCGCGGTGGTGACCCGCGACCTGCCCGCCAACGTGGTCGCCGTAGGCAACCCCGCCCGGCCGATCCGCGACCTGGACTGAACGCACCAACCCCGGCCGGTCGGTCAGGCCGCCAGCGGCTCGGACCGGCGGACCACGCCGGCCCCGCCCCGGCCGGTCAGGCCGCCGGTGGCTCGGACAGGCCGGTCAGGCCGCCGGCGGCTCGGACAGGCGGACCACCAGGTCGGCTCGGTCGGCGGTCGGGGTGATCAGGGCCGCGTTTGCCTCGTCACTGCCCAGCGCCCACTCGCGTGCCTGCTCCGGCGACCGCCCGAACGCCTCGTGTCGGGCGGTCAACCGACGCTGGCGCAGGTCGGCGTCCAGGTCGAGAAACCACGTCTCGTGCAGCAGCGCCCGCACCTCCTGCCACGGAAAATCCGGCAGCAGCAGGTAGTTGCCCTCGGTCACCACCAGCCGGACCGACGGCGGCACCTCGATCGCCCCGGCCACCGGCTCCTCCAACTCCCGGCGGAACTCCGGCGCGTACACCGAGGTGGGCTCCAGCCGACGCAGCCGGCGCAGCAACGAGACGAACCCGTTGGCGTCGAAGGTGTCCACCGCGCCCTTGCGGTCCGCGCGACCCAACCGGACCAGCTGGGACTGCGCCAGGTGGAAGCCGTCCATCGGCACCAGCCTGGCGGCCGACCCGACGGCGGCCACGACCTGCTCGGCCAGCGTGGTCTTCCCCGCGCCCGGCGCGCCGACGATGCCCAGCAGTTGTCGCGGGCCGGCCTCGGCCAGCGCCAGCGCGCGCTGCACCAACTCGTCGACCGACAACACCCGAGCCGGAGGCATCAGTCGAGGACCGGCGCACTGATCGTGAACCGCGCCTGCACGGCCGCCTGGACGGACTGCGGCTGCGGGTCCAGCTCAAGCTCCGGCGGACCACCACCCGCGCCGCCAGCCCCGGCGAACGCCGCGCGGGCGAACATCGGTCGATCAGCCGGCCCGGCGTCGGCCAGCTCAAGCAACGAGGTGACCTGGGCACCCAGCGCCTCGGCGTACTCGCGGGCCCGTACCAGCGCGTCGCGAATCGCGGCGTGTCGGGCCTCGCGGTGCGCGGGGCTGTCCGGGCGAAGCTCCCACCAGGGCCCGGCCACCTCGACCTGATCCTGGTCGGCCAACCGGAGCATCAACTCGCCGAGGGCGGTGAAGTCGGTGACGGTGACAGTGGTGGTCACGCTGCCGTGCCAGGCGACCACCCGCTCACCCGAGCGACGGGTCTCCGGTCGCACCCGCAGATCGCCGGTCTCCCGGCGTGCCACCGCTGGCCCAGAGGCGTCCAGCAGCACCCGGATGGCAGCGGCACGCTCGGCCAGCCGGGTCAGGGTGGTCTCCCGATCCCGGTCCCGCGCTGTCGCGGTGACCGCGAACCGGGCCAGCTCGGGCGGCACCTCCCGGTACGCCTCGCCGCGCACCTGCACCACCGGACTGTCCGCCGCCATGCCCCTCAGCCTAGTCAGCCGCGGGCCGCCGCGCCTCGTACGAGACGTTGTCGACGCCGACGTGGAGACCCGTCAGGTGACCGCCGGCCACCCCCAGCTCACGCAGCCAGGACACCTCCGCGGTGTGGTCACCACCGGTCGGGAACTGCCTGTCGTACGCGTCGAACCGCCGTTCGCGCAGCGCCTCGCGGGCGGCACGTGCCTCGTCGTACCGTGCCGTGAGCGCCGGTGCGTCGTTCGCGCGCAGCGCGGCGGTCAGGTCGTCCAGGAACGCGGTGACCTCGGCCAGCTCGCGCAGCACCCGGTCCCGGTTGCCGAGCAGCATGTTGGCGGTCCGACCGGCGGGGGTGCCGGCGACCCGGGTGCCATCGGAGAAACTGCCGGCGGCGAGCGCGAGTATCGCGTCGCGCAGCGGTGCGCGCTGCACCGCACCGGCCAGCGCGCCGGCCAGCAGGTGCGGCACGTGTGAGGCGAGCGCGGCGGCCGAGTCGTGCTCCGCCGCGGACATCGGCACCACCCGGGCCCCGAAGAGATCCACCAGCAGCTCAGCCAGCCAGCGGAACGCGGTCGTGGCCGGCCCAGCCGCGGGACAGAGCACCCAGGCGGCGCCGACGAGCAGCTCCGGCCCCGCCGCCGTCAAGCCCGCCCGGTCGGTGCCGGCCATCGGGTGGCCGGGCACGAACCGGTGCGTCAGCCCGTGCGTGGCGGCGAACGCCGCCACCTCCTCCTTGGTACTACCCACGTCGGTCAGCACACAACGCTCACCGGTCATCGCGGCCACCTCGACCAGGGTCGCCGGCAGGGTGGGCAGCGGCCCGCAGAGGAAGACCACGTCCCGGTCGGCCACCGCCTCGACCAGCCGGTCCGGAGCGGGTACGCCCACCCGGCGGGCCTCCCGCCGGGTGCTCTCGTCCGGATCCCACCCGGTCACGTCGATGCCTGCGGCGTGCAGTCGGAGCAACACCGAACCACCGATCAGGCCGGTACCGACCACCGCCGCCCGCACACCGGGCCTGTCCACCATCCGCACACCTCGACGATCCTGCTGGGGTGTGGAGCCGACACGGCCCCGACCAGGTCGGGCCGAGGATATCGTCCGGCTCGACCGCCCGGAGGTGCTGTCAGTTCTGGACGAGGCGGGCCGCGACGCCGGCGATGTGCTCGTCGGACTCGGTCAGCGCCGCCCGTACGTGCTGCTGGCCGCCGGGACCGTAGAAGACGCCGGCAGCGACCAGGATGCCGCGCCGCGCCAGCCAGTCGACGGTCTGCCAGCAGTCTTCACCGCGGGTCAGCCACAGGTAGAGGCCCGCCTCGGAGTGCTCGACGGTGAACCCGGCACCGGTGAACGCGGCGGCCAGCACCTCCCGCCGGGCGCGGTAGCGCTCCCGTTGCTCCTCGGCGTGTCGCTCGTCCTCCAGGGCCGCCACCATGGCCGCCTGCACCGGCGCGGGCACGATCATGCCCGCGTGCTTGCGCACCTTCAGCAGCTCGGCGACGAGCGCCGGGTCGCCGGCGACGAAACCGGCCCGGTAGCCGGCGAGATTGGATCGCTTGGACAGCGAGTGCACGGCGAGAATCCCCGCATAGCTGCCGCCGCTGACCTGCGGCGACAGCACCGAAACCGGCTCGGCCGACCAGCCGAGTGGCAGATAGCACTCGTCGCTGGCGACCACGGCACCGCGTTCCCGAGCCCAGTCGACCACCTTGCGCAGGTGCGCAGGGGGCAGCACCCGGCCGGTCGGGTTGCCGGGCGAGTTGACCCAGACCAGGCGGACCCGCGAGGTCGGCCCGACCGAGGTGAGCGAATCGGTGCGGACGACTGTCGCGCCGGCCAACCGGGCGCCGTCCTCGTAGGTGGGGTACGCGATCGACGGCACCACCACCACGTCACCAGGGCCGATGCCGAGCAGGGTCGGCAGCCAGGCGACCAACTCCTTCGAGCCGATGGTCGGCAGCACGCCGAGACCATCGACCCCGGCGCCACAGGCCCGGGACACCCACGCCGCGATCGCGGCCCGCAACGCCGGGGTGCCGGCGGTCAGCGGGTAACCGGGAGCATCGGACGCGTCAGCCAACGCCCGGCGGATCACCTCGGGCACCGGGTCGACCGGCGTACCCATGGAGAGGTTGATCAGGCCATCCGGATGCGCCGCGGCCAGGGTGGCCGCGGCATCCAGGGTGTCCCAGGTGAACTCGGGCAGCCGCGACGAGACCGGCGCGGGCCGGTTCAGTGGTCCTCGCCGCGCGGCGGCTGCGCGGCGACGAAGGTGGCGTCCTTCTCCACCTTGCCGACCTTCGAGGCACCACCGGGCGAGCCCAGCTCCTCGAAGAACTCGTAGTTGGCGCCGGTGTAGTCCTTCCACTGCTCCGGGACGTCGTCCTCGTAGAAGATCGCCTCCACCGGGCAGACAGGCTCACAGGCACCACAGTCGACGCACTCGTCGGGGTGGATGTAGAGCATCCGATTGCCCTCGTAAATGCAGTCGACCGGGCATTCCTCGATGCATGCCTTGTCGAGCACATCCACGCACGGCTCGGCGATGATGTAGGTCACCGGTCTTCTCCTCCGCAAGACACGCCGCGATCACCCGCGACGGTAAGAGCCTAGTATCTCGCCGGGGAGGGGGTCGATCGTGCTCCGACAGCAGGATGTGGGACACCGAATCGTAGTCCGCCGGATTGTGGGGATTCGCGAGGGCCGCCCGCTCTTCTCCGACGCCCTCGGCGAGCTGGTCGAGCTGAGCGAGACTCATCTCACGCTCTCCACCGCGCAGGGGCAACTGCGCGTCCCGGTGGCGCAGGTCCACCGCGCCAAGCGGGTGCCACCCACCCGCCGGCCAACCGCCGCGGCAGTCGTGGCGCTGGAGCGGGCCGCCGACGAGGCCTGGCCGGCACCAACGCGGGGGCAGCTCGGCGACTGGCTGCTCCGCTCCGCGGACGGCTGGAGCGGGCGGGCCAACTCGGCGCTGCCGATCGGCGACCCCGACCGACCGCTGCCCGCCGCCGTGGACGCTGTCGAACGCTGGTACGCCGAACAGGGCCAGCCACCGATCATCAACACGCCGCTGCCACTCGCCGCCCCGGTCGGTGCCGAGTTGGACGCCCGCGGTTGGGCCGCCCGACCGCCGGTCCTGGTGCAGACCGCGCCGCTCCCGCTGCGTCCGCCCGGCATCGCCGTCGGGCCGGCTGGTCGGTGGGGCAGCGCGGTCGTCGACCTGTCCACAGCGCCGAGCGCGGAGTGGCTGGCCGTCGCCGCCGGCCGCAAGGGGGGCCTGCCGGACGCCGCCCGGCACGTGCTCACCGCCGTGGGCCAGGTTCGCTTCGCGCACGTGTACGTCGACGGCGCGCTGGTGGCGGTCGGCCGAGGCACGGTGACCGGCCAGGGGCGCTGGCTGGGCCTCAGCCTGATCGAGGTGTTGCCGGTGGCCCGCCGTCAGGGGCTGGCCGGCCGGGTGATCGACGAGCTGGCCGCCTGGGGCGTGTCCGCCGGCGCGACACACGCGTTCCTCCAGGTCGAGCAGCACAACACGGCGGCGGTCGCGCTCTACCGGCGATTCGGCTTCGCCACGCACCACACCTACCTGACCCGGGTCGCCCCGCACTGACCCGGCGTCGGGTCAGCGGCGGACGACGCGGCGGGGCTTGGCGGCCTTGACCTCGGCGTACCGCTTGAGCTGCCACGAGCGGTAGTCACGCCCCAGCGCGGTGAGCACCAGGTAGCCGATCAGCACCCCGGCGCCTGCGGCGAGCAGGTACAGCCAGAGCTGGGCGAAGAACGTCGGCGCGCCGCCAGCGAACGGGTTGTGGCCGATCAGCAGCGGCCCGACCAACACGGTCAACACCATCGCCGCCAGCACCACGAGGGCCATGTCGGCCGCCCACTCCGCCAACGGCCGGCGACGACCCCAACGGAAGGCGACAACGGCCAGGATCAGCCCGATCACCGCGAACATCGCCAACGACACCCGGTCGGCGGTCGTGTCGTCATCCTCGAAACCGAACCGGATGATCAGCCGAGCCACCACGTTGACCGCGAACAGTGCTGCCACGAGCACCCCGATGTCACGCCACCGTCTGTCCATCGCCGGACCTCCTGCCGTACGCCCCGTCGCGGGCTCACATCCCTGGCTGGAATATCTACCACCCCTACCTGGGTGGCGTCATCAGCCCGAGCGTGGACGGCGGAGCGAGGATCTGCCGGAAGCCCATCACCGCGAAGGTCATCGCGCCGGCCACGATCATGGCCAGACCGACCCAGTTGTCGCCGGCCAGCAACAGGTCACCCTCGCTGGTCCGGATGGCGGCCACCGCCATCAGCGCGAACCATGGCACCGCCGGCAGCACCACCGCCCACCTGCGGCCGACCGCCTCGTACGCGAACCAGCTCAGCACGATGTTGGCACCGACGGCGAGGAGTGCCGACACACCGATCAACTGCCCGCCGACGCGGACCGTGGCGAGCAGCAACTCCAGCACCCCGCTCAGCACTGCGGCGACCACCACGACGATCGCGCCGGCCAGCCGCAGGCCCAGGTCGAGCAGTCGCGGCGGTGGCCCCGCCGGGGGCGGGGCATCCTGCTCGTCCAGAACCGTCATCGACGCCGGCAGGGTCACCGAAGACCCGCCGCCGCGACCGGCGACCGGTCCGAGGCGGTTTCCTCGGGGAGCCCGGCGAAGAGGTCGTCCTCCCAGCCGTACGGCCCGAAGCCCGGACCCTTCTCGCCGACCGCGAGGGTGAAGAACTCCACGCCCATGAACTCACCGCCGAAGTTGCCGGCGATCGAGTAGAGCCAGGAGGTGGCCGGGATCTGGGTGGCGTGCGCGCGCATCGCGGCCTCCTTGGCCGGGTGCTGGTCGGTGCCGTCGATCCGGGCGGCGATCTGGGCATCCGGGGTGCCGAAGGGTAGGTCGGCGATGTCGGCGATGCCGCCGAACGGGTTGTCGGAGGACTCGGCGAAGTGCGCCATGCCGGCTTCCAGGACGCTGAGCGGCATGGCGGTCCAGTAGACCTTCAGCGGGGCGCAGCCCTCGGCGGCGGCCAGCTCGACAGCGCGCATCGCGACCCGGTGAGCCTGGATGTGGTCGGGGTGGCCGTAGAAGCCGTTCGGGTCGTACGTGACAAGCACCTGCGGGCGTACCTCCCGCATGATCTCCACCAGGTGCCCGGCGGCCTCGTCGAGGTCGGCCTGCCAGAAGGCGCGGGGGTGTTCGTTTGTGGCGAGCCCCATCATCCCCGAGTCGCGGTAGCGGCCGGCCCCGCCCAGAAAGCGGTGGTCGTCGACGCCGAGCGCGGCGCACGCGGCGGCCAGCTCGGCGATCCGGTACCCGCCGAGCTGGTCGGCCTCGGCGGCGGCGAGCTGGGCCAGCGCCGGCACGTGAATCTCGCCTTCCTCACCGAGGGTGCAGGTCACCAGCGTGACGTGGGCGCCGTTGGCGGCGTAACGGGCCATCGTCGAGCCGGTGCCGATCGACTCGTCGTCGGGGTGCGCGTGGACCAGCAGCAGGCGGCGGTCGGGCAGCATCGTCACGACGGTCACTCTAACCGGCGGTCAGGTCCCACCGGCGCTGACGCGTCCGCCCAGGTCGGCCACATCACCTCCGGTACCGCTCTACGATTTGGTCTGTGGACTTTCCGGAGCTGGCCGCCCGCACCCGCCGGTTCAGCCACGGCGCGCCGCGCGCTGTCTCCGTGGCTGACGACGGCTCCCGGGTGATCTTCCTGCGCTCGGCCGGGCCGGAGGATCCGGCGGACGCGCTCTGGCTGCTGGACGTGGCCACCGCCGAGGAGCGCCTGGTCGCCGACCCGACGACCCTGCTGGGCGAGGGCGGGGACGTGCGGTCGCTCTCCCCCGGCGAACGCGCGCTGCGTGAGCGGTTACGGCTCAGCGCCGCCGGCATCGGCTCGTACGCGCTGGACGCCGCCGGGCGGGTTGCGGTGTTCGCGCTGGCCGGGCGGTTGTTCCGGGCCGATCTGGTGCACGGCGACGTGGTGGAGGTGGCCACCGTCGGCCCGGTGCTGGACCCCCGTCCGGACCCGACCGGGCAGCGGTTGGCGTACGTGACCGACGCGGGCGAGGGTGTGCGCCGGGGTGAGCTGCGGGTGATCGAGGCAGACGGCGCCGACACCCTGCTGGCCGGCGAGAACGCCGGGGTGAGCTGGGGGCTGGCCGAGCACATCGCGGCGGAGGAGTTCGGCCGGTTCCGGGGCTACTGGTGGGCACCGGACGGTCGCTCGGTACTCGCCGCCCGGGTCGACGAGTCCCGCCTGGACCGCTGGCACCTGCACGACCCGGCCGAGCCGGCCAGCCCGCCGACCGCCGTGGCGTACCCCCGGGCCGGTGGGCCGAACGCGGAGGTCAGCCTGCACCTGCTGGACCTCGACGACGGCTGGGTCGACGTGCACTGGGACCGGGAAACCTACCCGTACCTGACCGCTGTCAGCTGGGTCGAGGGCAGCCCACTGATCACCGTGTTGCGCCGCTCACAGCAGCACGGGCTGGTGCTCGCCGTGGACCCCCGGACGGGTGAGACCCAGGTGCACGCGGAGCTGGCCGATCCGCGCTGGGTCGAGCCGATCACCGGCACCCCGGCGCACCTGCCGGACGGCCGGGTGCTCGTCGGCGGGGAGTTGGCACACGACGGGTACGACGCGCGGTGCCTGTTCGCGGACGGCACCCTGCTCACTCCGCCGTCGCTGTACGTGCGGCGGGTCGTGGGTCGGCTGCCGGCCATTTCCGGCCCGGCCGACCTGCTGGTCGAGGCCAGCGACGGTGAGCCGAGCGAGCGGCACCTGTTCCGGGTCCGCACCACCATCGGGGGTGGGGTGGACGCGCGCCGGATCACCAGCGACTCGGGTTGGCACACCGCCGCCGTGGGCGGCGACGTGCTGGCCGTCGGGGTCGCGTCACTGGACCACGCCGGGGTGCGGTGGACGGTGCGACGCGGCGACCAGGAGGTCGCCGGGTTGCGGTCGCTGGCCGCCACCCCTCCGTATTCTCCGCTGCCGTTGCTGGAACGGGTGACCGATCGACGGCTGCCGGCGGCGGTGCTCTACCCGGACAACCACGTGACGGGCCGGCGGCTGCCGGTGCTGCTGGACATCTACGGCGGGCCGGGGCACCAGGAGGTCGTGGCGGCACGGGCGGCCTGGTTGGAACGGCAGTGGTGGGCCGATGCCGGGTTCGCGGTGGTCACCATCGACAACCGGGGTACGCCGGGAGTGGCCCCGTCATTCGAGAAGGCGATCCACCGGCGGATGGCCGACGTGACAGTGACCGACCAGATCGACGCCCTGACCGCGCTCGCCGGGAAGCACCCCGACCTGGACATGGGACGGGTGGGGGTGCGCGGCTGGTCGTTCGGCGGGTGGCTGGCCGGGTTGGCGGTGCTGCGCCACCCGGAGCTGTTCCGGTGCGGGATCGCGGGCGCGCCGGTGACCGACTGGACGCTGTACGACACCGCGTACACCGAGCGTTATCTGGGGTTGCCCGAGGACGGCATGGACATCTACGCGCACCACTCACTTGTCGAGTTGGCCGCCGAGCCGGTCACCGGCCCGGACCAGGCCCGCCCGTTGCTGCTGGTGCACGGCCTGGCCGACGACAACGTGGTGGCCGCGCACACGCTCCGGCTCTCCGCGGCTTTGCTGAGCACCGGCCGCCCGCACGCCGTCCTGCCGCTGACCGGAGCCACCCACATGGCCGCGAACGGCACCGCCGAGCGACTGCTCCCCCTGGAACTCGACTTTCTCCGTACCCATTTGTTGTGAGCGGAATTCGACAGGTGATTTCGGCACCCCAGTGGCACAAAACGGCGCGTCTGGCTGCGCCGGCCCGATCCGCTGTCAGCGATGGTCCGCCATGGCGGGATTCCGGTTTGCCGAGCCGTCTGACTTTTTCCGGGGCTGAACAATGAGCAGTGCCGTCACCAGTTGGGCACCTGCCACGGGCAGAGCCATCCGCAGACCATAGGTGCTGAAGACGAACAGCGGAAACGGCACGGCGAAGAGCAGGATCGCGCAGAGCCTGAACCAGTACCAGCGCACGTCGGACAGCAGACGCAGCACTCCCAGGCACACGGTGCCGGCGACGCTCAGGAGCGCCCACAGTGGGAAGAGGAACATGATCCCGATGACCAGCAATAGCAGGTTTTCGGCGAGCCCCACGCCCGGGACCGTATCTGTCAGGGCATAAACGACAAGTCCCGCCAGCCACACACCGAGGTAGAGCAGGACGTTGAAGCCAAACCAGAGGGCCCACGGTAGTTCGGCGAAACGGTCCAGCGGCTGACGGCGAAGCATGTCGATGTTCACCGCCGTATCGTATCGAGGCGACTGGCCACGACGGCGCCCCGTTCTTTGCGTAATGCCGCCGCACGGATGTCGTTTCCGCCACACCCACCGGGGGCTGGGCAGGTCCTCATTCAGAACGGGCTGCGGACGCAGCGAAGGGCGCTCGCTATCCGCTGTGGCTGTCCGCCATCTCGATGTGCTCGTGAGCGGTATACCTCAGAGGTATGAATATGACTCAGAGGTATACCGCTCACTACCGCATCCGTCCCCGCACGGAGGTGACCGACGGTCACCTCCGGCCGCCGGCGACAGCCCGAGTCAGGGTTGGGAATCACTCGTCCAGAAGCGGACGCGGCGATCGGCCAGCCCGTGCTGGACGCGGAACGCGAGGGGTGCCGCCGAACTCGCCCACGGGCCCCGGTCGGCTACCTGATCAGCGCGGGTTACTGCGCATCGCGGCAGTGCAGGACCCGCTGACCTCCCGTACGCGGGAGAAGAACGCCGACAGCAGGAAGACCGCGAAAATCAACAGGTTGAGCACCCACCGAGGGTCGTCGATGTGCAGCGCCGAGGAGAACTGATCCTTCTCCGCTGCGGTCAACACCGCTGTGGACCGCTCCGCCGCGGCGAAGTCCAGGCGGTCGGGGGCGAACACGAGGTAGGTCCAGACCCGGTGGACGAAATACAGAACGGCTGCGCCGATGAAGAGGACCCGACGGGTACCGGGACGCCACCCGAGGACCAACAAACCCGGGAGGATGACGAGTTCGGTCGGGACGTTCGCCGCGATCGCGATCGGAATGCTGGGTAGGAACATCGTCACCATCGTCTCCCCGGTGATCGAGGAGCTGCTCAGCGCAGTGCCCAGCATCAGCAGCCCGATGGCGCCGCCGAACGCGAACAGCGCCATGGTTACACAGCCCAGTGCCACAAGGCCGTCCTCTACCCAGGCGCTCAGCGTCCGCCTGCGGCGGATCCAGCGTGCGACGAGCCCGATCAAGACCGCCCATCCGGCTCCGATCAGCAGGGCGGTCGGCAGTGGAAGGAACTCCATCAGGGACAGCCCTTGCACCACGATCGTGAATACCGCAACGAGTGCGAACGGCGGGAGGTGATCAATACGCTGCTTCATGCACCGGGACGCTAGGAAGGACAGCCGGACACGGCATCTGCCGATCGGTCTACCGGTGGTTTAAACCGGGTTTATTCGAGCAGACCGGCCTCGCGGGCGTGCGCAACGGCCTGCAGACGGCTCGCCGCCTCGAGCTTGCGGAAGATGTGGTTGAGGTGCGCCTTGACCGTGCCGGGCGCGACGAAGAGCACCTTGGCGATCTCCGCGTTGCTGCGGCCGGTCGCCAACTGGTGCAGCACCTCCAGTTCGCGCGAGCTGAGCGGCTCGGCGGGCCTGCGCTGCACCGCGACAGGCGACGGTCCCTGAGCGGCGACGGGTGCGGGCAGACTTGCCGGTGCCGGGTCGGCCCTTGACGGGGCTGTGGGGACCCAGCGGACGGCCAGCACCGCGATCGCCAACACGAACGCGCCGAAGAATGGGATCACCCACCACTGTCCGCCGCCGCGCTCCACCATCGCGAACGACAGTCCAACGATGACCATCGCCCAGACGAAACAGCCGATCAGCACGGCCGCGATGAACAGACGTCTACGGATGAAGGGTGACCGGAGCCAGTGGGTGGCGCGCATCGGCAACTCCCAAGGTCAGGAACCGGGCCGATCCTAACCCGGGAAGTCCTGCTGCCGACGGCTCAACCTCAAGGTCGCGTTGGCCGGAAGCAACTGCCAATGGACTCCGCGGTGCGTGGCGCGGCCACCGGGTCGGTACGACAGGGGCCGGTACGGATAACCGCACCTCGTACCGTTCGGGCCGCCCTGATGTCCCTGTCGCCGCCGGCGCCGAGGCTGGACCGCATGGACAACGTTGTGGAACTAGACGGGGTGACCCGCACCTACGGCTCGCGCCGCCGGCCCATCGCCGCTCTTCGCGGCGTCTCACTCGGGGTGTCGGCCGGCACGTTTGTGGCGGTGATGGGCGCGACCGGGTCGGGCAAGAGCACGCTGCTGCAGTGCGCGGCCGGGCTGGACCGGCCGACGTCGGGCCGGGTCCGGTTGGTCGGCCGGGACGTCACGCGGATGCGCGAGGGTGCGCTGACCCGGCTGCGCCGCGACCGGGTGGGTTTCGTCTTCCAGTCCTACAACCTGCTGTCGGAACTGACGGTGCGGCAGAACGTGCTGCTGCCCCGTCGGCTGGGTGGTCCGCGCCCGCGCCCGCTCGACGAGGTGCTGGCCGAGGTTGGGCTGTCCGGGCTGGCTGGTCGGTCGGTCGGCGAGTTGTCCGGTGGCCAGCGCCAGCGGGTCGCCATTGCCCGTGCGCTGGCTGGCCGTCCCGCCGTGGTGTTCGCGGACGAGCCGACCGGGGCGTTGGATCCGGCTACCGGTGGGCAGGTGATGCAGCTGTTTCGCGGCGGGGTGGACCGGGCCGGGGTGACGGTGGTGATGGTCACCCACGACCCGATGGCAGCGGCCTGGAGCGACCGGCTCATCCTGCTGCGCGAGGGCGAGGTGGTGGCGGACGGCCCGACGCCCGATTCGACGAGCATCGCGGCGCGGCTGCGCGCCACCGTGCAGGACCCGGCGGTGGCCCGGTGAACGCGGGGCTGACCAGGCAGGCGCTGCGCAAGCAGCCGTGGGCCTTCGCTGGACCGTTCGTCACGCAGTGCCTGGCCGCCGCGCTGGTGTCCGGAGCGCTCGGCGCGAACTCCTCGATGTCCGGCGCGCGGTTGGACCCGGCCGCCCGGCAGGCGCTGACCGAGAGCGGGATCCCCGAGATGGCCGTGCTGTTCGTGGTGGTGTCGGTGTACCTGACCGCGTTGATCGTTGGGTTGACCATGACGTCGTCGATCGCCCGGCAGGGCCGGGACATCGCGCTGGTGCGGGCGGTCGGTGCCACTCCCGGGCAGGTACGCCGCGCGGTGGCGGCCCAGGCCGCCGCGGTGGCGGTGCCGGCGGCCGTGCTCGGGGTGCCGCTCGGTGCCCTGCTCGCCCGCGCCTGGTTGGCGGGGCTCACCGGGCACGGGGCAATCCCACCCGGCGTGACGTTCCACCCTTCGGCCGCGGCACTGCCCGCCGCGTTGGGCATCACCGTCGGGGCGTCGCTGGTCGGCGCGCTGGTCGCCGCAGTACGCCCGGCGCGAGTACGCCCCGCCGCCGCGCTGACCGAGACGGCGGTTCCGCGACGCCGGGTCAGCGTTGTGCGTACCGCGATCGGGGTGGTGCTCGTGGCTGGCGGCGTGGTGCTGTCGCTCCGCATCGCGAACGGCGACCCGGCGAAGGCCGGCGACGCGAGCTTCTTCACGATGCTGGCGATGTGCGTGGGGGCCGGTTTCCTCGGTCCGGTCCTGCTGCGGCTGGCCGCCCCGCTGGCGCGACTGTTCGGAGGGACCGGGGCGCTGGCCGCGGACAACCTCGCGGTGCGATCCAAGGCGCTGTCCGGCGCTTTGGTACCGCTGGTCCTCGCGATCGCGTTCGCCACGGTGAAGGTGGTCACGCACACCACGTCCGTACACGTGCGCGCCGTGCCCGACCCACCGGCGCAGGTGTGGACGGAGTACTCCGGGACCGCCGTCTACGTGGCCTTCGCGGCGGTCGCGGCGGTGAACACGCTGGTGACCGTGCTGCTGGCCCGACGTCGGGAGCTTGCGGTGACCCGGCTGGTCGGCGCGAGCAGGACGCGGGCGCTGGCCGTGGTCGTCTGCGAAGCCCTGATGGTGACCGGGACCGCGTTGGCGGTGGGTACGGTGGTCGCGATGGTCACCGTGGTGCCGATGCTGCACGGCATGCTGGGTACGTGGATGCCGTACCTGCCCACCGGGCAGCTGATCGGCGGCCTGGCCACGGTGATCGGCCTGGTCCTGCTGGGCACCGTGGTGCCGGCGCTGGTCGCGATGCGCCGCCCGCCGGTGGAGTCGCTGGCGGTGGACCCGTGAGATCGGTCGCCAGCAGAGTCCTGCGCGCGCCGGTGGCCGCCCGCACCTGGAGCGAGGTCGGATACACGGTCACCGGCACCGTACTGGCCGTGCCGACGTTCGCGATGGCGCTGCTGGGGCTGGTGTTCTCGGTGCTGTCGCTGCTGACGATCGGGCTGCCGCTGCTGACCGGTGTGCTGCTGCTGGCCCGGCTGACCGTCCGGTACTTCCGGGGGCCGGCCCGACTGTTCCTCGGCTGGAGTTGGCCGAACCCGCCGCCCCTGCGCCGGCGCGGGCCGGGTCCGGTGCGCTGGGCCGGCGCGGTGCTGACTGACGCCAGCGCTTGGAAGGCCCTCGCGTACTGCTTCGCCCGGCTGCCGCTGATGGCCGCGGCTGCCTACCTGGGCGGGGTCCTCATCGCCGGAGGGCTGCTCGGGATCACCTATCCCGTGTGGACGCACCGGTTTCCCCAGGATCCGCCGTGGGGCGGTCCCTGGGGTTTGGCCGCGCAGGGGTTGGCCGCGCTGCTGGTGTTTCCGTGGTACTTCCGGCTCATCGTGTGGCTGGACCGGCGGTTGGTGGGGGCGCTGCTGGAGCCGGGCCCGGAGCGGGCCCGGATAGCGGCGTTGGAGGCCAGCAGGGCCGCGCTGCGCGCGGACGCGGCGGCGCTGTTGCGGCGCGTGGAGCGGGACCTGCACGACGGTACGCAGGCCCGGCTGGTCGCGCTGGGCGTGGCGCTGTCGCGCATCGAACGGCGAGCCGACGAGCCGGAGCTGCGGACGATGGTGGCGCAGGCCCGGGGCGCGGTGGTGGAGGCGCTGACCGAGCTGCGGGACATCGTGCGGGGCATTCACCCACCCGCGCTGGACGCCGGCTTGAGCACCGCGATCGAGACCCTGGCCGCGCGCAGCGCGGTACCCGTCGACGTGCAGGTGGACCTGCCCCAGCGGCCACCGCCCGACCTGGAGTCGGCGCTCTACTTCAGCGCCGCCGAACTGCTCACCAACGTGGCGAAACACGCCAGGGCCGGCCGGATTCGGCTGGACCTTCGCGCGCAGGGTGGCGCGCTGCGCCTGACCGTCACCGACGACGGACGCGGCGGGGCGAGGCCGGGGAGCAGGGGTACGGGTCTGGCCGGGCTGGTCCGGCGGGCCGAGTCGCTCGACGGCGCTCTGTGGGTGGACAGCCCGCCGGGTGGGCCGACGACCATCACCGTGGAGTTGCCATGCGAGTAGTGATCGCCGAGGACAACCCGTTACTGCGCGACGGGATCAGGTTGCTACTGACCGATCACGGATTCACCGTCGTGTCGACTGTGGACAACGGTGACGACCTGCGGGCGGCGGTCGGCGAGCACCGGCCGGAGGTGGCGGTGGTCGACGTGCGGATGCCACCGACCTTCACCGACGAAGGTCTGCGGGCGGCACTGGCGATCCGGGCGGCGCACCCGGACATCGGAGTGCTGGTCTTCTCGCAGTGGGTGGAGACCCGGTACGCGCGGCAACTGATCGCCGAGCACCCCGGCCGGGTCGGGTACCTGTTGAAGGACCGCATTGTCAGCACCGACGACTTCGTCGACGCGCTGCGCAGAGTGGCCGCCGGCGGAACAGCACTGGACCCGGAGGTGGTGCGGCAGTTGCTGGCGGCACCGGCGGTGGACGCGGGCGTCGCCCGCCTCAGCGAGCGGGAACGGGAGGTCCTGGGGATGTTGGCCGAGGGCCGCTCCAACGCTGCCATCTGCGAATCGCTCCACCTCGCCGCTCGCAGTGTGGAGAAGCACGTGACAGCCATCTTCACCAAGCTGGACCTACCCCAGGCGCGAACCGACCACCGGCGAGTGCTCGCCGTGCTGCGCTACCTGAACGCGGCGCGCTGAGCCAGCGATACGCCGCGCGGTCTGTGCGGTCGGCGTCGTACGCCTTCAGGGTCGGGCGTCGAATTGGGTCCGGGCTTCGAAGACGCGGTCCATGTGTGTCTCCGCCCAGTCTTTGATCGCGATCATGACCGGGAACAGTTCATGGCCGAGCGGAGTGAGCTCGTAGTCGACGCGGACCGGTACCGAGGCGGTGACCGTGCGGGTGACCAGGCCGTCGCGCTCCAGCGTCCGCAGGGTCTGGGTGAGCATCTTCTGGCTGACGCCGGCGATGCGGTGGGCAAGCTCGCCGTGCCGCTGCGGGCCGTCGACGAGCGCTGGGATCACCAGGGCAACCCACTTGTCGGTGAGCCTGCTCAGCAGCTCGCGGGTCGGGCACTGTTCCAGGAACGCGTCGTAGTCGCGTTTGGCCTGTTCACGGCGTTGAGCCGCGGTCGTCGTCGCCATCTTCGCTCCTTTGGTGCCCTAGGCACTTTACGGTACCTACTTTCTCATAGTGCCGATGATTCGTACGGTCGTGGTGATCACGAAGTCCCACGAAGGAGACGGCGATGCGCGCAGTCAGCTATGCACAGTTCGGAGGGCCGGAGGTCCTGCACGTGGCCGACGTGCCGGTGCCCGAGCCCGGGCCGGGGCAGGTCCGGGTGCGGGTGGCGGCGTCAGTTGTCCATCCGGTCGATCTGATGGTCCGCTCCGGTCGGTTCCCGGCCCCGTTGCCGACCGGTCTGCCCTACACGCCCGGCTGGGACGTTGCCGGCAGCGTCGACGCGGTCGGCCCGTCGGTCGAGGAGTTCACGATCGGCGACGAGGTCATCGGCTTCTCGCCGTGGCTACAAACCACTGTCGGCGCCCACGCCGAGTACGTGGTCCTCGACGCCGCCTGGCTGACCTCCGCTCCCACCGGCGTCCCCGCCACCGAGGCGGCGACCCTGCCGACCAATGGCCTCGCCGCCGCCCAGGCCCTCGACCTGCTCGCGCTCCCGGCGGGTTCGGCCGTGCTCGTCACCGGCGCCGCCGGGCAGGTCGGCGGGTTCGTTCTGGCGCTGGCCCGGGCAACCGGTCTGCACGCCACGGGACTAGCCGGGGCCGACGACCGCGAGTTCGTCGAGTCGCTGGGCGCGGCGTTCCTGTCGCGCGCCGACGATCCGACGGGGACGTTCGACGCGGTCATCGACCTGGCGGTGATCGGCACCTCGCTGCTGGACCTCGTCCGGGACGGCGGTGGCTACGTGGCCGCGTCACCCCCGCTACGCCCGGAGCCGGTGCGGGGAATCCGGACCTTCGCGCTGGAGGTGCTACCGGACGGATCCCGGCTGGGCGAATTGGTCAAACTCGTCACCACCGGCGACATCCCGCTCCGGGTCGCTGACGTGTACCCCTTCGCCGACGCGGCAGCCGCCCACGAGCGGCTGGCCCAGGGCGGCGTGCGCGGCGGCGTGGTGATCGTCCCCTGATCCGCTGCGGAAGCTCGGCCGTCGCGCATCGCGGGGTACTGCGCTGCGCGGTAGGGGTCATCGACGTGCAGCGCCGGCCAGCTACACCGGCCCTGCCCGCGTCGATGCCCCCGCCGGCGAGCCAGCCGGAGTAGCCGGGAACGGCTAGCACCCGCCTAACGTGCCTTCGTCCGAGTTACGGCTTGACGTAGGTATTCGGGATGGTCACGCGCGATGCGCGCGGACAGCGGTCAGTCCTTGGGGCTGGCGCCGAAACGGTTCGCGCCGGGCGTGCCGTCCAAGACCAAGAACACGAGCAGGACGATGCCGCCCACGATCGGCACCAGGCCGATCAGCACCCACCACCCCGTCCGGTCGGTGTCGTGCAGGCGTCGCACCGCGACCGCCAACGCCGGCAGCAGAAGCACCAGGTAGACGATGAGGCCGACGAACCCGGTCGACGAGGACTCCCCAAAGGTCAATCCCAGCGCGTTGTCCAGGATGGCAGCGACAATGCTGACCAGGGTGCTGAACAGGGCGAACCACCAGTACTCAGACCGGCGGGCCCGACCCTTGAAGCCGACGTACTGGCTGAACACGGATTTGATCGCGGCAATGAAGGACATCACTAGCTCCGGTCTTTCGAGGGGTTTACAAGGTCATCGCGGGCAGCCAAACAGATCGAATCGGCGGGGTCATCAGCCGAGCAGCCAAGGCGTAGGGGCCGCAGCGCCCACAAACGATCATCCGCATTCGTCGATGAGCCCGAAGTGAGCTACCCGACCCCCAGTGCCACAGCGAGCCGATGAATCGTCGGCGGGGCGTTCGGGTCGCGGGCGACCTGGGCGACCACCTCCCGGACAGTTGGCCGGTGGCGAATCTCGGCGGGCGCGATGGTGTCGGCCCGCAACAGAACCCGGGCCGCGTTGGTCGGGTCGTCCGTCTGGAGGTAGGCGCGCGCCGCGTCGATCAGGTGTGCGGGGCGGTGCTCGATCGGCAGCCACCGCCACCCGTCCCGCCCGACCGCGTTCTCGTGCCGGGCGACCGCCTGCGGCCCGTCGCCCAGCTCGACGGCGGCGGCGACCCGCGCCAGCTCGACGGCGGTCGGCCCGAACGCGGTCCAGCAGTGGTCATGTCCGTCGCCCACCTGAGCGGCCAGCTCGGCGGCCTCGTCCAGCAGGTCACCGACCACCCGGTCGTCACCCGCCCGGGCCGCGATCAGGGCCGCCTGCACGAGCAGCGACCCGCGCAGCGACAGTTCCGCCGGCGTGCCAGCCCTCGGACTGGGAGCGACCTGGGAGGCGGCGGCCAGCATCACCGGCCCTGCCCGGGTCGACGCCCGCAGCACCTGACCCAACTGCACCGCCGCGCAGGCCAGCAACACCCGGTCACCGGTGGCGGCGGACATCGCCCGATCAGCGGCCAACCAGGCGAGGCTCCCCTCTCCCAGCTTGACGAGCAGCGCCGCCGTCACCCGGTACACCTCCACCACGGCCGCCCGCCCCGCCTCGGGTTCCTGCGCGTAGGCGCGGTGAGCCTCGGTCACCACCGTGGGCAGCAGCTCGACCAGACGCGGATACCGGGCGTGCTGGTAGGTCGTCCACACGTGCCGTACTTCCCGAGCCAACCCCTCGGGCGACATCACCGCCCGGTCCGCCGGGCGACCAAAAGCCATCGGGTACGCGGACAGGGCGGCCCGGATTTGCGCGACGCCCTCGCGACGCTCGGCCACCCCGGCGGGCTGGACATCACGACCGAGCAGCGCTGCAGCATCGACCCGCAACACCGCCGCGATTTCCCGAATGGTCGACAGCCGTTCCAGGGAGCGGACCCCGCGCTCGACCTTGTCCACCCAGCTCTTCGACTTGCCCAACCGATCCGCGAACGACTGCTGCGACAGCCTCCGCCGCACCCGCAGGTAGGCCACCCGTCGGCCGATCGGCACCGGATCACGGCTCACCACGCCACCGCCGATCCGGCACCGCCCGGCTCGTCTCCTGCACCGGTATCCGCTCCGCCTCGGCCTGCGCGAGCAACCGGCGCTTGGCTTCTTCCCGTTCGTGGGCGTCGATCTGCTCGCCACGGCTGAGCGGCTCGTGGTCAGAACTGGGCATCATCACCTCCGCTATTGGAGCGCACCGGCAAGATCGGCCGTCGCGTGGTGTCCAGAATGACGCTGAACTGTCGTCGGGCGCGGCGGCATAGAGCGCGACATCCCGGGCACATTCGGGGCGACATTAAGGCGACACATCGCTATCGTGGCGAACATGAACGCTCCGAACACCGCCCTGCGCGCGATCCGTACCGGGATGCGCATGAGCCAGGATGATTTCGCCCGCGCACTCCAGGCCGCGGGTCACCGCGTCGGCGAGCCCAACGACGCCAGCAAGCGACTCGTCCAGCGCTGGGAGTCCGGCGCGATCGCCGCACCGCGACCCGTGTACGCCCGCGCCCTGGAGGTCGTCACCGGCCTGCCGGTTTCGCTGCTCGGCTTCGCCGCGATACCCGACGGCCATCTCGCCGATGACCAACACGGTGGCCACGACCTGACCTCGACCCTGTCCAGCCTGGCCACGCCAGCGTCCAAGCCACTTGCGGTCCACGGGTCGTACGAGGGTGTCTGGCTCAGCCGCTACCAATACCATTCCAGCGGCCGGGGGGAATCATTCGCCGGGCAGCACTTCGTGGTCGTGCTTCAGCACCGCGACCGACTCACCGTGCGCAGCCTGCCCGGCTCGGCGGCATCGTCACTGTCGCTGGATCTCACCGTGGACGCTGCCGTGGTCACCGGCACCTGGGTCGAGCAGACCGATCACGCCGGCTACTACCGGGGAGCCCGGTACCACGGCGCAATCCAACTACTGGTGGAGCCCACCGGCCGACGGATGGCCGGAAAGTGGGTCGGGTTCGGCAAGGACATGGACGTCAACACCGGCCCCTGGGAGCTGACCTTCCGGGATGCGTCCACGTCCAAGGCGACGCTCGACCAGTACAACAGGTCGCCCGAATAGGATCTCGCCTCTATCTGTTAACGCAATCCAGCCTGCACCAACGAGAGAGCTATCGCAATACAACATCACGCACCCTATCGGCTGGTCCTGCAGGCGTGATGGCCCGCCCGCCATCGAAAGCCGCAGCCACCTCGGGCGCACGAGCGGCGGGCGTTCCGGTCTGGTGGCGCAGATCAAGGAGCGGGAGGGCACCACCTGCCCGAGCCGGACGCGACACCGATCCTCCTCCAGTTCGGCCTGCCCTGTGGGTCGCCATAGGCTGTCGTGTCGAACCTCGATGGGTCCGCGTCCTGCAACCGTGGGTTAGCACCCAGTCATGGCGAGCCACGCCAGCGACCTGCCTGATGCTGCCGACCCCGGACGTTGCCGCGACCGTCACGTCGATGCGTGTGGGACCCACGTGCACGGATCTCCCGCAGATCGCGAGCCCTGGAGCGCAGGCAACCGGCGGGGGTAGGCGCGATCGTGCCGTAAGGCCCATCCAATCAACCTTGAAATACGAGCACCGCAGCGGCCCGTGGGAACCTACCGAACCCCGACCGGACAACTTTCGACGGCGGCAGCACAGGCACTACCTTTGACTTATGCGCGAAGTTGGCCTGCGGGAGCTACGACAGAACGTCAGCGACCTGGTGCGTCGGGCACAGGCCGGTGAACGCCTGACGCTCACTGTCGCCGGCCGACCGGCAGCCGTGCTCGGCCCGGTCAGTCCTCGGATCTGGCGCGAATGGGATGACTTCGCCGACGTGTTCGACCAGCCAACCGATCCAGGGTGCGCCGATCGCCAGGAACAGCAGGGTCCCTTCCCGACGGCGCTGTCGGGAAGGGACCCTGCTGGTCTGAGGTGAGACTTACGGCTTGACGTACGCGTTCACGAACGCCGGGTAGCCGAAGACGCTGGAGATGAAGACCCCGCCGGCCTTTGACCCGTGCACGTTGTAGGCCACGTCGACGAAGAGCGGCACCACCGGCGCGTACTCCTTCATGATCCGCTCGTCGAGCTTGGCCCACTCCGGGCCCTGGTCGGCGGCGGGCATGGCCTGAATGCGGTCCATCTCGGCGTTGATCGTCGGGTCGTTGAAGTAGGACTGGTTGCTGTTGCCTTCGGCCTTGATGGTGCGGCCGTCGTAGAGCACGGGCAGGATCGACGCCCCGCTCGGCCAGTCCGCCGCCCAGTTACCGATGTACAGGTCCCAGGGGTTGTTCTTCTTCTTGATCTCGTCGAGCTTCGCGTCGTCAGAGATGTTCCGCAGCGTGATCTTGAAGCCGGCGCGCTCCAGGTTGGCCTTGAGCTGTGCGCCCTGCTGCTGCTCTGTCGAGTTGTCGGCGACGCCGAGGACCAGCTCGGGCGTCTTCCCGCCGAGCAGTTCCTTGGCCTTGTCGACGTTGCCGTTGGCGCCCGCCGGGTACGCGTCGTACGCCTTGTAGCCGATCGTGGCCGACGGCATCAGCGTGGTCAGCGGCGCGGCGACGGTCTGCCCGCCCATCGCCTTGATGAAGCCCTCGCGGTCGATGGCGTAGTTGAGTGCCTGGCGGACCTTCAGGTCGGTGACCCGCTGGTTGTTGATGACGAGCTGGTTGGCGCTCGGGGTCGGCGAGAGGATCGTCCGGGACTTGAGCGCTGCGTCCCCGGCCACCTTGGCGACCAGCGAGGCGGGCACGGTGTTGAAGGCGAGCGCGCTCTGGTCGGCGCCGTTGTCGGCGATCACCCGGTTGTTGGCGGCGTCCGCGGTCGGGCCGAAGCTCCACACGAACTGGTCCGGGTACTGGTGCCGGACCGGGTCGGTCTTCGGGTCCCAGTTGGGGTTGCGGTCCAGGGTGAGCTGCACGCCGACCTGGTTCTTGGCGACCTTGTACGGGCCGGACGAGAACGGCTGCTTGTCCAGGTCGACGCCGGTGTCCTTGTCGGCCGGCAGCGGCGCGGTGGTCGGCAGCGAGACCGCGAACGGCAGGTCACAGCGGGGCTTGGCGAACTCGAAGCGCAGCGTCTTCGCGTCCGGCGTGCTCAGGCCGGGCGGCAGCGACGTCTTGTTCTTCTTGAAGTCCCACTTGGTGTCGAACTGCGCGGTGTCGGCCAGCCACTCCTGGATGTAGGTCGGGCCGCCGGAGAGGTCCGGGTCGAAGGACCGGGCGATGCCGTACGCGATCTCCTTGGCGGTGATCGGCCGGCCGTCCTCGAACTTCACCCCGTCCTTGACTGTGAATTCCCAGACCTTGCAGTCGTTGTTGACGTTCTTGCCCGGCGTCTCGGCCAGGTCGCCGACGAGGACCAGGCCGCCCTTGCCGTCGTCCTTCCACGTGGTCAGGTAGCGGGCGAAGAGCGGGTTGGTCATCAGACCGGCGAACGAGTACGTCCGCTGGGGGTCCAGGTGGGAGATCGGCGACTCTCGGATGATGGTGAAGGTGCCGCCCTTCGCGGCGCCGCTCACCTCGGCCGCCGGCCCCTGCGAGTCCTTGGGGTCGGTCGCGATGACCCCGGTCTGCTGCCGGTCGGTGTCCACAGTGGTGCCCTCGCCCGTGTTCTTCGAGCACGCACCCAATGCCACAACCAGAGCGATCGCGCCGCCTGCGGCAGCCACCACGCGTGGTTTCATGAAGACCTCCTTCACCCATGTGCCGTGCGTTTCGTCGGGGCGAGAACCGCCGACGTCCCGAGGATCGTAAAGAAGAAAACCTACGAGTTGTGTAACAGTTGTCGATAAATTTTGCCAGCAGCCACGCGCTGGACAGCGGCCGGATCAGCGCAGCCGGACCCGCGGGTCGATGGCCGCGTAGAGCAGGTCCACCAGCACGTTCGCCAGGACCACGAAGACGGCTGCGATCAGCACGGTGGCCATGATGGTGGGCAGGTCCCCCGAGCGCACCGCGTCCACCGCCGTACGCCCCAACCCCTGGATGCCGAACGTCGTCTCGGTGATCACCGTGCCGCCGAGCGCCCCGCCGACGTCCAGTCCGGCGATTGTCACCACCGGGGTGATCGCCGCGCGCAGCGCGTGCCGCCCGTACACGGTGGGTTTGGCCAGGCCCTTGGCCCGCGCGGTCCGGACGAAGTCCTCCGAGAGCGTCTCCAACATCTGCGCCCGGGACAGCCGGGCGTAGATGGCCGAGAAGAGGAAGGCCAACGCCACCCAGGAGAGGACCAACCCACTTGCCCACTTCGCCGGGTTGTCGAAGAGGGGGGTGTAGCTGGGCACCGGCAGCAGCCGCAGGTTGTAGACGAAGACCAGCAGCAGCACCGCCCCCACGAAGTACAGCTGCAACGAGGCGCCGGTCAGCGAGAAGCCGATGGCCGCCCGGTCCAGCCAGGTGCCCCGACGCAGCGCGGAGAGCATGCCGAGCCCCACACCGAGCAGCAGCCAGAGGATGGCCGCCGGGATCACGATGCTCAACGTCACCGGCAGCACTCGGGCGATGGTGTCCGAGACGGCCTCGTTTGTGACGTACGACCAGCCCAGGCAGGGCGCGTCGCACCGGCCGCCCTGCGCGCTGCCCAGGTCCCGACCGGTGACGATGCCCTTCATGTAACCGGCGTACTGGCTGATCAGCGGGTCGTTCAGGCCCAGGTCGTCGCGGACCCGCTCCAGCCGCTCCGGGTTGCAGTTCTTCGAGCAGATGCTGCTGACCGGGTCGCGCGGCAGGGCGAAGAACATCAGGAAGGTCAGCACGCTCACCGCGAACAGGGTCAGCGTGGCGGAGAAGAGCCGCTTGATCAGAAATCTCGACACGAGAAACCCCTACCGGGACGACTTCGGGTCGAGCGCGTCCCGCAACGCGTCGCCGAAGAGGTTGAAGGCGAACACCAGCGCGAAGATCATGATGCCCGGGAAGAACACGTAGGCCGGGTCGGTCTGGAGGAAGTCCAGACTGTCGTAGATCATCCGGCCGAAACTCGGCGTCTCGTCGCTGAGGCCGACGCCGATGAACGAGAGCGCGGCCTCGCTGGTGATGAACTGTGGGACCGCCAGGGAGAACGAGACCAGGATCGGCGCCCAGATGTTCGGCAGCAGTTGCCGGAACAGCATGTGCCCCAGCCCGGCCCCGCTGGCCCTGGCCGCCTCCACGAACTCCCGCTCGCGCAGCGCGATCACCTGCCCCCGCACCAGGCGGGCGGTGCTGGTCCAGCCGAAGATGGCGAACACGGCGATCAGCACGCCGATGCCGAAGGCGGACGACACCTGCCCTCGCTCGCCATAGAAGCGCAGCGTGATGGTGGGGGTGAGAGCCAGGGCGATGATCAGGAACGGCATGGCCAGGGTCAGGTCGGTGATCCAGTTGATCACCGCGTCGAACCAGCCGCCGAGGTAGCCCGCGAGCGCGCCGAGCGTGATACCGATCGTCGCGGTGATCAACGCGGCGGCGAACGCGATGAACAGCGACGTCCGCAGCCCGTAGATCAACCGGATGAAGATGTCCCGGCCCAGCCCCGGCTCCAGGCCGAACCAGTGTTCTCCGGTGACACCACCGGCGTAACCCAGCGGCATCCCGAACCCGTCCAGCAGGTTCTGGAACTGCTCCCGCGGACCCACGCCGTAGGCCATCTCGATCAGCGGAGCCGCCAGCCCCACCAGCAGGAAGAGGACCAGCAGCACGCCGCTGACCATGGCCGTCCGGTCCCGGCGCAGCCGCAGCCAGGCGAGCTGACCTGGCGAACGCCCGACCACACCCTTCGTCGCCGGCCCGCCCGCGCCCGTGCCGGACCCGATCTCGGCCAGCGCCACACCCTCCACCGGGGACAGGCTCACGACGGCACCTCCTCGACGTTCACGGCGGCTGCGCGCGACGCCGCCCGGGCCACTGGCACACCGGGCTCCGCCGCGGCGCCGGCGTCGGCGGGTTCCGGGCTCGTGCTGGCCGCTTCCCCTTCCGGGAAGTGACACGCGGTGGCCTGCCGGCCGCCGTCGCGTGGCACCAGCGCGGGCTCCTCGCTCGCGCAGATGTCCTGCGCCTTCCAGCACCGGGTGCGGAACCGGCAGCCCGACGGCGGGTCCAGCGGGGTGGGCACGTCACCGGTCAGCCGGATCCGGCCCGCCGGCCCGAGCTGGGTGACGTCCGGGATCGCCGAGAGCAACGCCCGGGTGTACGGGTGCTGCGGGCGCTCGTAGATGTCGGCGCGGTCGCCGATCTCCACGATCCGGCCCAGGTACATGACCGCGACCCGCTGGCAGAAGTGCCGGACCACGGCCAGGTCGTGCGCGATGAACACGAAGGCCAGGCCAAGCTCCCGTTGCAGGTCACGCAGCAGGTTGACCACCTGCGCCTGGATCGAGACGTCCAGCGCGCTCACCGGCTCGTCGGCGACGATCAGCTTGGGCCGCAACGCCAACGCGCGGGCGATGCCGATGCGCTGGCGCTGACCACCGGAGAACTCGTGCGGGTACCTGTTGTAGTGCTCCGGGTTCAACCCGACAAGCTCCAGCAGCTCCTGCACCCGGGCCTTGATCCCACCCGGCGGCTTGATCCCGTTGACCTGCAACGGCATCGCCACGATCCGGCCGACGGTGTGCCGGGGGTTCAACGAGGCGTACGGGTCCTGGAAGATGATCTGGAGTTCCTGGCGCAGTGGGCGCAACTCCCGCCGGCCGGCGTGGGTGATGTCCCGCCCGGCGAACTCGATGCTGCCGCTTGTCGGCTCCAACAGCCGCACCAGCATCCGGCCGGTGGTGGTCTTGCCGCAGCCCGACTCCCCCACCAGGCCGAGCGTCTCGCCGGGGCGCACCTCGAAGTCGAGCCCGTCCACCGCCCGCACCAGACCGGTGGCGCGCAGCCCCTGACGTACCGGGAAGTGCTTGGTCAGCCCGCGTACCCGCAGCAGTGGTTCGTCGGTCATCGGGCCACCCCCACGGATGCGATGTCCTCGGCGTAGAACGTGGCACGCTCCTCGACGCTCAGGTGGCAGGCGACCAGGTGGCCGTCGGCCCCTGCTGGGCGCAGTTCCGGCACCTCGCTCTGGGAGCGGCTGCCGACGCGGTCCGCGTACCGGCAGCGGGGGTGGAACGCGCAGCCGGGCGGCAGGTCGATCAGGCTGGGCGGGTTGCCGGGGATCGGCACCAGGTCCGCGTCCGCGTCGCCGTGCAGCGACGGCACGCTGGAGAGCAACCCCCAGGTGTACGGATGCTGCGGCGCCCGGAGCACCTGCTCGACGCTGCCCCGCTCGACGGCGCGCCCGCCGTACATGACAAGCACGTCGTCGGCGACCTGACCGACCACGCCGAGATCGTGGGTGATCAGGATGATCGCGGAGTGGAACTCGGCCTGAAGGTCGGCGAGCAGGTCCAGGATCTGCGCCTGCACTGTGACGTCCAGCGCTGTGGTCGGCTCGTCGGCGATCAGCAACGCCGGGTCGTTGACCAGGGACATCGCGATCATCGCCCGTTGGCGCATGCCGCCGGAGAACTCGTGCGCGTACTGGTCGAAGCGGCGGGCCGGCTGCGGGATGCCGACCCGGTCCAGCATGTCCACCGCCCGTTGGCGGGCCTCCCGCCGGTTGGCCTTCGGGTGGTGCACCCGGTACGCCTCGGCGATCTGCCGGCCCACCGTGTAGTAGGGGTGCAGCGCCGACAGTGGATCCTGGAAGATCATCGCCATGTCCCGGCCGCGCAGCCGGCGTACCTCCTCGTCGGGGAGGCCGACCACCTGCCGGCCGCCGACGGAGATCTCCCCGGTGATGGTGGTCCGTTTGGGGTCGTGCAGGCCGAGGATGGCCAGCGAGGTGACGCTCTTGCCCGAGCCGGACTCGCCGACGATGCCGAGGGTGCGGCCCCGCTCGACGGCGAACGACACCCCGTCGACCGCGCGCACCACGCCGTCCTCAGTGTCGAACCGGACCCGCAGGTCACGTACCCGCAGGTAGGCGTCCTCGTCGGAGCGCTGCGCCGGCACGGTGGGGCGGTCGTCCGGTTCCCCGGACCGCACCGGTTCCGAGCTGTCCACGGCCACCTCCCTCAGTGACGAAGAGAACTTACAGGAAAGTCCTGAGGGTGAAAATAAGCTACAAAGCCGGCACCTGTCAGCGGGCCCGAGCGTAACGAGTCCGCATCGACCCCGCACCCCCCGTCACCTCGCCATCCACCGCCGTTCATGCCGAAACCGCACCTCAAGTGCGACCATGGCGAGAGCAGCCAGCAGAGGATGTCCGTAGCGCGAGGTGGAGGTGACCCATGACCGCGGCAGTGTTCGATCACGGAGGTCCGTGGACCGAAGAGGAGTTCCTCGCCCTCGGCGAGACGCAGGATCGCGTCGAACTCTTCGACTGGAGCCTCCACGTGACCCCAGGACCCACCCCCCGGCATCAAAGAATCTCCCGCAAGCTCGGCAATATCCTCGAAGCAGCCGCGGAGGCGGCGGACCTTGAGCTGCTGGAAGCAGTGAACGTCCGGCTCCGGCCAGGTCGAATACCGATTCCCGATCTCGTCGTCACCAACGCAGTCGATCTCGACGAGCCCAACATCGAGTCGGCTGATGTGCGACTGGTCTGCGAGATCATCTCGCCGAGCAACGCGTCCACCGACAAAGTCCTCAAGATGCATTACTACGCCGCAGCCGGCATCGAGTGGTACCTGCTGGTGGAGCAGAGGACGGGTGCCATGCGCCTTTACCAGCGGCGGGGCGGCCACTACGTGGAGACGGCGACGGCGAAGCGCGGCGAGGTGTTGGAGCTGACCGAGCCGGTGCGGGCCACGATCCGGCCGGAGGATCTCGTCCCCTGACGGGTGTCGGTCGGCTGGCCTAGGGTCGGTCGCATGACCGAGTTCGACGCGGCCACCGCCGCCGTCCAGGCCGCCCTCGACGCGGGCGCCCGGTACGCCGACGCCCGGGTGATGCACCGCCGCTACGAGTCGATGACCGCGCGCAACGGCGACGTGGAGGAGTTGACCCAGGACGAGAGCATCGGGATCGGTGTCCGAGCGCTTGTCGGTGCGAGTTGGGGCTTCCACGCCGTACCCGATCTGTCGGACGCCGCCGCCCGCGACGCCGGGCGGCGCGCGACCCGGACCGCCATGGCGAGCGCACGCGTCCCCGGCCCGGCGGTCGACCTGGTTCCGGCGCAGGCGGTCACCGCGAGCTGGGCCTCCGGCTGCGAGATCGACCCGCTCGCGGTGTCCCTGTCGGACAAGGGCGACCTGCTTGTCGGCGCGACCCGCACGATGGCCGAACACGGCGCGGACCTGGCCGAGGGCCTGTACCAGATCTGGGACACCGCGAAGTGGTTCGTCTCCAGCGAGGGCCACCGGATCGACCAGCGGATCCGCGAGTGCGGCGGCGGCATTTCCGCCACCTCCATCGGTGCCGGTGAGACGCAGCGCCGGTCCTGGCCGAGCTACCGGGGGCAGTACGGGACCACCGGCTGGGAGCTGGTCGAGTCGCTCGACCTGGCCGCGCACGCCGCACAGATCGCCGAGGAGTCCCGGGCGCTGCTCACCGCGCCGCTCTGCCCGGCCGGTGAGACGGATCTGATCCTCGGCGGCGAGCAGCTGGCCCTCCAGATCCACGAGTCGGTCGGGCACGCCATCGAGCTGGACCGGATCCTCGGCTGGGAGGCCGCGTTCGCCGGCACGTCCTGGCTGGACCTGGCGCAGCTCGGTTCGCTGCGCTACGGCTCCGAGCTGATGAACATCACAATCGATCCGACCATCCCCGGCGCGCTGGGCAGCTTCGGTTACGACGACGAGGGCTCCCCGGCGGTCAAGCGGGACGCGGTCCGCGACGGGCGCTGGGTGGGGGTGCTCGCCGGCCGGGACTCCGCCGCCATGGCCAGCCTCGACTACGGCGGCAGCGTACGGGCCGACGGGTGGGCCCGGCTGCCGATGGTGCGGATGACAAACGTCGGCCTGGAACCCGGCCCGCACACCCTGGAGGAGATCATCGCGGCGACCGACGACGGCGTATTGATGGACCTCAACCGGTCCTGGTCGATTGACGACAAGCGGCTCAACTTCCAGTTCGGCTGCGAGGTCGGCTGGGAGATCAAGAAGGGTCGGCGGGGGCGGATGCTGCGCAATCCCACGTACACCGGGATCGGTCCGCTCTTCTGGCGCTCGATGGACATGCTCTCCGGCGAGACGGTCTCCTGGGGCACGCCGAACTGCGGCAAGGGCCAGCCCGGCCAGATCGGGCACACCGGCCACCCGGCCGCGCCGGCCCGCTTCCGCAACGTCCGGGTGGGAGTGTCCGCGTGAGCGCGAGGAGTGAGCCGGTTTTGCGAGCCCCGCAGTCGCGAACGAAAGGTGACCCCGCGTGAGCGCGAGGAGCGAGTCGGAGCTGGCTGGGCAGGTCATCGAGCTGGTCCGCCGCCTCGGTGGGCCGGGGGCGCAGGCCGAGGTGGTGGTGACGCGGGCGGACCTGGCGCTCACCCGGTTCGCCAACTCGGCCATCCACCAGAACGTCGCGGAGTCGACCGTCGGGGTCCGGCTACGGCTGCACGTCGACGGTCGGACCGCCGCCGGCAGCGGCAGCGTGGTCACCGCCGACGGGCTGGGCGCACTGGTCGCGCGCACGCTGGCCGCGGCGCGACTCTGCCCGCGCGACCCGGGCTGGCCGGGGCTGGCCCCGCCGGTGCCCGCGCCGGCCGCGCCGGGAGTCGACGAGGCCACCGCGCACGCCGAGCCGGATCAGCGGGCCGACCGGGTCGGCGCTTTCGTGGCCGCCGCCGGGGGCCTCAGCACGGCCGGCTACTGCCGCACCGCGCACCGCTCGTCGGCGTTCGCCAACTCGGCCGGGCACACGGCGGCCGGCCGCTCGGCCGAGGCGGCGATGGACGGCATCGCGCGTCGCGACGGCGCGGACGGGGTGGCCCGACGCCACGCCGACCGACTCTCCGACCTCGACGGCGCCGAGCTGGGCGCGCAGGCGGCGGCGAAGGCCCAGGCCGCGGCCGACCCGGTCGAGCTGCCACCGGGACGCTACGAGGTGGTGTTCGAGCCGGCCGCCGTGGCGGACCTGTTGCAGAACCTGTCCTTCTACGGCTTCAACGGCAAGCGGTACGCCGAGCGGCAGTCGTTCGCCGAGCCGGGCACCGCCCAGTTCGACCGGGCGGTGACCCTGGTGGACGACCCGCAGGGCGCGTCGGGGTTGCCGTTCGACGCGGAGGGCACCGGTCGACGGGCGCTGACCCTGGTCGAGGCGGGCACCACCCGGGCGGTGGCGCACGACCGGCGGACGGCCGACGCGGCTGGCGCGCAGTCCACCGGGCACGCGGTCGCGGGTGGCGCCACCTGGGGGCCGATGGCCCGCAACCTGCGGCTGTCCGGCGCGACGGCCGGCCCGGTCAGCGCGACCGGCCGGAGCACCACCGGTGGGGCGGCCGGCGCGGTGGTCGACGCGGACACCGCGGCGCTGGTCGCCGACGTACGCCGAGGGTTGCTGGTCACCGACCTCTGGTACACCCGGGTGCTCGACCCGAAGAGCCTCGTCGTCACCGGACTGACTCGCAACGGCGTCTGGCTCATCGAGGACGGCACTGTCGTGCGGGCGGTACGTGACCTGCGGTTCACCGAGTCGTACCCGCGGGCGCTCGGGCCCGGGGCGGTGCTCGGGCTGGGCGCTCGGGCGGCGCGCCAACCGGATCGGGTGGACGGTGTGTGGTGGGCGGCCCCCTCGCTGCGACTGGCGTCCTGGCACTTCACCGGAGGTGCCTCGGGATGACCGCCGCGGTCCGCCGTCGACCGGCGTACCAAGGCTTTTCCGCAGGCCAGACACACGGGACACTCCCTTGCGCGGACGGCCCGCAGAGATCGGCGTAACGTGTGTCACTTAGCTGCGTCGGTCGATCCGGCGTGGTCGTTGGTGTGCGCAGGACGTGGCAGCGGGTGCGGGTTCGCCGGTCCGCGTGCCGACCGGAGAAAGATCAGCCCGCCCGTACGGGCCCGTCGAGGAGACGACTCGAATGACTTCAACGGCAACGAAGCCGCGGGGAGCGCGGGCGCGCGCCGCGATCGCGGCGAAGACGTTGCGTACCGACCGCTGGTGGTTCGCTCCGCTGATCACCGTGATCGGCCTCAGCGCCTGGGTCGCGTACGCGACGGTCCGGGTGTTCATGCACGACTTCTACTGGGTCGCGGACTACCACTACCTGACCCCGTTCTACTCGCCCTGCGTCACGGAGCGGTGTGTCGAGGGCGCCTCGCACTTCGGCCGGTTCCTGCCCGGCTGGTGGATCATTCCGGACGCGGCGCTGACCCTGCCGTTCCTGCTGCTGTTCCGGCTCACCTGCTACTACTACCGCAAGGCCTACTACCGGTCGTTCTGGCTGTCGCCGCCGGCCTGCGCCGTGCCGGACGGCCACAAGGAGTACGCCGGTGAGACCCGCTTCCCGCTGCTCGGTCAGAACCTGCACCGCTACTTCTTCTACGCCGCCGCGATCATCTCGCTGATCAACACCTGGGACGCGATCCTCGCCTTCCACTCGCCAAAGGGCTTCGGCTTCGGGCTCGGCAACATCATCCTGCTGCTCAACGTGGTGATGCTCTGGGCGTACACAATTTCTTGCCACTCCTGCCGGCACATCATCGGCGGCCGGCTCAAGCACTTCTCCAAGCACCCGGTGCGGTACAAGGCCTGGACGGTCGTCTCGGCGTTGAACGTCCGGCACATGCAGCTCGCCTGGATCACCCTCGGCACCCTGGCGCTGGCCGACTTCTACATCATGGCGCTCGCGGCCGGCTGGTTCTCCGACCTGCGGTTCATCAACTAAAGGGCCCCTGACATGACCACTACCACTCGCATCGAACGACACCACTACGACGTCGTCGTCATCGGGGCCGGCGGCGCCGGTCTGCGCGCGGCGATCGAGGCCCGGCTCGCCGGCAAGAAGACCGCGATCATCTCCAAGTCGCTCTTCGGCAAGGCGCACACGGTGATGGCCGAGGGCGGCGCGGCAGCCGCCATGGGCAACGTGAACAGCCGGGACAACTGGCAGGTGCACTTCCGCGACACCATGCGCGGCGGGAAGTTCCTCAACAACTTCCGGATGGCCGAGCTGCACGCGAAGGAGTCGCCGCAGCGGATCTGGGAGTTGGAGACGTACGGCGCGCTCTTCGACCGCACCAAGGACGGCAAGATCTCGCAGCGCAACTTCGGCGGCCACGAGTACCCGCGCCTGGCGCACGTCGGCGACCGGACCGGCCTGGAGCTGATCCGCACCCTCCAGCAGAAGATCGTCTCGCTTCAGCAGGAGGACCAGCGGGAGTTCGGCTCGTACGACGCCCGGATCAAGGTGTTCTCCGAGACCACCATCACCGAGCTGCTGCTCGACGGTGACCGGGTCGCCGGCGCGTTCGGCTACTACCGCGAGTCGGGCGAGTTCATCCTCTTCGAGGCGCCGGCCGTCGTGCTGGCCACCGGCGGTGTCGGGCGGTCCTACAAGGTCACCTCGAACTCCTGGGAGTACACCGGGGACGGGCACGCGTTGGCGCTGCGCGCCGGGGCGACGCTGATCAACATGGAGTTCCTCCAGTTCCACCCGACCGGCATGGTCTGGCCGCCCTCGGTGAAGGGCATCCTGGTCACCGAGTCGGTGCGTGGTGACGGTGGCGTCCTGAAGAACTCCGAAGGCAAGCGGTTCATGTTCGACTACGTCCCCGACGTCTTCCGCAAGCAGTACGCGGAGACCGAGGAGGAGGCGGACCGCTGGTACACCGACCCGGACAACAACCGGCGTCCGCCGGAGCTGCTGCCCCGTGACGAGGTGGCCCGCGCGATCAACAGCGAGGTCAAGGCCGGTCGGGGCTCCCCCGCCGGTGGCGTCTTCCTGGACATCGCGAGCCGGCGTTCGGCCGACGAGATCCGCCGGCGACTGCCGTCGATGTACCACCAGTTCAAGGAGCTGGCCGACGTCGACATCACCGCCGAGCCGATGGAGGTCGGGCCGACCTGCCACTACGTGATGGGCGGCGTGGAGGTGGACCCGGACTCGGGTGCCGCCTTCGGCCACGTACGCGGACTGTTCGCCGCCGGTGAGGTCTCCGGCGGTATGCACGGCTCCAACCGGCTGGGCGGCAACTCCCTGTCCGACCTGCTGGTCTTCGGCAAGCGGGCGGGCGGGCACGCGGCCAGCTACGCCGACGGGCTCGCCGCCCGACCGAAGGTGGCAGTGGACGCGGTAGAGGCCGCCGTGGAGACCGCCCTGGCCCCGCTCCAACGGGACACCGGCGAGAGCCCGTACACCCTCCAGCAGGACCTCCAGGCGGTCATGGGGGACCTGGTCGGCATCATCCGCCGGGAGGGCGAGCTGGCCGACGCGTTGAGCAGGCTGGCCGAGCTGCGCGAGCGGGTCGCCAAGGTGAGCGCGTTCGGCGGCCGGCGCTACAACCCGGGCTGGCACCTCGCCCTGGACCTGCGCAACATGCTTGTGGTCTCGGAGTGCACCGCGAAGGCGGCGCTGGAGCGGCAGGAGTCGCGCGGCGGGCACACCCGGGAGGACTATCCGGCGATGGAGCCGAAGTGGCGGCAGGTCAACCTGGTCTGCTCGCTGGACGGCGACAGCGTACGGCTCACCCGTAAGCCACTGCCGAAGATGCGGCCGGAGCTGATCGGTCTCTTCGACCGTGCGGAGCTTTCCAAGTACCTCACCGACGAGGAGCTGGCCGACTTCGACGCCCTCCTCGCCGACGCTGGAGAGGCGGACAACCGATGAGCGCGAAGCGTCAGTTCCGGATCTGGCGGGGCGACGAGACCGGCGGAGACCTGCAGGACTACATGGTGGAGGTGAACGAGGGCGAGGTGGTCCTGGACGTCATCCACCGTCTCCAGGCCACCGACGCGCCCGACCTGGCCTGCCGGTGGAACTGCAAGGCCGGCAAGTGCGGCTCCTGCTCCATGGAGATCAACGGCAAGCCGCGGCTGGGCTGCATGACCCGGATGTCGACCTTCGGCGACGAGGAGACCGTGACGGTCACCCCGCTGCGGACCTTCCCGGTCATCCGGGACCTGGTCACCGACGTCTCGTTCAACTACGAGAAGGCCCGGGAGACCCCGGCGTTCGCCCCACCGGCGGACGTGGCCCCGGGCGACTACCGGATGCAGCAGGTCGACGTCGAGCGCTCGCAGGAGTTCCGCAAGTGCATCGAGTGCTTCCTGTGCCAGACGGTCTGCCACGTGATCCGTGACCACGACGAGAACAAGCAGGCGTTCTCCGGCCCCCGGTACTTCATCCGGGCGGCCGAGTTGGACATGCACCCGCTGGACAGCCGGACGGACCGCAAGGAGTACGCGCAGGCCGAACAGGGCCTTGGTTTCTGCAACATCACCAAGTGCTGCACCGAGGTCTGCCCCGAGCACATCAAGATCACTGACAACGGGATCATCCCCATGAAGGAACGGGTCGTCGACCGCAGGTACGATCCCCTTGTGTGGCTTGGTAGCAAGATCTTCCGTCGGGGCGAGACTCCCCAGACCAGCGTGACCACCGCCCGTCAGGGCTCGACGACGTCGGGCTCGGCCCAGGGTGGGTTGCACTCGCACGCGGGTGGTTCCCACGACCCGCGGGCCGAGGCACAGGCGCAGAGTGGCGTGAACTGGGACCGGGAGGTGCCCCACCCGACCGCTCCGGCGGTGGACGACCGGGGCAGGCTGCCGCTGACCGAGCTCACGTTCGACCGGGCCGCCGCGCCGTCGCCGTTCGGTGACGACGTGACCTTCCCGCTGCCTCCGGAGCACCTCAACTTCGCGCACCCGGACCAGGACAAGCAGCACTAGACACCGCGACGAAGGCGGGGGCCGTGGCGATCGCCACGGCCCCCGCCCCCTTTCCCCCACCCCTTTCCCCCACCCCTTTCCCCCACCCAGCCCGCCGTCCCTGCTCCGATGATCAAGAGGTTTGCGTCACGACACGCCGCGCCGCATGACGCAAAGCTCTTGATCACCGGAGATCGGGCGGGGGCAGGGCAGGGTGGGGTGGGGTGGGGTGGGGTGGGGTTAGGGGGTTTTCAGGAGGGGGCGGAGGGCGGCCACGATGGGGGCGTCGGCGGGGAGCCAGGTGACCGAGTCCAGTTCGTCCGCCGCGAGCCAGCGCAGCGCGGAGTGCTCCAGCGCCTGCGGCAGGTCGCCGCCGAGCAGGCGGGCCGCGTACACCTTGAGCACCGAACGGCCGTGCGCCATCCGTACGTTGCGGCCGACCCGATCGCCGATCTCGACGCGTACGGCCAACTCCTCGGCGCACTCTCGGACCAGCGCGTCGGTCTCAGCCTCCCCCGGCTCGACCTTCCCGCCGGGAAACTCCCACATTCCGGCCACCTCGGGCGGGGCGGCACGCGCACAGGCCAGCACCCGCCCGTCCCGGATGATCGCCGCACCGACGACCACCTTCAGGTCCCGTCGTTCGGTCTGCCCGCCGCCATTCGCCCGTTCGGTCCGCACGGGCGTCCAGGGTGCCAGATCAATCGGCGGTTTGGGTACCGTAGCCGTCCGCTAGGCCAACAGAACACGGAAGTGTGGGCGTGGACACCCCTTCCGAGCGGCGACAGACTAGGGGACACCGACAAGACACGGGATGGCGACGATTTGGCCACGAGCCGACAACGGCGCTTGGGAGGTGCGGTGATGCGCGTGCTGTTCAGCAGCAGGGCCAAGCAGGACTACCTCTCCGACGCGTTGACCTTGCTAGCTGGTTGGACGCGCGAAGGCGAGCAGATCCGGCGGACGCTCGCGATCGACGATACCCAACACGCCGCCCTGACTGAACGGGTCAAGGTCGTCGCCGACGCGCTGCACCTGCGCCCCGAGATCAGCCGCCTGCCCGACCGCACCCAGATCCGGGTCGGGCACGGCAACGGCGAGCCGTTGACCGAGGGTGAGGTCCTGTTGGCCGCCCGCATCGAGGACGCGTACCGAGCGGTCACCGAGTCCTGAGCCCGCACTGAAATTCTTGTGAAGACCTGAGGTTTTCCTGCCGTCGGCGACGGTGCCGCGAACGACGGCGGTGACTACTTCGCCGCCGACAAGGCCTGGTGGTACATCACCCTGCTCACCATCGGCTACCTGGTGAGCCGGGGTCTGGCCAAGGCCGGCAGCCGCAGCACGGACCACGACCCGCGCAGCGACCACTGACGCATCGCCGAAGCCCCGCGCCTGCCCGCCTTCAGTGGGGGTGCGGGGCTTTCGCATGTGGCCAGGTAACTCGGGCTCACCGGTCGGCTGCGGCGTCCTGCGGGTACCAGCGCAGCTCCACCGAATTGCCGTCCGGGTCGCGGACGTAGATCGAGGTCGCCGAACCGCGGGCACCGAACCGGTCGACCGGCCCGGTCAGCACTGTGAAGACCCCCGACTCGATCACCTGCGCCCAGTCCAGCGGTGCCACCACCAGGCAGAAGTGGTCGACGTTCGTGCCCTGCCGCTCGCCTCGAACGAGGTCGATGATGCACTCGGGACCGACCCGCACCGACGGAAACGGCACCGCGCCGGCCCGCCACTCGTCGACCCGGACCGGTGACAGCCCGAGCCGGCCGCAGTAGAAGTCCAGGGCGCGCTCCACGTCGGCGACGGTCAACACCAGGTGGTCGAAGCCGGTTACCCGCACCGCGCTCACTTCGCATCCAGGTCGGCCGCCGCGCGCAGCCAGTCGGTGAACAGCGCCGGGTCGATGTCCGCGACACTGCGCAGCTTCACCGCCGCCATCGCCCGCGCACCGGGTGTCAGCCGCCCGGACGCGTCGACGATCTCCTGCCCGCGCCACAGCCCGAAGGTGACGTACGACCCGTACGCCTTGACCAGGCAGACCGGCCGCTCGCCGGGTCGGGCGCCCAGACCCCAGACCGGGTGGCCGTGCCACATCGCGCCGGTCGCCCCGGGCAGGGCCGCCGCGATGATCGGCGTCAGCTTCTCGCCGATCTCCCGCAGTGGGCCGGCCAGGCCGGCCAGGTAGTCGTCAATGCTCATGTCTCAGCCCTTCACTCGGTGCTCCCTGCCGCGTTCACGATCCCGGGACGGGGCACACCGACCAAGACCTGATGCCGCTACGATCGTTGCCCACAGGTCAACGGTGGGAGCGATGTGCTGGAGCGGTACGAGGTCGAGACGTTCCTGACGCTCGCGGAGGAACTGCACTTCGGCCGGACCGCCGAGCGGCTGGCCGTCAGCACCGGTCGGGTCAGCCACATCGTGAAGAAGTTGGAGCGCCAGGTCGGCGCGCCGCTGTTCGCCCGCACCAGCCGGGTCGTCCGGCTCACCCCGATCGGCCGGCAACTCGCCGACGAGCTGGCCCCACTCGTTGCCGGAATGGACGAGGCCGTGCGCCGCGCGGTGGACGCCGGCCGAGGCGTCATCGGGACGCTACGGGTGGCGTTCCTCGGCGAGTGGACGGCGCCCGTGCTGCTCCGGGCCGTGGCCCTGTTCGGCGAACGGCACCCCGACTGCCGGGTGGAGGTGCACGAGGCACAGCTGTCCAACACCCGGTCCGGGCTGCTCGACGGCTCGACGGATGTGTTGATCGCCTCGTTCCCGTTCGACGGCATGGCCACCGGCACGGCGCTGCTCTCCGAGGATCGGGCGCTGGCGGTGGCGGCGGATCACCCGCTCGCCCGAGAACGTTCGGTGTCGCTGGAGGTGCTCGCCGACCACCCGGTGGTGCAGTACCCGACCGTGACCTCGGTGGAGTTCAAGCGGGACCGCACTCCGGAGCGCACCCCGGCCGGCCGACCGGTTCCCAAGGGACCCGCCGGGAACACCTTCTCCGAGATGTTGTCCCTTGTCGCACTGGGCCGAGGCGTACTGCCGGTGGGCGAGCACACGCGGCGTTACTACCCACGCCCCGACGTGGCGTACGTGCCAATCCACGACGCGCCGCCAATCGAACGAGGGCCGGTCTGGCTACCCAGCAACAGCACCACCCGGGTACGCGAGTTCGTCCGCGCCGCGACCGACGCGAACGCCCGATGAGGCACGGGGAGTTCCGCCACCACTGCCACACCGTCACCGCTGCCACCGCGTCCCTGGCCGACGCCCGCGCCAGACCGGTTGGCACCACGAGCCTGTCGGCCACGGCGACGGCAAATCCGTGGTCCTCGCCCGCGCGGCACGCTGGCATCGGCTTTCTAGCCTTGGACGTATGGCGAACATCGCGTATGACCGCAAAGAGCAGGTCCAGCAGATCGAGAGTGGCCTCCTCGACGGTGAGCAGATCATCGCCGTCTACGACGCGGTCGGCACCGGCACCGGGTTCATCGGGCTGACGGACCGTCGCGTGATCATCCAGGACCGCTCCTTCGTCGGGAAGCGGTTTGCGATCACCAGCATCCCGTACTCGAAGATCACCAGCGTGAGTGTGGTCAGCAACAAGTCCTGGGGTGGCTCGTTCTTCTCCACCAGAGCGATCGCCATCCACGTGGGGACGCACACCTACGAGGTGGAGTTCCGTGGCGCGCAGAAGAGCCACCACGTGCACAACGTGATCCTGCACCACATCTCCTGACCGCCCGACCGCCGCGGCCCGGCTGGCATATATGCCTTGCCGGGCCGCGGCCGTGTCTGGTCTCCTCGGTCCACAGCCGCGCGAAGGGAGCAGCCACCATGCCCGCCACGACGAAGTCCCCCCGACCGAACGTCATCCGACCTGAGGAATCGAGACTTCGTGAGCAGTTCAGCTCCCCTGACCACGGCGCGGCTGCGCGCCACTGACACCAACCCCGGAGGCCGCTGATGTCGGTCTTCGACGATCCCGGCCTCTTCGGCCGGCTGTGGGCCGCCGGCTACGACGGCCCGGGCAACCCCGACCCGGCGCCGGCGGTGGACTTCCTGGCCGATCTGGCCGACGGGGGTCCGGTTCTCGAACTGGCGATCGGCACCGGCCGGGTCGCACTGCCACTGGCCGAGCGCGGTCTCACCGTGCACGGTGTCGAGGCGTCCGAGGAGATGCTGGCGCAGTTGCGGGCCAAGCCCGGCGGCGACCAGATCCCGGTGGTCGTCGCCGACATGGCGGACGTACCGGTGTCCGGTGAGTTCCGGCTCGCGTACCTGGTCTTCAACACGCTGTTCAACCTGGTCGACGCCGAGCGGCAGGCGGACTGTTTCCGCAACGTCGCCCGGGTGCTGTCGCCCGGCGGGGCGTTCGTCATCGAGACGTTCGTGCCCGACCCACGCGACTTCGACGCCGACGAGCAGGTGCAGGTCCGTGCCGTCACCGAGGACTCCGCGACGATCCGGCTGCACAGGTACGACCGGCCGGCGCAGCGGTTCATCCGGCAGACGATCACCTTCGACGCCGAGGGTGTGCACCTGAAGCCGTTCGCCATGCGGTACGCCTGGCCCCACCAGATCGACGAGATGGCGCAACAGGCAGGGCTTCGGCTCACCGAGCGGTACGCGGACTGGCACCGGCGACCGTTCGACGCGGCCAGCAGGGCGCACATCTCCGTCTACCGGGCGGAGTAGCGGCGGTTGATCGGCTCCGGTTCCAGCAGGTCAGGGGCACCTACACCCCGCCGTCAAGGAACCGGAGCCGATCTCGTGCGGAACCCTCACGAGGATCAGCCGAGCGGATCGGGAAGTGGCCCCTCTCCCCTCATCGCCTTCTCCACCAACTCGACGCGCTGCCGGTGCAGGACATGGCCGTTCAGCGGTCTGCCCGGCACATTGATGCAGCGCTGGCCGGGCACCGCGTCGCAGGCCGGACATCGAAGGAACAGACCACCGGCCGGCACCAGTTCGACGCCCTGAGCCAGCGCCGCTCTGCCAATCTTGACGAGCGCCCGGTAGAGATCGTCATCCTGATGCCGTGTCGCGGCGGCAGCCACGTCATGCATCCCTTCCCAGAACTGCTCGACGGCCCTCGGCTCGTTGATATCGACGCGCACGGTCACAGATCCCCGCCCGCGGAACCGGCAAACCTTCGGCCGGCGCGGCGCCTGCCGCCCTGCTCCATCGACGCTGACTACGCTCTGGGCGGATTCTGCTGATGGCAGCGTTTGTTGATGCGCGGGGTCCGCGCCGGGTCAGCTGTCCCCATGCGACACGACACCGCACGTTTTCCGCGCTCCTCGCCGTACTGGCCGGTGGTCAGTCACCCACAGCTGCGGCGTGTCCTGCCCGGGCTCGCCGTCTCCGCGTTGGGCGACGGCATGGCCGTGGTCGCGGTGCCGTGGCTGGCCATCCAACTCGCCCCGCACGATCAGCGCAACACCTGGTTCGCCGTGGCCATGGCGGCGTACACCCTGCCCAGCGCGGCCGGGACTGTCGTCTTCGGCCGGTTGCTGCGCGGGCGCGGCGGCGCCCAGCTCGCCGGGTGGGACGCGATCCTGCGGGCCTCCGCACTCGCGGCGATCCCCCTGGCCCACCTCGCCGGTGTGCTCACCATCGGGCTGTACGTGGTCCTGCTGGCCGCGTCGGCGCTTCTGCACTCGTGGGGTTCGGCCGGCCGGTTCACCCTGATCGCCGAACTGCTGCCGCAACGACACCACCTGCCCGCCAACGCGGTGCTCGGCACCATCGCCGGGTTCGCCACCATCGTCGGCCCGCCACTGGCGGGCATTCTGATCAGCTGGGCGGGGCCGGTGTGGGTCATCGCCATAGACGCCGCCACCTTCGCCGCGCTGGCCCTCACGTACCGCCTCGCCCTTCCCACCAGCGGCGGACCCGCACGGTCCGAGGGCAGCGCTTCGCGAACGGCCGGCTTCGCGGTCATCCGCCGCGACCCGGCCCTGCTGGGCCTGCTGGTGCTGAGTCTCGGGTTCTTCTTCCTCTTCGGCCCGGTGTACGTGGCGATGCCGATCCACGTCAAAGACGACCTGCACGCCTCCGCGACGCTGCTCGGCGCCTACTACGCCGCGTTCGGCGTCGGCGGTCTCGCCGGAGGTCTGGCCGCCGGTTACCTGCGCCGCTGGCCACTGCGGGTCACCACCATCGGCATCGTCGTCGGGTTCGGGATCACCATGCTGCCGCTCGGCCTGGGCGTACCCGTCGGCGTGTCGTTGCCGGCGTTCGCCCTGGCGGGCCTGATCTGGGCGCCGTACATGTCCACGTCGATGGCGCTGTTCCAGCGCAGCACGTCGACCGAGCAACTCCCGGCGGTGCTCGCCGCGAACGGTGCCGTCCTCGTGCTGGCGGTGCCCCTGGGCACCATGCTGGGTGGGCCACTGGTGGGTGCCATCGGCCCCCGCCCGACGCTGCTGCTCTGCGCCGTGGCGATCGTGGCCCTCGGCCTGGTCGCCGGGGGGTTCGCGATCTCTCGTCGGAGCGTGCGAACCCCCGGCGATCCGGCCGTCACCGAGGTCAGTGCCCGTCGCTGATCTGGACGTCGTCCGGTGCCGGCCGGCCGCGCCCGGTCTCCACAAGCGCCTTGAGGCTCAGCAGGAACGTCGCCCACTTGGTGCTGCACTGGTGCATCAGGTCGGTCGGTTCGCGCCAGCCCTCGTGCGTGAACTGGACGATGGTGAAATCGCCGCGCTGGTCGAGCCGCCAGTTGATCTCGGTGCCAATCCATTCCGTCGGGCCGTCGGCGACCCGCCACCGCACCCGGCCGGTCGGGTCCAGCTGAAGGATCTCCAGGTCGAATCCGGGGTCGTCGCCGAACCGGACGGCCAACCGGCCGCCGACCTCGCTCTTGCCGGTCGTGTCGACCGACCACCAGCCGGCAACACCCTCGGGAGTTGCCACCGCTCGGTAGACGTCGTCGAGCGGAGCGACGACGCCGACCTGATGCAGAATGTTGACCATTGTCATTCCCCTTCGTCGTGGTGGCGGTTGTGCTCGATCGCCTCGGCGATCCGCTTGATCCGGCGGAGCCGGGCGTCCCAGGTGGAGCCCACCGCCGACAACTGCGCGACGGCGCGGGCGAGCTGCGCCTCGTCGACCTGGTAATGACGCTCGCGACCGGCCGACTCGGCGTGGATCAGCCCGACCCGGTCCAGGACGGCCAGGTGCTTCGAGACGGCCTGCCGGGTGACGGGTAGCCGCCTGCTCAGCGACGTCGCGGTGCCCGGCCCGTCGGAGAGCAGAAGATCGATCATCGTACGACGGGTGGGGTCACCGATCGCCGACCACAGCTCGTCGTCGACAGCGGTGCTCATGGCGTGGCGACCAGCCGTGCGACGTACCCGCCCAGCCTGGGCAGGTAGTGGTCCCAACCGTTCTCGTGGTCCTGGTACTGCGCCTCCAGGACGGCGATCTCCCAGCCCATCTCGCGGAACCCGGTCTCGGTCATCCGGATCTGCGTCCCCGTGCCGCTGGGGATCAGGTCGAAGGTGACGAGCAGCGCCGGCCCACTCCGGCCCGGCTCGGTGAAACACCACCGGAAGGAGAATCGCTTCGGCGGGTCGACCTCGACGACGGCCAGCGCGACGGTCGTCGTCTCGCCGGTGTCGGCGTTGCGCCACACCAGTTCGCCGGGTGCGCCCGCAACCGACTCGAACCGCGCGTCGTCGGGCCACCACTCCCGCATGTGCTCGGGCTGACTGACCACCTCGAAGACCACCTCGGGTGACGCGTCGACGTGGATGTCGCGTTCGATCGTTCCCTGCTCCATGTGCCCCAACCTTTCGCAACCTTTGGTTGCACTCAACCTACGACAGCCCTCGCCCTCGCGCAACCTTTCGTTGCATGTTGCGGTCCTGTCGTACCCGGGGCGCACAATGCCCTGCATGTCTGAGCCATCGCCGCACCGGCACCACGCCATCGACTACCTCGAGTTCACGGTGACCAACCTCGCCGAGGCCAAGCGCTTCTACACCGACGCGTTCGGCTGGCAGTTCAACGACTACGGCCCCGGGTACGCGGGCATCCGCAGCCCGCACGGCGACTCCGCCCCCGAGGTCGGCGGCCTCCGCCTGGACCAGGACGTCCCGGCGGGCGGCCCGCTGGTGCTGCTCTACTCAACCGACCTGGACCGGTCCGTGCAGGCCGTGAAGGAGGCCGGCGGCCAGGTGATGAAGGGGCCCTACGAGTTCCCCGGTGGCCGCCGGTTCCACTTCACCGACCCCAGCGGCAACGAGCTGGGCGTCTGGGCCGAGCGCTGATCGCATGCACACGTTGGTGGTAGCCGTGCATCCCGAGCCCGGGTCCCGCACGCCTCTCAAACGACTCTGAGGTCGCTGGCGAGGTGGGTGATCGTCGTCGGCGCGTCCGGGTCGCGGGCCACCTGTGCGACCACGTCCCGGGCCGCCGGCCGGTGCCGTACCTCGGCGGGCGCGATGCTGTCGGCCCGCACCAGGACCCGGGCCGCGTTGGCGGGGTCGTCGACCAGTAGGTAGGCGCGGGCCGCGTCGAGCAGGTGCGCGGCGCGGTGTTCGGCGGGCAACCACCGCCAGCCTTCCCGCCTGGTCGCCACCTCGTGCAGCGCCACCGCATCGCGTCCGTTGCCCAGGTCGACAGCAGCGGCGACCCGGGCCAGCTCGACTGCCGTCGGTCCGAAGGCGGTCCGGTGGTAGTCGTGTCCGTCGCCCACCCGAGCAGCCGTCTCGGCAGCCTCGTCCAGCAGCTCGGCGGCGGCCCGGTCGTCGCCGGACCTTGCCGCCATCAACGCCGCCTGGATCAACAGCGACCCACACAGCGACAGCTCCTCCCGCGCGCTCTCAGCACAATCATCAGGAGCGATCCGGTACGCAGCGGCAAGCAACACCGACCGTGCCCGCTTCGATGCCCGCAGCACCTGGCCGAGCTGCACCGCCGCGGCGGCCACGAGCACCCGGTCACCGGTCGCGGCGGCCATCGCCCGGTCGGCGGCCAACCAACCAAGGCTCACCTCATCCAGCTTCATCAGCACCGACGCCGTCACCCGGTACGCCTCCACCAACGCCGTCCGGCCAGCCTCCGGATCCTGGACATGCGCACGCTGGACATCAACCAACAGCCTCGGCAACAGGTCGACCACCTGCGGATACCGCGCATGCTGAAAGCTGGTCCAGGCATGCCCCACCTGCTGCGCGAGACGATCAGCCGGCATGACGTCGGGGCACGCCGTCGAAGGGCCAAGCGCCATCGCGTACGTCGACAGCGCGGTCCGAATCCGTACGATGCCCTCGGTCCGCCCGGCCCCGTCGGCTGGTTGAGCAGCACGCCCGAGCAACGCTGCGGCGTCAACCCGCAGGACGGCGGCGATGTCCCGGATCGTCGACACCCGCTCCAGCGACCGGACTCCGCGCTCGACCTTGTCCACCCAACTCTTCGACTTCCCGAGCCGGTCAGCGAAGGTCTGCTGCGACAGCCTCCGCCGGACACGCAGGTAGGCGACCCGCCGCCCGATTGGCAGGTGGTCACCGCTCACGGCTCCACCGCCGATCCGGCACCGCCCGAGTCGTGTCCTCGACCGGTATCCGCTCCGCCTCGGCCTGAGCGAGGAGGCGTTCCTTCGCCGCCTCCCGCTCGGCCGCCTCCACCTGCTCACCCTGGCTGGACCCTGGATCACGCTGCGTACCGCCCACCTGCACCCCTCCGCTCAGTGGCGCGGGCGGTGTGCTCCGAAAGGATCACGACCGCCGCGCCGGACTCAGGGCGCGCGGCGGCTGCCGTACGAAGCAGCCCGCACCCCTGTAATGGGGACGCTACGGACAGCACAGGCGATGACCGGAACATCTACGCACCACTACCGCTGCTACTGGACGGTCAGGCTCATTCGTTCGCAGAGGCCCCGCAACTCCGGTGAGGTAACCCTCTTGCGCAGCAGCGCCCGCGCGGTCTCCCGCGCCGCCGCTGACGAACGGGCATGTTGCGGACCGACCCGCTCGGCGGTGAGCATCATCCGCACCGCATCCCGATCCCGACCCACCGCCTCGGCGGCCCGGCCCATGTCGAGCCAGAAATACACCTGCCGCACCGCTGGCAGCCCCGCCAGCTCGACACCCGCAGCCGTCTCCAACGCCGCTTCCGGGCGGCCGGTGTCGAGTTGGAAAGCCATCCGCCACAGCGCCACATTCCGTGGCCCCCAGGCGAGATCCCAGCTCTCCGTCTCACCGGTACACGTGGCGATCCGCGCGGCCTCGGTGAGATGCCCCTCGGCGCTTGCGTAGTCGCGCAGGCCGGCGAGATGAAGCGCCCGCGCCAAGTGTAGGAAGCCGAGTACGTCCAAAGCGCCATCCATCGCGCTGCCCGCCAGGTCGGCGGCGGCCACATCGCAGAGCATTCGCGCCGACCCGAAAGCCCCGGAGTACGCGGACACCCGGGCGCGATTGGCAGCCGCAACCCCGGCGGCCACCGGATCGTCGAGCAGACCCGCCGCCTCGGCGCAGCGCTCCGCAGCCAGCCACGCGTGAGCAGGAAAGCTGACGTTCAGGAGCGAACCCATCGCCACGCCATATACCGGCACCATCTCGGCGAGCGCTGCACGCCGATCGGTGAGACTGTGCATCGCCGGCACCAGATCGACCAGTCGGCGCAGGGCACCCGCATAGTCACACCGCCCGTACAAGCCACGCACGAGAGCCGCCTCACGCTGCACCTGCTCGGTAGATGCCGCGCTGTCGGCACGCCCATTCATCGGCGTGTCCATCATGATTCGCCACACCCGCTCCGCATCGATGCGAGCAGCATCGAGCTGCCGGTCGGCCGGCGTGTACGCCTGCCCGGTCAGATCGGCCACCGAGCATTCGAGAGCGGCGGCCAGGTCCACCGCCATGTACCGGTCGGTGCGCTGCTGCCCGCGCTCGATCCGGGACCAGGAAGTGTGCGAGATACCGGCGCGGCTGGCCGCATATCGCACGCTCCAGCCACGCAATTCGCGGCGAACACGAATGCGGTCACCGATCGACGGATCGTCAGGTATCGGGCGGCGAGGCATCAGCGGCACTCCCGGGTGGTGAACTGCTGGCACTTTGGACGGTACACCGAAGAAACATCCTCCCAGTGACCGCGCGACTACACCTGGATGGGCCGCCGACAATCTCCGCTCCCCCCGATCGACCTGCCGCACCTACGCGACATCCCCCGGCCAGCTCAGCGATGTCCCCACCATCTGGCGCGCCAAGTTCGTCTGGTTGCCACGCAACTGGCCGACGCTCCCCCAGGCGCCCTGAGGGGGCCGTGCGTGGAGAGCCCTCCGCCGAAGATCACCTGCTCCGGCAGAGTGATGCCATGACCGGAAGAGGATTGACCGTCGACGGCTCGATCGCGCGCGAAGGTGCGTTGAGTCGGGTCCCACCGGAATTCGCCGGTGTTGTCGACGCGGCGCGTACCCGGATAGTCGAGGCTTTCGGCGGGGGCCGACTGCACAGCGCCTACCTCTACGGCAGCATTCCGCATGGCACCGCCGTACCCGGAGTTTCCGATCTTGATCTGTTGCTCGCTCTGCACGCCGAGCCGACGGAGGCCGACCGCCTGAATGCCACGCGGATCGAGCAAGCCCTCGACAAGTCCTTCGACGAGATCGATGGCGTGGGCATCCTGCTGTACAGCGCCCGCACCCTGCTCAGCGAGCTTGAACGCCACGATCTCGGCTTCTTCGTCGCGTGCCTGTGCACTCCCCTGCTGGGCGACGACCTCGCCGACCAACTCCCCGGCTACCGGCCCACTCCCCTGCTCGCCCGCGAGACAAACGGCGACCTGTCAATCGCGCTTCCAGACTGGCGAAGGCAAGCGGCCGAGGCGATCACCGACAACCAACGTAAGGGCCTCTGTCGGCTCGTCGCTCGTCGCATCGTCAGGACGGGATTTACTCTGATCATGCCTCGATGGGGAGGCTGGACAAGCGACCTCATCGAGTCCGCAGAGGCGTTCGGTCTCTACTATCCGGAACGCGCCGAGCAGATGCGCGCAGCTGCCATGAGCGGGCGCGCGCCCTCGGCGGATCCGGGTGTACTACACCACCTCATCGACGACCTGGGGCCATGGCTCGCGGTGGAGTACGCAGCCGTGCATGGTGAAAAGGCGGCTCGTCCCTGACCGGGTGGTCACCTGCGCTGTACGCGCAGCACACCGGTCAGCATCGGCAGGGTGAACTCGCCCTGCGCGGTCTCGGGCCGGGTCCGAAGGAAGGCGCGGATCCGGCCGAGGGCGGCGTCGCGCTCCTCTTCTGCCATGACCAGCATCCCCGCCCGGGTCGCGAGTGTCGCGACGAGGGAGTCGGCGGTCCGGCGCTGTCCGTGCGGAAACTCGACCTGCTCCGATGCGCCGAACCGGCCGTCCAGGCCGGTGCTCGCAACGAGCAGATCCGCCGTCGCCGCGCGCCAACTGCTCAGCGTGTCACGGGGGCCGATGGCCGCACTTCCGCTGACCCGTTCGAGTGCGGAAACCCAGTCGATCCGGTCGTCCATGACGTTCCACAGCCCAGCCAGAATGCCGCCAGGCGCGAGGATCCTGGCAATTTCCTCCCCCGCGACGGTCATGTCGAACCAGTGCAGGGCGTTGCCAGCCAGGACGGCATCGAGGGACGCGTCCGGCAGCGGAATCGACTCGGCGCTACCGGGCAGGGCACGGACAGCCGGCAGCGCGCGGCGTAGCTCGGTGAGCATCGCCGGGTCGGGTTCGACGGCGACAACGTCCGCACCCAGCTCGACCAGCGTGGCGGACAGTTTGCCGGTGCCGGCACCAAGGTCGAGCACCCGTGGGCCGGGCGCAGACTCAAGCGCCCAACGCACCGCCGCCGGCGCGTAATCCGGGCGGTGCTCGGCGTACGCGGTCGCCGCCGCGCCGAAGGATGATCTGAGCCGGCGGTCTTCCATGCGGTCACCGTAGCGCCGCGCCACTCCCGTGTGAACCGACCACGACGCTCGTTCCTTACCGGGAGTTGTCGGCGCCGAGCGTCGTTGTCCCCTGTCCCTCCTTCTCGCCGAGGGGCCGGTAGCTGTGCACGTCGGGGTCCGGGTCTCCGGCGATCCCCAGGTCCTTACGCATCAGCTCACGAAGGGCGGCATTAGCGGCCCAGAGGTTGTTGCGCGCGTTGATGTAACGATCGCTCGACACATCGGCCTCATGACTGAGGACCTCGCACACACCCTCCAGGCATCGCGCGGCGGTGACCACTTCGTGCATGAGTTTCCGCGAGCCGATCAGCGAGATGCTTTGACGCAGACGCCAGACTCCTGATGCGTCGAGGGCTTCCAGTAGTGCGTGAGATCGCTCGACCGGAGAGAATTCGCTGCGGAACGCGACGGACCGCATATCGGAATGGGCTTTGCTGAGAGCAGCCAGAAAGTCGACGTAAACCTGTTGCCGTGCTTGCAGTAGGCGACTCTTCTCCTCGCGTCGCCAACGAAGATGATCTGCCAGGAACACTGACATGAGTCCGACCATGGCACCTACGATCGTGCCCAAAATCGTCGACCATTCCATTCGCTCACGATAGGCCGCCAGCACAAGCAGAGAGCGCACCGTCTGCTGTGGAGGCGATGGTGCGTCTGGACCGAGTGCCCGGTCGGCGGCGCGAGCTGTGGCAGGGGATCTCGCGCGCCAGTGGCAGACACTGCGCGGATGGTCACGTCGGTTATCGTCGGGCCGTGGTGGATCCGGTTCCCCTGGCGTCGGGGCGAGACGCCGACGTCTTCGCCATCGACGATCGACGTGTCCTTCGCCGCTATCGCAAGGGTGGAGACGTGGCCGCTGAGGCGGCAGTCATGGCGTACGTGGGGAGTCTGGGTTTTCCGGTACCCGCTGTCTACGAGGCGCGCGGGACCGATCTCGTCATGGAGCGCCTGGACGGGCGCACCATGCTGTCGGCGCTCATCGCCGGTGAGCTCGATGCCCTAGCGGCGGCCGACTGTCTGGCGGATCTGCATCGCCGACTCCACGCGTTGCCACCCCGGCTCGGCGAACGCGACGGCGACGGCGACGGCGACGGCGACGGCGACCGGATCCTGCACCTCGACCTGCACCCGGACAACGTCATGCTGACGTCACGGGGGCCGGTCCTCATTGACTGGCGCAACGCCACCGAGGGACCGGCAGACCTCGATGTCGCGCTGTCCGCGGTGATCCTCGCCCAGGTGGCTGTCGATCGTGAGCATCCCCTGGCGCCGCCGGCCGCAACGCTGTTGGATGCCTTCCTGGACCGCGTCGGCGGCGGCCTGCTGACCGTCTGGACCGCGCCCTGGCGGCACGCCGGAACGATCCGGCACTCACCACAGGTGAGCGGGATCAGCTCGACGCCGCTGCCGTCCTCATCGCCGGTCACTGGTAAGGCCCCAGCGGGGTTGGCCGGCGTGGTCGACGCCGTCGGCGACGGCGCGGACCCGGGCCGGGCCGGGTCGGGTCGGGTCGGGTCGGGTCGGGTCGGGTCGGGTCGGGTCGGTCAGCGTGTCTGGCTGTTCATGGCCGCCGCCGGGCGGCCCACCGGCACCGCCGCCGAGTTCACCGTCGTACCCGCCGCGCACCGAGCGGTGGAAACCGGTGCGGTCGGCAAGGTACTTGTGGACGTCACGCCCTGACGGTCAGTTGGCCGCCGCGGATCCGCAGCACCGAACGCGAGTCCGCTCCTCCGCATCGAGCCTTCCGAGCAACGGACCGCACCACCTGATCACTCAACGCGACAGGGCACGTTCGCCTCAGCTGACAGCGCCGTCCCTGTCCACCTCGACACCGCTGCGCAGCAGTCCAACGAGCCGCTGGGCGTGTGCCGCGTCGGTGCCGCTGAGAGCGGCACCGCTGGCGATGGCGAGCAGATCAGTCACGGTGAGGTCGGGCCGCACGGCGTCGACGTCCTGCGCCCGGCGCAGCAGCTTGGTCGCGGTGGAGCGCATCGACTCATGCCACTTGTCGAACATCCGGGTCCGGTGGGCGCCGGGGCCTTCGGTGGCGGCAAGGGCGAGCGCGCGTTTCGTCGCGACGTGGACGACGAATGCGTCCAGCCAGGTGAAGAGCGCGTCTGCCGGCGACGGGTCGCCGAGCAGGTCGACGCCCTGGCGGCACAGTGCCGCCACTTCGTCGGCATAGACGGCGACGAGCAGGTCACCCCGGGTCGGGAAGTGCCGGTAGAGGGTTGCGTTGCCGACGCCCGCCTTTCGCGCCACCTCGTCGAGGACGACCTCAGACCCGGACCTGTCGACGAGTTCCCGCGCTGCGGCGAGCAGCCGCTCGACGTTGCGTGCGGCGTCCGCCCTGCGCCCACGCCCAGAAATCGTCGGATTGTCCGCGTTCAACGCCATCCAGCGCTCCAAGTCTTGCCAATCGGGGAGTTCCCCGCTTAATGTACCAAGCCTAACCGGGGAACTCCCCGATTGGAGCCAGTGGAGGATGCGATGACACTGACCGCCAAGGACCGCGCGGCGATCACGGACCTGATCAACCGGCACGGCCACCTGACCGACAGCGGCGAGTTCGACCGGATGCAGGAACTGTTTACCGCCGACGCGGCCTATGACGTCACGGACCTTGGCGGCGGCGTGCTCACCGGGCTCGCGACGCTGAAGGACGCCGCGCTTGCCCTGGGTGAGGGGAACCCCGTCGCTCACCACGTCACCAACATCGTGCTCACCGGAGTAGCCGACGACCGCGTCCACGCACTGTCGAAAGGCATCGGCATCCACGCGGACGGCACCGCCGGCAGCGTGACCTATGAGGACACGATCCTGCGCGGCGACGACGGGTGGCGCATCAGCCACCGCACGGTCCGCGCCCGGCGGGTCCCTCTGACGCGCTGACCTCTCCCCCCGACCGGTTCGGCCTGGCCGGGCCGGCGGAGGCTGCTGGCGTTCTACGGTGTTCTGCGCCCTCTGCGTGCGCCCGCAAAACCCTTATCCATGTACCGAAGGAGGCAGCTAGGCTCCGGTCGAGGTATGTCAGAAGGGCCTGGGGGAACGGCAATGATAATTGTGAAGTTCGACGAGAGTCGAGAATGGTACATCCAGGGAGGCGTCTTCGAAGACATCGTCGATTCCGCACCCGCTGGAGTGCTCCACGACGATGATCTGGCCGAGTACCTGTGGCCCGGCCGAGCGATGGGTTGGCTGAATGTGCGCGACATGGAGCCGGATCGAGCGCGGCGCATCATCGCCGCCTTGAGTGCGGGTGTGGTCGGCCAAATGCGGACGGTCGACCAGAGCAACAACAAGCTTGTCGAGTTCTACGAAGGTCTACTGAAGACCGCCGCCGACGCCCGCGGGAGCTTCCCAGCGTGAACAAAGGGGGGGCGAGCCTGAGCCTTGACCGGCTACGCAACGATGACTCTGAGCAGCAGCCGCCGGCACGGCGTGGTCAGCAGTGGCACCCACATCCCACCGCGAGGGGTCTGACGTGGCGTTGACCAAGAAGGGCTCTCGGCTCATCACGGTCGACGACGTCGTCTACAGGTGGCGAGTGCGCGGAAAACCAACCTACGCCCAAGCGCTCGTTGAGCAACCGCTGTCCCTCTCCGTCGAACACGCTTGCTGCAAAGGCACCGTGCTGCTGGTAACCACGCCCCAGGACCACCCGAGCAACTGGTTCGGTGGTCCGTCGATCCCTGTCCTTCCATCCATGGTCGCCGCAGTCATCCGCAAGGCGCTGCATGAGGGATGGCAACCGACCCGACGAGTGAAGGCCTTCCGGACGGCTACGCCCAGCACGTCCCAACAGCCTCGGACTCCCTGACACCCGGGCAACCAACGCGGATCGGTGACCAGCGCTTCCACCGGCCCTGAGCTGCCGGATGGGTGTCCATGCTCGTCCGTCAACGTCCAACCCGACTGTCACCCGGCCGGTCACTCAGCTGGGTTGGGGTCGTCCCCTACCTTGCCACCACGTCAAGCACGCCGAGGCGGTGTCGCCGCTACGGTCGCGCGTCCGACTGCTGCGCTTCGCCGCGCCGTCGCAGTTCGACACGTGTCAGCCAAGCAAGCCCGCCGAGCGATGCAAGCACGATCCAGCCGGCGGGGTTCGTCGGGGCGATCGCCAAGGCGGTGATAGCGCCTACCGCACCGAATGCGCCAAAGAGCCACATCTTGCGGAGCGGCATCTCCCGAGACGGCTGCGGCTCACGCTCAGCAGGCACGTCTGAGCCATCGGCGGTCATGCGCTGATCTTTGCTGTAGCCGTGTGCCTCGTCAAACGCACTCAGGTGCCGAGGCCCGCGCGCCGATAGTGCATGGCCACCGCGCCGTTGCGGAGCGGCTCCGCCGAGAGCAGCTCGAGCTGGCGCGTGCCGGGCAGCCCGCCCTGGTACAGCGTCGGACCGTGGCCGGCGATCCTGGGATGGACGAGCAGCTTGTACTCGTCGATCAGGTCCAGCCGGTCGAGCTCTGTCGCGAGCTTGCCGCTTCCGAGAAGGACCCCGGCCGGGGTCGCGTCCTTGATCTTCTGCACGCCCTCGCGCAGATCGCCGGCGACGTGGTGGCTGTTGGTCCACGGGAAGTCCGTGCGCGTCGACGACACCACGTACTTGGGTTTGGCCTCCAGGTTGACCGCCCACTCGCGCATGGCCGGCGGCGCCTCCACGTCGCCGCGGGCGACGGCCGGCCAGTGGCTCTCCATCATCTCGTAGGTGACGCGACCCCACAGCATTGCCCCACCCTCGTCCATGAGACGGGTGAAGAAGGCGTGCGTCTCGTCGTCGGCGATCCCCTCCTGGTGGTCGACGCAACCGTCCAGGGTGAGGTTGAGGCTGAAGGTGAGGAGTCCCATGGCCGGCGAGTCTAACGCCACCACGGCGTCGTCACGGAGGGCTCGCTGAGCCATCCCGTCGCCCTCGACCCGCCCAGCGTGGGAGCGGGGCACCGCCGGCGCCCGCCGCGTCAAGACGGCCTTGACACTGGGCACCAGGCCGGTGGGCGCCGCCGATGACGCGTGGGGTTGTGCCCCGACGTGCCCCACGGCGACGATACAGCCGTCTGAACTGCGGGAGCAGGCCCGATTCAGACGTTGAACCGGAACTCCACCACGTCGCCGTCCTGCATGACGTACTCCTTGCCCTCGATGCGGACCCGGCCCGCCGCCTTGGCCGCCGCCATCGAACCGTGCTCGACCAGGTCGTGGTAGGAGACCACCTCGGCCTTGATGAAGCCGCGCTGGAAGTCACTGTGGATGACACCCGCGGCCTCCGGCGCGGTGGCGCCGACCGAGACGGTCCAGGCGCGCGCTTCCTTGGGGCCGGCCGTGAGGTACGTCTGGAGGCCGAGCGTGCGGAAGCCGACCCGGACGAGCTGGTTGAGGCCGGGCTCGTTCTGCCCGATCGACTCCAGCAGCTCGCGGGCCTCGTCGTCGGGGAGGTCCACCAGCTCGGATTCGATCTTCGCGTCCATGAAGACGGCCTCGGCGGGGGCGACCAGGGCGCGCAGCTCGTCGAGGAACGCCTCGTTGGCCAGCTCGGCCTCGTCGACGTTGAAGACGTACAGGAAGGGCTTGGTGGTGAGCAGGTGCAGCTCGCGCAGGTGCTCCAGCTCGATCTTGGCGGCGGCGGCCCCGGAGTAGAGGGTGGTGCCGCCGTCGAGGACCTCGATGGCGGCCTTCGCGGCGGCGACCGCGGCGGCCCGGTCCTTGCGGAGCTTGGCTTCCTTCTCCAACCGGGGCAGCGCCTTGTCCAGGGTTTGCAGGTCGGCGAGGATCAGCTCGGTGTTGATCGTCTCGATGTCGTCGGCCGGGGAGATCTTGCCGTCGACGTGCACCACGTTCGGGTCGGAGAAGGCCCGGACCACCTGGCAGATCGCCGAGGCGTCCCGGATGTTGGCCAGGAAGGCGTTGCCCCGGCCCTGCCCCTTCGACGCGCCGCGGACCAGGCCGGCGATGTCGACGAACGACACCGGAGCCGGCAGCACCTTCTGCGAGGAGAAGATCTCGGCCAGCTTGCCCAGCCGCTCGTCAGGGAGCCCGACCACGCCGACGTTGGGCTCGATGGTGGCGAACGGGTAGTTCGCCGCCAGCACGTCGTTCTTGGTCAACGCGTTGAACAGCGTGCTCTTGCCGACGTTGGGCAGGCCGACGATGCCGATGGAGAGACTCACGACCAGCCAGCTTACGCGGGTGCCGACCGGGCCGGCCCACGCGGTCCACGGTGATGCCAAGGAATCGCCCCAGGCACCGGAACTGTCTTCCGTCGGCGTTCCAGGTACGCCTCTGGGCGCGGGTCGAGCGGTTTATGTCGCGACGGGATCCGCAGGCGTTGCTACCGTGCCGAGTTCGATGTCTCGCTGCTGGAGGTGGAATGACCTCGACGTTGCCCGAGCTGTACATCGCCGTCGATGTGGAGGCGGACGGGCCGATCCCCGGGCCGTACAGCATGATCTCGTTGGGCATGGCCGTGGCCGGCCACCCGGACCTGTCCTTCTACACCGAACTGCGCCCCATCTCCGACGACTTCGTGCCGGCGGCACTGGCCGTCTCCGGTCTGGACCGGGGCCGCCTGCTGCGGGAGGCGCCCACCGCACAGGAGGCGATGTCCGCCGCGGCGGCCTGGGTCAACGGGCTGCGCCGGATCGGCCGCCCGGTCTTCCTCGCCGCCCCCGCCGTCTGGGACGGCATGTTCGTGCACTGGTACTTCGTCCGCTTCGTCGGCCACAGCCCGTTCGGTGCCACCGGCTCGGGTGTCGATCTGCGCAGCTACTGGATGGGGGTGACCGGCAGCGAGTGGGTTCAGACCCGCAAGGGCAAGATCAAGCACGAGCTGGGCCTGCACGACGTGCCGCACACGCACCACGCCGGGGAGGACGCCGCCGAACTGGCGCAGGTCTTCGACGCGGTGCTCCGCCGCCGCCGATCCGGTGAGCAGCCGTGACCCGCGCCGGCGCTCATCCGAGCAGGCGCGGGGCGATCACCGCCTCCCGGACGCTGCCGTCCGCGCCCCGGCTGACCTCGTACGCCGAGGCGCCCTCGCGGTCCGCGATCGCCTCGACCAGCCGGGTGCCCCGGTAGACCAGGCCGACCCCGTCGTCGGTGCAGTGGCTGGTCGGCAGCGTCCCGTTGCCGACCAGCTCGTGCATGAGCGGACGCCGCTGCCCCTCGCTGTCGTGACGCCGCTGCCCCTCGCTGTCGTAGTGCACCCCGTTGCCGTACGGCAGCCAGGCCAGGCCGTCGGTGAAGCCGCGCAGCCGAGGGCCGAAGCTGTCGGTGGCGCCGCCGACATGCCAGCAGATCGAGCCCGCGGAAACCCCGGCCAGCACCACGCCGGCCTGCCAGCACTCGCGCAGGATCTCGTCGAGCCCGTGCACCCGCCAGAGCGCTACCAGGTTGGCCACGCTCCCGCCGCCGACCCAGACCACGTCCTGGGCGAGCAGGTGGGCGCGGACGTCCTCGACGTTCGGCATCGGAAACAGCGCGAGGTGCGACAGCCGGAACCGGGTGCCGGCGAACGCGCCGTAGACGGCGGTCAGTGCGGTGGGCTGATCCCCGACGGCCTGCCCGAGGTAGCAGACCCGCGGCTGCGGACCGGCGTCGGCCAGCTCGGCCGCCAACTCGAAGACCGGGCCGGGGCGCAGGTCGGCCGGGCCCCGGTCACCCCGCACGAAACCCATGCTGGTGGCGAGGATGGTCGGTGCGCTGGCGGGCATCGGGCGTCCTTCCGTCTGGGTGCGGCGTCCATCCTGCCGCAGCCGGCCCGCGGCATACCGTCAACCCCGGTGCGGCCAGCCGGCCCACGCGGTCAGCCGGCCCACGCGGTCAGCCGGCCCACGCGGTCAGCCGGCCCACGCAGTCAGTTGGCCTGGCGCTGGCGGGGCACCTGGGCCTCGGGCCAGAGGCCCGGGGGCAGCTCGTCGAGCGGCCGATCGGCCGGGGGCAGTTGGGCCGCGGCGGCCCGGGGCAGGGTGAACCGGTCGGCGGCGGCCGGACCAGCCGAGATCGACTCGCGCAGCATCCAGCGCACCTCGTCGGCCGTCCAGCCCAGCCCCGGCCGAGCGGCGATCTCGCGAACCAACCGCCGGCCGACCCGGGTGTCGTCGTCGTAGAAGCGCATGCACCAGTGGTGTGTCCACATGCCGAGCGCCCGCAGGCCCGCGTCGTCCAGCGAGCCGGCCAACCGGCCGCAGGCGGTGTCGGCGAAAGCCTGCTCGGGGTCGGTCGCCCGGTCCCGGTCGATGGCGCCGCGGGCGGCGGGCGCGACGGCCCGCATCCGGCGGTAGAAGGACTGCGCCACCGCGCGGGGCAGCGGTGGGAATGTGCCCGGTGTCGACGCCGCCGCCCAACCCGCCACGCTCGCCATTCGCCGCACCCCTTCTTGAGTTGGTGGCCGGACGTTACCCGTCACGACCGACACTTCCGGGCCGGAGAAATCCGTCGGATCGTGGATAGCGACGATGACCTGGGGCGTCTGTATGGGTGACAACGAAACGGGGGTGGTGGGTGGACGAGGACGAGCGGGCTCGGCTGGCCGAGTTCGTCGCCAGCCGGACGCCGGCCCTGATGCGGGTCGCGTACCTGTTGACCGGGGACCGCACCGCCGCCGAGGACCTGTTCCAGTCGGCGCTGGCACGAACCATCCCGAAGTGGGGATCCATCCGGCACGCCGATCCCGAGGGGTATCTCCGTGTGGTGATGTACCGCGAGCAGGTCAGCTGGTGGCGACGACTGCGCCGTTGGCGGGAGACGCCGCTCAACCCGGCGGACGAACCGGTCGGCGCCGACCCGAGCGGCGGCTCCGACGTCCGGTTGGCGATGCGCGCCGCGCTGCGCCACCTGCCACCGGCACAGCGGACGGTGGTGGTCCTGCGCTACTACGAGGATCTGCCCGAAGCCCGGGTGGCCGAGCTGCTCGGCTGTTCCGTGGGCACGGTACGCAGCCGTAGCCACCGGGCGGTCACGCGCCTGCGCGAGCTGCTGCCGGAGGTCGAAATGCTGGAGGTACGGCGATGACCGATCCCTTCGAGCACCTCATCCGCTCCACCCTCACCGACCTCGCCGAGGAGGCACCGATCGTGCATGACCAGTTGAACCGAGCGGAACGGCGGGTACGCAACCGGCGCCGCGCCACAGTGACGATGGGGGCGGTCGGCACCCTCGCGGCGATCCTGATCGCCACCCCGCTCGCTCTCGCCTCGTCCGGTTCGGAGGAGGCTCCACCGGCCGCCCCCAGCCCGGCGGCTCCGGCGGCGGTGCCCGACCCGCCCGCGCCGACAGTGGCGCCGACGGCCGTACCAAGCCCTGGCGGCGGGAAACAGGACCCGTTCACGCGGAGGGACGCGCCCGGGGTGCCCGGCAAACCTGGTGCGACTGGTGATACCCCTGGTGCCTCCGGTGCGCCCGGTGCGCCCGGTGCGCCCGGTGAGCCAGCGGTGCCCGGTGAGCCAGCGGTGCCCGGTGAGCCAGGGGTGCCGGGGGTGCCCGGTGAGCCGGGGGTGCCCGGTGAGCCGGGGGTGCCCGGTGAGCCGGGGGTGCCCGGTGCTCCCGGTGACCCGTCGCCGCTGAACCCACCCGGCGTGCCGAGCAGCAGATGAGCACATCGACTGTGTCGCGCTGAGCAGAACCGGTCGGGCCGGCGGCCCCCCGCCCGGCCTGACCGGCCAGCCTCCGGCGGCAGCGCTGGAGCGAGGTGGCGGGCCGACCGGAGATACCGGTCACCTCCAGGCGGACTTCCCCGCACCGGCGAGCGCCGCGCGCCCCCGCGAACAGCGGACACCGGCCCACCGGGTTTGCCGAGGCCGGCAAGCCTGCCCATCCTTGGGCCATGACCGATCCCGGACACCCGACGGGCGACCTGCGGCGGCGACGATGAGCACCACCATGCCCCGGGTGCCCACCTCACTCGCCGGGCAGATCGTCACACCAGGAGACCGCCGGTACGCGCAACTGCGCTCCACGTACACCACCACGGCGTCGCCGGCCGCCGTCCTGCTGCCGAAGACCACCGCGCAGGTGACCGACGCGCTGCGCTACGCGCGGGAGCAGCGGCTGCCGATCGCCGTCCGCAGCGGCGGGCACGGCTTCTCCGGGGCCTCCTCCAACAACGGTGGTGTGGTCATCGACCTGTCCATGCTCAACCGGGTGCAGGTGCTCGACGAGCGCGCCGGGCTGGTCCGGGTCGAGGCCGGTGCCCGCTGGGCGAACGTCGCGAAGGCGTTGGCACCGTACGGCCTGGTGATCAGCTCGGGTGACTACGGGGGCGTCGGCGTCGGCGGCCTGGCCACCGGCGGCGGTGTGGGCTGGCTGGTCCGCGCCCACGGCCTCACCCTCGACCGCGTCCGCGCGGTCGAGGTGGTGCTCGCCGACGGGACGCTGGTCCGCGCGGACGCCGCGCACGAGCCGGAACTGTTCTGGCTGGTCCGGGGTGCCGGAGCTGGTGCGGGGATCGTGGTGGCCTTCGAGATCGAGGCGGTCGAGCAGCGCAACGTCGGCGTGACGCAGCTGGTCGTCGAGGCGCATCCGGACGGGCGCACCATCCGGGAGTGGACGGCCTACCTCGCGCAGGCCCCCCGGGAGTTGTCCGCGGCGGCCGTGGTGTTCGCGGAGGGCCGCTCGGCCCTCATGTCCATCACCGCCGTGGTGGCCGCCGAGAGCCTGCGCCGCGCCCGGCCCGCGGTGGAGCCGCTGCTCGCCATCGGCAAGGTGCTCGAACACCGCACCGACCTGCTGGCCTACCCGACCCTGGTGCCGACCGCGCACCTGAACCCCAACGTCGGGCAGCAGCGCGGCACCACCACAAACGGTCTGTTCACCGGGCTGGACGACGCCGGCGCGCGCGCCGTGCAGCGGGCGGTGACCGGGCCGGGGCGGGCCGTGGTCCAGCTCCGCTCGCTGGGAGGCGCGGTCAACGACGTGGCACCCGACGCGACCGCGTACGCCCATCGCCACCAGGACACACTGGTCATCGCCTCGGTCTTCCCACCACAGGGTGGGGCGGCGTTGGACGCCGCCTGGCGGACCGTCGGAGCGCGAGCCGACGGCGCGTACGTCAACTTCGAGAGCCGACCCGGCCCGGCCGCGTTCGCCCGGATCTACCCGGGCGAGACCGGGGTCCGGGTGCGGCGGCTGTGGAAGCGGTACGACCCGGACGGCGTCTTCCGGTCGGCCCTGCTGACCGGTCAGCCCCACGGCACCATCCAGCCGAGCCGGTCCGGCCAGCCGCACCGCGCCGCCCAGCCCACCGGGTCCGGTCAACCCACCGGGTCCGGTCAGCCGCATCGACGACGCCGCCGCCCCCGTTGACGGGGCCCCTGCTCACCGGCACACCAAGGTCCGATTCCCGCCAGCCGACGGCGGGTCGAGCGGGGCATCATCTGTGACATGGAGCTGGACTTCGAGCGGTGTTACCGGGCCGTGGACAGTCGTGACCAGCGGTTCGACGGCTGGTTCTACACCGGCGTGACGTCCACCGGCATCTACTGCCGGCCGTCCTGCCCTGCGATCACACCCAAGCGGCAGAACGTCCGGTTCTTTCCGTCCGCCGCCGCCGCGCAGGGTGTCGGGCTGCGCGCCTGCCGCCGCTGCCGGCCGGACGCCGCGCCGGGCTCACCCCTGTGGGACGTCCGCGCGGACGTGGTCGGCCGGGCGATGCGGCTGATCGCCGACGGCGTGGTCGACCGGGACGGCGTACCCGGGTTGGCCTCCCGGCTGGGCTACACCGAGCGGCACCTGCACCGGATGCTGAGCGCCGAGATGGGTGCCGGACCGCTCGCGCTGGCCCGTGCCCAGCGGGCACAGACCGCCCGGATCCTGATCGAGACCACCGACCTCGGGATGGCTGAGATCGCGTTCGCGGCCGGCTTCGGCAGTGTCCGGCAGTTCAACGACACGCTCCGCGAGGTGTACGCGAGCGCCCCGTCCGACCTGCGGACGGCGCGCGGCGGTCAGCGGACGCCGGCCGGTGCGGGGACCCTCGCGCTCCGGCTGGCGTACCGTCCGCCGCTGCACGCCCAGGCGCTACTGGACTTCTTCGCGGTGCGGGCGCTGCCCGGTGTGGACGAGGTCCGCGAGGGGACGTACCACCGGGGTCTGCGGTTGCCCCACGGCACCGGCGAGGTGGCGCTGACCCCGGCGGCCGGGCACGTGGCGGCGACGCTGCGGTTGACCGACCTGCGCGACCTGGCACCCGCGGTGGCCCGGTGTCGCCGGCTGCTCGACCTGGACGCGGACCCGACTGCCATCGACGCGACGCTCGCCGCCGACCCGGCGCTCGCCCCCGCGGTCGCCGCCGAACCCGGCATCCGGGTGCCCCGGGCGGTCGACGGCTTCGAGATGGCCGTCCGCGCCATCATCGGCCAACAGGTCTCGGTGGCGGCCGCCCAGAAGACCCTCACCCGCCTCCTCGCCCACCGAGCCGATCATGAGGTTGACGAGACCGAGCCAGGGCTGCGGGGGTTCCTGAGCGCGGAGGAGGTGTTGGCCGTCCCGGACGTGGGGTTCGGGATGCCGGTGGGGCGGCGGGAGACCGTGCGCGGGCTGGCACGGGCGGTGGTCGACGGGTCGGTGGACCTGGCGGCCGGGGTGGATCGGGAGGAGGCCGTTCGCGGGCTGCTCGCGCTGCCCGGCATCGGCCCGTGGACCGCCAACTACCTGGCCATGCGCGCCTTCGGCGACCCGGACATCCTGCTCAGCACCGACCTCGCGGTCCGGCGCGGCGCCGCCGCCCTCGGCCTGCCCGACAGCCCGACAACCCTCGACGGGTACGCCGACCGTTGGCGTCCCTGGCGGTCCTACGCAACGATGAGACTCTGGAGAGCGGCATGAGCATCGACAGCACCGTACTCAGCACGCCAGCCGGCCCGTTGAGCATCCTCGCCGGCCCGGACGGCGACGTACGGGCGGCGGGCTTCACCCCGGACCCGGCGGCGCTGCTGCCCCTGATCCACCCGACCCTGCGGGCGCCGCTGCGCCAACGGGCCGACCTCGGTCCGGTCACCGCGGCGGTCCACTCCTACCTGGACGGTGACCTCGACGCCATCGACGCGGTGCCGGTCCGTCAGCGCACCGGCGGGGAGTTCATGGCGCACGCCTGGCAGGTGCTGCGCGAGGTGCCGCCCGGCACCCCGGTCACCTACACCGGGTACGCCGCGCTGGCCGGTCGACCACCGGCGGTGCGGGCCGCCGCGGCTGCCTGCGCTCGGAACGCGGCGGCACTGTTCGTGCCCTGCCACCGGGTGCTGCGTACCGATGGCACGCTCGGTGGCTACCGCTGGGGGCTGGACGTGAAGAGGTGGCTTCTCGGTCATGAGCGGCGCCTGACAGCAAGCTGACACCGGCGTCGTCTGCCATTGACGCTACCGTCTGGTATGCCTGTGGAAAGCGACGGCAACCCGGCCAGCCGGGTTGCCGCGCCCCGGCACCCACTGCACAACCTCTGGCGGCTGCGCCCCTACCTTCGTCCGTACGCCGCCGAGTTCGCCTGGCTGCTCGTCGCGGGCCTCGCGGGCACGGCGGCCGGGATCGCCGTACCGCTGGTGGTGCAGCGGGTGGTGGACGGGCCGGTGGCCCAGCACGAACCGGGCGGGCTGTTCCAACTCGGCGGCCTGGCGCTGCTGCTCGGCGTGGTCGAGGCGGTGCTCATCTTCATCCGCCGGTGGGTGCAGTCCTCCTCGGCGGTGGGCATGGAGGCGGCGCTACGCGCCGACGTCTACGCCCACCTGCAACGGTTGCCGACCAGCTTCCACGACCGCTGGCAGTCCGGCCAGCTGCTCTCCAGGATCACCAGCGACCTGTCGGTGATCCGCCGGTTCCTCTCCTTCGGCGTGTTCTTCCTGGTGCTCAACGTGACCACCTACGTGGTCGTGGTCGTGCTGCTTGTCAACCTGCATCCGATGCTCGGTGCGCTGGTCGCGGCCAGCTCGGTGCCGCTGCTGCTGATCAGCCGCCGGTTCGGGCGGCACTACCATGCCGCGTCCCGGCGGATGCAGGACCAGCAGGGCGACGTGGCGACCCTGGTCGAGGAGACCGCGCAGGGCCTGCGCACCATGAAGGCGTACGGCCGGGGGCCGGAGCTGGCTGCCCGCTTCGGCGTCGGGGCCCAGCGGCTGCACGACACGGGCGTCGGCAAGGCGCGGCTGCTGGCCAACACCTCGGCGTTGCTCGACCTGGTGCCCAACGTGACACTGGGCGTGGTGCTGGTGGCCGGTGCGGCCGCCGCCGCGAAGGGCACGCTCACCATCGGCGGGCTTGTCGCGTTCGTCAGCCTCCAACTGATGCTCATCTGGCCGGTGCAGTCACTGGGGTGGATCATCGCCAACGGTCAGGAGGCCGCCACCGCCGCCGACCGGCTCCAGGAGGTGCTGGACACCCCACCCCAGATCGTGGATGCCCCCGGCGCGCTCGCGCTGCCCCGCGACGCCGTGCACGGTCAGCTCCGCATCGAACGGGTCTCGTTCAGCTACCCGGGCGCCACCGCACCGGTGCTGCGCGAGATCGACCTGGTCATCGAGCCGGGTGAGACGCTCGCCCTGGTCGGCGCCACCGGCTCCGGCAAGAGCACGCTGCTCTCGCTGGTGCCCCGGCTGCACGAGGTGACCGCCGGCCGGATCACCCTGGACGGGTACGACCTGCGCGAACTACGGCTGGCCTCGCTGCGCCGACTGGTCGGGGTGGCGTTCGAGGAGCCCACGCTCTTCTCCATGTCGGTGCGGGAGAACCTCACCCTGGGGCACCCGGACGCCGGCGACGACGACGTCCGCGCGGCCCTCGCGCTGGCCCAGGCCGGCTTCGCGTACGAGCTGCCGTGGGGGTTGGCCACCCGGGTCGGTGAGCAGGGGATTTCCCTCTCCGGCGGGCAACGTCAGCGGCTCGCGTTGGCGCGGGCCGTGCTCGGCCGACCGGCGGTGCTGGTGCTCGACGACCCGCTGTCCGCTCTCGACGTGCACACCGAGGCGCTGGTCGAGGCGGCACTGCGACAGGTCCTGCGCGACAGCACCGCGCTGCTGGTGGTGCACCGGCCGTCGACGATCGCCCTGGCCGACCGGGTCGCCCTGCTCGAAGACGGGCGGATCACCGCGGTGGGCCGGCACTCCGACCTGCTGGCCACCGTTCCGGCGTACCGGGCGCTGCTGGCCGCCGACCCACCCCCCGGGCATCCACCGACGGCGGAAGCCGCCGACCCGAGCCCGTTCCCCTCCGACGGGTGGGGGCTGGTGCGCTCGTGACAGTGCCGAAGCAGGCCGAACCACCGCCCGAGGAGGAACCGGAACTGGCCCGCTGGCGCGGGACCGCCACGGACCCGGAGGCGGACCGGAGCCGAGCCGAGGACACCGCACCCGAGGCGGTGGCCCGGCTGCGCCGGCTCAGCCGGGCCCTGCTCGCCGACCAGCTCCGACCACACCGGGGACGACTCGCCGCCGCGGTCGGCCTGCTGCTGACCCAGAACGCCGCCGCGATGGCCGGCCCGTACCTGGTCATGATCGGCATCGACCGGGCCATCGCGCCGCTGCGCGCCGGCGACGCCGGCCCGCTGGTCGCCGTCGCCGGGGCGTTCGTGGTCGCCTCGCTGACCGAGTACGCGGCCCGGCGCGGGTTCCTCACCCTCTCCGCCCGGATCGGCCAGGCCGTCCTGCTCGACCTGCGGCAGCGGGTGTTCGGGCACTTCCTGCGGCTCTCCGTGGGCTTCCACGAGCGGTACACCTCGGGCCGGATGGTCTCCCGGCTCACCAGTGACCTGGACTCGATCGCCGAACTGGTCGACGGTGGGATCGACAACCTGGTGATGGCCGGGCTGTCGATGCTGTCGGTGGCCGCCATCCTGCTCTGGCTCGACCAGCCGCTGGCCGCCGTGACGCTGCTCGCCTTCCCGTTCCTGTTCTTCCTCTCCCGCTGGTTCGCCCGGTCGTCGGCCAGCGCGTACCGGCGGACCCGGGACGCGGTCGCGCTGGTCATCGTGCACTTCGTCGAGTCGATGCGGGGCATCCGGGCGGTGCAGGCGTTCCGCCGGGAGCCGCGCAACCAACGGATCTTCGTGGCGCTCGGCGACGACTACCGACGGACCAGCCTGCACGCGTTCCGACTGATCGCCACGTACTCGCCGGCGATCAAGCTGATCGGCAACGTCACAGTGGCGGCGGTGCTCTGCTACGGCGGGTGGCGGGTGCTCGACGGACAGACCGAGGTCGGCGTGCTCGCCGCGTTCCTGCTCTACCTGCGTCGCTTCTTCGAGCCGATGCAGGAGCTGAGCCAGTTCTACAACTCCCTCCAGTCGGCCACCGCGGCGCTGGAGAAGCTGGCCGGGGTGCTCGACGAACGGCCCGCCGTCGCCGAGCCGGCCCGCCCCACACCGCTGCCGACCGGGCCCGGTCGCGGTCAGTTGACCTTCCGGGCGGTTTCCTTCGGTTACCGTGCCGACACCCCGATCCTCGGCGGGCTGGAGCTGACCGTGTCGGCCGGACAGACGGTGGCGCTGATCGGGCCGACCGGCGCGGGCAAGTCGACAATCGCCAAACTGGTCGCCCGGTTCCACGACCCGGACACCGGCGCCGTCCGGCTCGACGGGGTCGACCTGCGCGAGGTGAGCGACGCCGACCTGCGCCGTGCCGTGGTGTTGGTGACGCAGGAGAACCACCTGTTCAGTGGGACCGTCGCGGAGAACATCCGGTTCGGTCGCCCGAGCGCGGACGACGAAACGGTCCAGGCCGCGGCGCGGGCGATCGGCGCGCACGACTTCATCGCCGCCCTGCCCGAGGGGTACGCCACCCAGGTGCACCGCCGTGGCGGCCGGCTCTCCGCCGGGCAGCGCCAACTTGTCGCGTTCGCGCGGGCGTTCCTGGCCGACCCGACCGTGCTGATCCTCGACGAGGCGACGTCGTCGCTGGACGTGCCGACCGAACGGCTGGTGCAGCGGGCGCTCGGCACCATCCTGCGCGATCGCACCGCGCTGGTGATCGCGCACCGACTCTCCACGGTGGAGATCGCCGACCGGGTGCTCGTCCTCGACGACGGGAAGGTCGTCGAGGACGGCCCACCCGCCGTGCTGGCCGAGGCCGGCGGCCGGTACGCGGCCCTGCACCGGCAGTGGCGCGACTCGCTGATCTGAACCAGCGATCCGCAACTACGTGGCCCGACCCTCCGGCGGTGCCTACGATCGCATGATGACCGATACGGCGAGGACGGCCCGCGCCGGCGTCCCCGAGCGTCCCACCCTGGACGGGCTCGAGGAGAGCTGGGCACGCCACTGGCAGGAGGAGGGCACGTACGCGTTCGACCGCTCGAAACAGCGGAGGGACGTGTACGCGATCGACACCCCGCCGCCGACCGTATCGGGCGAACTGCACATGGGGCACGTGTTCTCGTACACGCACACCGACATCGTCGCGCGGTACCAGCGGATGCGCGGCAAGACGGTGTTCTACCCGATGGGCTGGGACGACAACGGCCTACCCACCGAGCGCCGCGTGCAGAACGTCTACGGGGTGCGCTGCGACCCGGCGCTGGCGTACGACCCGGTGTGGCGGCCACCGGCGACTCCGGTCGACGACGCGGCCCGCCGCGACCCCACCCCGCTCTCCCGGCGCAACTTCATCGAGCTGTGCGAACGGCTGACGGTCATCGACGAGCAGGCCTTCGAGTCGCTGTGGCGACGGCTCGGGCTCTCGGTGGACTGGTCGTTGACCTACACGACGATCGGCCGGATCGCCCGGACCACCAGTCAGCGGGCGTTCGTGCGCAACCTGCTGCGCGGCGAGGCGTACCAGTCGGAGGCGCCGACGCTCTGGGACGTCGGCTTCGCCACCGCCGTCGCCCAGGCGGAGTTGGAGGACCGGGAGCGCCCCGGCGCCTACCACCGGCTGCGGTTCGCCGGGCCGGACGGGCGCGAGGTGCAGATCGACACCACCCGACCGGAGCTGTTGCCCGCCTGTGTGGCGTTGGTCTGTCACCCCGACGACGAGCGGTACGCCGACCTCGTGGGCACGACAGTGCGCAGCCCGCTGTTCGACGTCGAGGTGCCGGTGCACGCCCACCCGCTCGCCGAACCGGGCAAGGGCACCGGCATCGCGATGGTCTGCACGTTCGGCGACCTGAGCGACGTGACCTGGTGGCGGGATCTCGAACTCGACACCCGGGTGGTCATCGGCCGCGACGGGCGGCTGCTTCCGGAGCCGCCGGCCGGGGTGCCGGCACAGCCGTACGCGGCGCTGGCCGGGCAGACCGTCAACGGCGCCCGGCGGGAGATCGTCGGGATGCTGGCCGACGCGGGTGACCTGATCGGCGAGCCACGCCCGATCACCCATCCGGTCAAGTTCTACGAGCGCGGCGACCGCCCACTGGAGATCGTCTCGACTCGACAGTGGTATCTCCGCAACGGGGGCCGGGACGCCAACCTGCGGGCCACGCTGCTGGCCCGGGGCGGGGAGCTGCACTGGGTGCCGGCGCACATGAAGCACCGCTACGACAACTGGGTGGGCGGCCTGACCGGAGACTGGCTGGTCAGTCGGCAGCGCTTCTTCGGGGTGCCGGTGCCGGTGTGGTACCGGCTCGACAGCACTGGCGAGCCGGACTGGTCCCACCCTCTCACGGCGGACGAGTCCGCGCTGCCAGTCGACCCATCCAGTGACCCGGCGCCCGGGTACGACGAGTCGCAGCGTGGCCAACCGGGCGGTTTCATCGGTGACCCGGACGTGCTGGACACCTGGGCCACCTCGTCGCTGACCCCGCAGATCGTCGGTGGCTGGGAGACCGACCCGGAGCTGTTCGCGCAGGTCTTTCCGATGAACCTCCGCCCGCAGGGGCAGGAGATCATCCGGACCTGGCTCTTCGACACAGTGGTCCGTTCGCACTTCGAGCACGGGGTGCTGCCCTGGCGGGACACCGTGCTCTCGGGCTGGATCCTCGACCCGGACCGCAAGAAGATGGCCAAGTCCAAGGGCAACGTGGTCACCCCGCTGGCCCTGTTGGAGCAGCACGGCTCGGACGCGGTGCGCTACTGGGCGGCCAGCGGCAAGCCCGGCATGGACCTGGCCTTCGACCCGGCGCAGATCAAGATCGGCCGCCGGCTGGCCACCAAACTGCTCAACGCGTCCAAGTTCGCGCTGGGGCTGGGGGCGGCGGACGCGCTGCGTGCCCCGTACGACAACTCCAGCTCGGCGCGTCTGACGCCGCGCCGCGACCTGGAGCTGTCGGCAACCACCCCACTGGACCGGGCCATGCTCGCCGAGCTGACCACCGTGGTCACCGCCGCGAGCACCGCCCTCGACGCGTACGACCACACTGCCGCGTTGCAGGCGACCGAGGCGTTCTTCTGGCGGTTCTGCGACGACTACATCGAGTTGGTGAAGGAGCGGGCGTACGGCACCGGCGCGGGCGCCGACTCGGCGCGGGCGGCGCTGGCCTCGGCACTCTCGGTGCAGCTACGACTGTTCGCCCCGGTGCTGCCCTACGTGACCGAGGAAATCTGGTCGTGGTGGCGGTACGGTTCGGTGCACCGCGCGCCGTGGCCCACCACCCACGAGGTGGCCCGGTCGATCGAGGGATCGGGTGACCCGGCGCTGCTGCGGCTCGCCGGCGACGCGTTGAGCCAGGTGCGGCGGGCCAAGTCGGAGCGAAAGCTGTCGATGAGGGCGGAGGTGCCGCTGGCCGAGGCGCTCGGCCCGGCGGCCCTTCTGGAGCAGCTCACCCTGGTCGCCGACGACCTACGGGCGGCCGGCCGGATCGGCAAACTCGACCTGCTCCCCGACCGCACCCCGGAACTCGTCATCGCCTGCGCCTTCTGACCCGCGTCCGCCGCCGCCACCCCCCGGGGCGGCGGCGGACCGGCCGTCACCAGCCGCGCAGGAAGCGCAGCCCGAGCAGGAACGCGACAACGGAGGGACCGACCAGCAGGGTGATCGCCTGGAGGCGGTACGGCATCCGGTGCCGGGTCAGCTCGCCCGCATTGCCCAGCACGATGGCCCCGGCCAGCATCAGGAACGCGCCCCACCAGCCGTTCTCCAACTGGATCAGGTCCACCCGGATCAGTTGCAGGGCCAGCCCGAGCAACGCGCCGGTCAGCGCGAGCAGGGCCACCGCCCGGTGCAGGCCGCGGGCCAGCGGGTGGGCCGCCCGCCAACCGTAGGTGCCGGCGACCGCCAGGCAGGGCAGCACCACAAGCAACGGCCAACCCCGCCCCATGACGCCGAACATCAGCAGCGCGCCCACCGCGAACACCAGGGTGCCGACGCAGGCGAGCATGTACCCGGCGAAGGCCCGGCCGCCGCCCCGAGCCAGCAACGGGCCGCCGCTGGCCGCGATCAACGCGGCCGGGATCAGGATGAACACGGCCCACCAGTGGAACTGGCCGCTGCCCTGGGCAGCCGTCGCGACAGTGGCGCAGGCCAGCCCGGCAACTGCCAGGCTGGTCAGCCACGGCCGACTGCTCCGGGAGTACGGCTCAGCCAACGACGTCCGCTCCGCTTCGACGCTCACGCCCAACAGCCTGGCCCGACGGGGGCCTACCGGTCCATCCGGCCAGCCCTACCGCCGGAGGGTGGCTGGCCGGAGCACCGTTTCGCACTGCTCTCAGCTCGTCTCGCCGGCCACGCTGAACGAGCGCAGACGGTCGATGGCCAGCACTGTGAAGCCGACGCTGACAAGCGCGGTCATCACCGAGGCCACCGGCACCGACACGGTGGTCTCCAACAGCCCGGTGGGGGCGATCCGGTCGGTGAGGGCGATCACGTACTGCTGGATGGAGAGCACCTTGGTGCCGCTGACGAAGTTGCCAAGCAGCCCCTCCCAGATCAGCACGTAGACCAGGCCGAGCAGCACCGGCCGCCTGGTGACCAGGCTGAGCGCGAGGAACAACGCCGAGTACGCCAGCGCGCCGAGCGTCGCCGCGACCGCCAACCCCAGTCCGAGGCGTACCGAATCGGCAAGCACTCCCGCGACGTAGAGCGGCAGCGCGACGGTGGCCGCGGTGACCCCGGCGGCGACAGCGAGCTTCGGCAGCACGATCTGCCAGCGCGGCAGCGGCTTGGTCAGGATGTGCACGACGGTGCCGTCGTCGATCTCGGCGCCCAACACACCCGTGCCGATGATCAGCGCTACCACCGGCAGCACCACGGCCAGCCCGAGGCCGACAAGCACCGGCGGCCCCCACTCGCCCGGGTCCACCCCCAGCGACCGGCAGAGCACGGCCAGCCCGAGCAGCACCAACGGCAGCGGAAGCAGCAGCAGGAACCGACGCCGGCCGAACAGCCCGCGCGCGGTGATCCAGGTAATTGTCGACATGTCAGGCCTCCACCAGGTAGGAGAAGACGCTCTCCAGAGACTCGTCGGACGGCACCAGCTGGCGCACCCGGATGCCTTGCTTGAGCGCGATCCGGGGTAGCGCCCGGGTGAAGGCGCCGTAGTCACCGGCCCGCACGGTCAGGCCGGTGGGGTCCAACTCGACGCCACTGACGGACGGTTCGGCGATCAACGCGACGGCCAGCGCCCTGTCGTTCGTGGAACGCACCGCGAAGACGTGCGGGCGATTGGTCATCAACCGACGGATGGTCCGGAAGTCGCCGGAGGCCGCCAACCGCCCGGCCACCATCACCTGCACCGTCCCGGAGACCTGCTCGACCTCCTCCAGGATGTGCGAGCTGAACAGAATGGTCCGGCCGGCGTCGCCCAGGGTGTGCAGCAACTGCATCATGTGCAGGCGCTGGCGCGGGTCCATCCCGTTGAACGGCTCGTCGAGCAGCAGCACCTGCGGGTCGTGCACCAACGCGGCGGCCACCCGGGCCCGCTGGCGCATGCCCTTGGAGTACGTGCCGATCCGGCGGCCCTGCGCCGACTCCAGCTCGACCAGGTCGATCGCCCGTCGGGCGGCAGCCGCCGGATCGGCCAGCCGGTGCAGCTTCGCGCTGGCCAGCACGAACTCGTACGCGGTGAGGAAGCCCTGCACCGCCTCCCGTTCGCTGACCAGCCCCAACCGCCGGTAGACGTCCGGGTTGCGCCAGGTCGGCTCGTCGTCGAGGGTGACAGTGCCGCGCGACGGGGCGAGGAACCCGGCCATCATGTGCAGCAGGGTGGTCTTGCCGGCGCCGTTCGGGCCGAGCAGCCCCGTCACGCCCGGCCCCAGGGCCATGCTGATGTCGTTGACCGCGACCACGTTGCCGTACCACCGGGACACACCGGTCAGACTCAGCGTGCTCATCAGGAGGCGACCTTCCGGTAGCGGACCAGCAGGAGGACTGTCGCGCCGGCGACCAGCAGCACCGCGGCCAGGGCGTAGACCGGGCCGAACCCGCCGATCGACATTTCACCCGGATCGCCCTCGACCAGCAGGTCGCCGAGCGACCAGATGCCCACTCCCTGCACCAGCGTGGAGGGCGAGGCGAGCCCGGCCAACTCGTTGGCCGCGCGCGACGGCAGGATGCTCAGCACCCCCACGATCGGCGTGGTCATCAGGAAGACGGCGACCACGCCACCGGCGGCGAAGGCGCGCTTGCCGGTCAGCGAGGCGACAAGCAGCCCGATGGAGGCGAAGACCACCGCCCAGAGCCCGGCGTAGAGCAGCCCGGGGAGCAGGTCGAGCAGCTCGTTCCAGACCCCGCGCATGCCCTGCTTGGTGGTGAACGCGGCACCCAGGAACATCACCAGTTGCGGCCCACCGAGCAGTAGCCAGAGGGCGGTGACGAGCGCCAGCAGCTTGGCCAGCGCGTAGTCGCTGCGCGGCAGCGGTCGGGAGAAGTAGAGCGGCAGGACGCCGCTGCGCAGATCACGGGAGACCAGCTCCGGCGCGGCCACCGCGACGAAGAAGATGACCAGCCAGCTCATCGCGTCGGCGAACTGGGCGTAGGTGGCGACCGGCTCGCCGATCTGGCTGCGGATCGCGGCGAGCGCCGCCGCGACCAGGGTGACGATGCCGATCACCAGCCAGGGGAAGATCTTGGCCTTGGCGCTGCGCCCGAGACCGAACACGGTACGCAGCCCGTGCAGGTAGAGGGCGCCGAAGACGTGGCGGCGGCCCAGCCTCGGGCCGCGGTAGCGCTGGTAGCCGATGTCGTGGATGACACCGGTCGGCGCGGGACGCACGGCAGCTGCTGACGGTTCAGGCATGGGTGAGCTCCCTCGCGGCGAAGAGTTCGGCCACCCGGTGCCGGCGCTGGTCGAGTCGGTGCAGTGGCAGGTCAAGTTCGGCGACCGCGCCGAGGATCAGATCGTAGGTGCCGTCGTCGGCGAGTGGCACGAGGAGCAGTCGCCCGTCCCGCGCCACCGGCAGCTTGAGCTCGGCGAGCCGGGCGGCGAGTTCCTCGGTGCCCTCGCTGACCTCGACGGCGAGCACGTCGGTGGCCGAGGTCATCGCCGAGATGTGGTCGGCGCGCAGCAGCTTGCCGCCGTCGATGGCGATCAGCGTGTCGCAGATCCGCTCCACCTCGCCGAGCAGGTGCGAGCAGACCAGCACGGAGATGCCGAACTCGGTGCCGATCCGGTGCACCAGCGCCAGCATGGCGTCCCGGCCGGCCGGGTCCAGGCCGTTTGTCGGCTCGTCGAGCAGCAGCAGGTCGGGGTCGTGCACCAGCGCCTGGGCCAGCTTGACGCGCTGCTTCATGCCGGTGGAGTAGCCGCCCACCGGGCGGTAACGCTCCTCGTAGAGCCCGACGTGCCGCAACGCCTCCGAGGCCCGCTCGCGGGCGGCGGTGCGGGGCAGACCGCTCATCCGGCCGAGGTGGGTGACCAGCTCGGCGGCGGACAGGTCGGGCGGGAGGCAGTCGTGCTCGGGCATGTACCCGACGCGGGCACGGACCGCCGCCGAGTCGGCGGACGGGTCGATGCCGAGCACCGAGACCTGACCGCTGGTCGGGGCGATAAGGCCGAGCAGGATCTTGATCAACGTGGATTTTCCGGCGCCGTTCGCGCCCACCAGGCCGATGATCCCGGGCTCGACGGCGACGGTGAGGTCGGCGAGCGCGGTGACCCGACCTCCGTACGTCTTGGTGAGCGACTGGGTCGCGATCAGTGTCACGCTGCCAGCGTAGGGAGTCGACGCCCACCGCGGACACCGGCGCGCCCCCGGCGCTCCCCTGATCCTTGCCCCGACGGACCCCTAAGGTCCCCCGCCGGGGGCGCCGGGACCGTTGTCGCCGGTGGCGTGTCCGGCGCGACCCCGCCTCGGGAAACGCCGATCCGGGGTGACACCATTCACCTCCCGGCCGGCGGGGAGTCGCGCCCGCGTCACCTGGACATCGAGCACGTCCGTCACGACGACCGGTTCGAGGTGGAGTCGGATGCGGTCGGCGATGGCCGGCGGCCCCGGTGCTGATCCGCCCGACCGGGTCGTGGAGTGGCGGCCTCGACCGATCGGCGGTCGGCTGCGAAACTGTGTGCCGGTCAGCGAGTGGGGGGTGTGGATGAGCAACGGCTGGGTGCTGCCCGACGAGGTGCTGCGGGACGCACCGGCGTACACGCCGCGTCCCGGTGAGCTCGCTGATCTGGAGCTGCTGCTGACCGGTGCGTACGCCCCCCTGACTGGTTTCATGACCCGTGCCGACCTGGTGTCGGTCAGCCGGCGCGGCCAACTGGCCGACGGCACTCCGTGGCAGGTAGCGGTGACCCTCCAGGTGCCGGCCGCGCTGGCCCAGGGCTTCGATCCGCGCGACCCGGCCCGCCGGGCGCTGGTGCTGACCGACGGCGAGGGCGCGCCGGCGGCGGCAGTGGACGTGGCCGACGTCTGGCCGGTACGCGAGGGCGTGGCCGGGGTTGGCGGTCAGGTCCGGCGGCTGGGCGACGGTGGCCACGGCCCGTTCCAGCGACTGCGCCGCAGTCCGGAGGAGGTCCGCGCACTGCTGCCCCCGGGCCGGGTGCTCGGTGTGATCGCCGACCGGCCGCTGCACCGTCCACAGCTCGCTCAGATCGCCCACGCCGCCCGCACCCTGGCCGCGCACCTGCTCGTGATGATCCCGGTCGGTGAGGGTGGTGTCGGCGGGCTCCCGCCAGAGGCACTGGTGCGCATCATCTTCGCTGCCCGGGACCGGATGCCGCCCGCCACCGTGATCGCGGTGCCGCTGTCGCATCGACGGGAGGAGATCAGCGACGCGCTGCTACGCGCCCGGGTGTCCGCCGCGTACGGGGTCACCCACCTGCTCTCCACCGGGGAGATGCTCTCCGGCGCCGGGTTGCGGGTGCTGGTGCCGCGCGAGCTCGCCTACGACAACAGGGACGGGCAGTGGCGCTGGCGGGAGGACATCCCACCGCGCAACCGTCGGCTCGCGCTGACCCAGCAGGAGATCGACGACCTGCTGGATCGAGGCTTCCCCCTGCCGGAGTGGCACACCCCGCCGGCCGTGGCGAGGGAGCTGGCCCAGGCCCGGCCACCGCGCCGGCACCGAGGGCTGGTGGTCTTGCTGACCGGCCTCTCCGGCTCCGGCAAGTCGACAATCGCCCGCGGGCTGGCGGACGCGTTGCGGGAGAGCGGCGATCGCACTGTGACCCTGCTCGACGGTGATGTGGTGCGCCGGGAGCTCACCGCCGGGCTGGGCTTCGGCAAGGCCGACCGGGACATGAACGTCCGGCGGATCGGGTGGGTGGCCGCCGAGATCGCCCGGCACCGGGGGGTGGGCATCTGCTGCCCGATCGCCCCGTACGCGGCGGCCCGTGCCACCGCCCGCGAGATGGCCCTGGCCGCGGGGGCGGGTTTCGTGCTGGTGCACGTCGCCACTCCGCTGGAGGTGTGTGAGCGCCGGGACCGCAAGGGCCTGTACGCGCGGGCGCGAGCCGGCCTGCTCACCGGGATGACCGGCATCGACGACCCGTACGAGGAGCCGACCGACGCCGACCTGGTGCTGGACACCACCGATCTCAGCGTCGCGGACGCGGTTCAGGCCGTGCTGCACCAGCTGACCGAGACCGGTTGGGTGGAGCTGAAGATCGCTTCTTCCTGAGGCGTTTCCGGAGCCGCTGTCCGGCCACCGCTCATTACGCGCTAGTGTTCGTCTTTGTTGGAACACGTTTGACCGCGTGAGAGTACGGGGACCCTCGGGAGGCACGGCGAATGCTCGCTCAGCAGCGGCAGGCGGCCATTCTGGAGCGGGTCCGGTCCACCGGCGGCGTCCGGGTGAGTGAGTTGGCGGGCGAGTTCGGCGTCTCCGACATGACCATCCGCCGTGACCTGGAGGCCCTGCACGAACGTGGCCTGCTGGCCAAGGTGCACGGCGGCGCCACGGCAGCCGGGCCGAGTTCGACAGACGAGCCGGGCTTTCACGCCAAGTCGGTCCGCCAACTGGCGGAGAAGGCCGCCATCGCGGACCGGGCGGCCCAACTGGTCCGGCCGGGCGCGGCGGTCGCGCTCTCCGCCGGCACCACCACCGCCGAACTGGCCCGCAGGCTGGTGGACGTGCCCGGCCTGACCGTGGTGACCAACTCGCTGCCGGTGGCCGAGATCCTGCACGCCGGTGGTCGACCGGACCAGACGGTGGTGCTCACCGGTGGCGTACGCACGCCGTCGGACGCGCTTGTCGGCCCGCTCGCGGTCGGGGCCGTCCGGGCACTGCACCTGGATCTGCTCTTCCTGGGCGTGCACGGCATCACCGAGCGGACCGGCTTCACCACTCCGAACCTCATGGAGGCGGAGACCGACCGGGCGCTCGTGGCCGCGGCGGACCGGTTGGTGGTGCTCGCCGACCACACCAAGTGGGGCACCGTGGGCATCTCCTCGATCGTCGAGCTGGCGGCAGCCCACGTACTGGTCAGCGACGACCGGTTGCCTCCGTCCGCACGACGGGTACTCGGCGAACAGGTGGGCGAATTGATCATGGTAGAAGCGACAGGGGCGGGCCGCGCGACGCGCACGCCGACGAGTGAGGGGGCGGCGCAGTGAAACGCACCGCGATCGACCTGGCCGACGGCCGGGAACTGATTTACTTCGACGAGCGCGACGACGCGGTCCGCGACCAGCCGGACCGCCGCGACCTGCCGCCGCCGCCCCCCGCGTCCCAACTGCGCTACGACCCGCTGACCGACGAGTGGGTGGCGGTGGCCGTGCATCGGCAGACCCGCACCTTCCTCCCACCGGCGAACGAGTGCCCCCTCGACCCGTCGGTGGGCGACCGGCTGACCGAGGTCCCCGCACCCGACTACGACGTGGTGGTCTTCGAGAACCGGTTCCCGTCGCTCAGTGGCCGGGTCGCCGAGGAGCCCGGCGAGATCACCCCGTTCACGCCCGTTCGACCGGGGCTTGGCCGGTGCGAGGTGGTCTGCTTCACCTCGGACCACAACGCCTCCTTCGCCAGCCTGCCGCCGCGCCGGGTCCGCACCGTCCTGGACGCGCTCGCCGACCGCACCGAGGTGCTCGGCGAGCTGCCCGGCGTGGAGCAGATCTTCTGCTTCGAGAACCGGGGCGTCGAGATCGGCGTCACGCTGCACCACCCGCACGGGCAGATCTACGCGTACCCCTTCGTGACGCCGCGCACCCGCGCGCTGCTGGCCGCGGCACGCCGGCACGCGGAACGGACCGGCGGCGGCAACCTGTACGCGGACGTGCTGGCCGCCGAGCGCGCGACCGGCGACCGGGTGGTCGCCGAGAACGAGCACTGGACGGCGTTCGTTCCGGCGGCTGCCCGCTGGCCGTTCGAGGTGCACGTCGCGCCGCACCGGGTGGTACCGGACATTCCGGCGCTCAGCGACAGCGAGCGGGACGCTTTCGGGCCGCTCTACCTGGATCTGCTGCGCCGCTTCGACTGTCTTTTCGACATGCCGATGCCGTACATCTCGGCGTGGCACCAGGCGCCGGTGCGGATCGACCGCGAGTTGGGCCACCTGCACCTACAGCTGTTCAGCATCCGGCGGGCCAAGGACAAGCTGAAGTATCTGGCGGGCTCCGAATCCGGGATGGGCGTCTTCATCAACGACATCTCCCCGGAGCGCGCCGCCGACCTGCTGCGGGCCGCCTGAGTCGGGGCGGCGCTGCCAGAGCGTGAGCGAAAACAGGGCGCGGGGGGCCCGGGACAGGGCCCCCCGCAGGGAAGGGACGGCTGGCTGTGCACGGCACAGCCGGGAAGGCTGGCTGATCGGCGCACGGGTGCCGCGGGTCGACAGTGGTCAACCTTCCTCGGACGCGACTGGCATCTCGTCCATCCTGGTCAACGAGGCGCGCCGACGGCGGTGACGCCAACCGGCGCGTCAGCGCCGGGCACGCCGAAGCCCGCCGGCTGGTGCCGGCGGGCTCCGATGAAGCGGTACGCCTGGATCAGGCGGCGATCTTGCGGGCCAGGTTCTCGTCGAGCGCGTTCATGAACTCGTCGGTGGTCAGCCACGGGGCGTCACGCGAGATGAGCAGCGAGAGGTCCTTGGTCATCTGGCCGCCCTCGACGGTGTCGACGATGACCTGCTCCAGCGTGTTGGCGAACTCGGTGACCGCCGGGGTGTCGTCCAGCTTGCCCCGGTGGGCCAGACCCCGGGTCCAGGCGTAGATGGACGCGATCGGGTTCGTCGACGTCTTCTCGCCCTTCTGCCACTGCCGGTAGTGCCGGGTGACAGTGCCGTGCGCGGCCTCGGCCTCGACGGTCCGGCCGTCCGGGGAGAGCAGGACGGAGGTCATCAGACCCAGCGAGCCGAAGCCCTGCGCGACGGTGTCGGACTGCACGTCACCGTCGTAGTTCTTGCAGGCCCAGACGTAGCCACCCTCCCACTTGAGCGCGGCGGCGACCATGTCGTCGATGAGCCGGTGCTCGTAGGTGATGCCGGCGGCGGCGAACTCGTCCTTGAACTCGGTCTCGAACACCTCCGCGAAGATGTCCTTGAACCGGCCGTCGTAGGCCTTGAGAATGGTGTTCTTGGTGGACAGGTAGACCGGGTAGTTGCGGTCCAGGCCGTACCGGAACGACGCCCGGGCGAAGTCCCGGATCGACTCGTCGTAGTTGTACATGCCCATGGCGATGCCGCCGCCGGGGAAGTTGGCGACCTCCATCTCCATCGGGGCGCCGCCGTCGGCCGGGGTGTAGGTGATGGTCACCGTGCCCGGGCCGGGGACGACGAAGTCGGTGGCCTTGTACTGGTCACCGTGGGCGTGCCGGCCGATGATGATCGGCTTGGTCCAGCCGGGGACCAGCCGCGGCACGTTGGACATGATGATCGGCTCGCGGAAGACGACGCCGCCGAGGATGTTGCGGATCGTGCCGTTGGGCGACCGCCACATCTTCTTCAGGCCGAACTCCTCAACCCGGGCCTCGTCCGGGGTGATGGTCGCGCACTTGACGCCGACGCCGTGCTCCTTGATGGCGTTGGCGGCGTCAACGGTGACCTGGTCGTCGGTCTCGTCGCGGTGCTGGATCGACAGGTCGTAGTAGTGCAGGTCGACGTCGAGGTAGGGCAGGATCAGCTGCTCCCGGATCTGCTTCCAGATGATCCGGGTCATCTCGTCGCCGTCGAGCTCCACGACCGGGTTGTTTACCTTGATCTTCGCCATCGGCCGGCGCTCCTCTCGGGGGACACGTGCTCTAGCAGTACGAGCGTACTGCAATTGGACCGGCAGCCCTCACCCGGCCTCGCTCGGCCGGCGGAAACGGGCTGCACGGCACAGGATTCCCTGGCACCATCGCCCGATGCCACTGAGCCGCACCCTCGGGTCTATCACGGTCACCGCGCTCACCGACGGCGAGGGGGCCTTCTTCCAACCCCGTGCGGAGGCGTTCCCGCAGGCCACGGCGGCACACTGGGCGGAGGCCGACCGGCGCGACCCCGCCTCGGTCACGGCCGACGGGCAGTGGTGGCTGCCGTTTCGCAGCTTCGCGATCCGCACCGGCGACGGGCCGGTCACCCTTGTCGACGCGGGGATCGGCCCGGCCGACTCACTGGCCCCGGGCTGGGCACCCGTACCGGGACGGCTGCCCGCCGAGCTGGCCGCCGCCGGCATCGACCCCGCGGACGTCGAGACCGTCGTGCTCACCCACCTGCACACCGACCACATCGGCTGGGCCGTCACCGGCACGCCGGGCAGGCCGTACTTCCCGAACGCGAGCTATCTGGTGCAGCGAGCCGACCTCGACGCTGCGCAGACGCTCAACCCGGCACTGCCGGCCGGCCTGATCGCGCCGTTGCGCGCCGCCGGCCAGCTCCGGGTGGTCGACGGCGAGAGCAGCCTCACCCCAGCGGTACGTCTGCTGCCCACCCCCGGGCACACCCCCGGTCACCAGTCGGTGCTGCTGACCGCTGCCGACGAGCGTCTGCTGCTCACCGGCGACCTGCTGGTGCACGCCGTGCAACTCGTCGACCCCGAGCTGTCCTACGCCCACGAGGTGGACCCGGAGCAGGCCCGCCAGTCCCGGCTGGCCGCTCTCCGCACACACTCCCCCACCCTGCTGGCCACCCCCCACCTGTCCGCGCCCTTCACCACCCCTTAACCCACCCGCCGGCCAGGTCAAGTTCACCCCGACAGCTCCCGACCCAACCGAGCCCAAGATCCGCGCAACATCAGCGAAAATGCTGCCTCCAGCGCCCCGGAGGCAGCAACATCCCCGAACTTGCGCGCGTCTCTTACCGCGGCGAAGGGCGCGCCGGCAAAGCCGGCGCGCCCTTCGCTGAAGCGGTATTTCGGAGATCACATGCTGGAGATGTCGCCCTGCTTGGCGCGGACGGCTTCGGCGGCCGCCAGGAGGCTGGCGCGCTCGTCGGCGTCCAGGTCGGTCTCGACGACCCGCTTGACGCCCTCGGCGCCGATCTCGGCCTCGACACCGAGGTAGACACCGGAGATGCCGTACTCACCGTCGACCCACGCGCAGACCGGCATGACCTCGCCGGAGTCCTCGGCGACGGCCTTCGCCATCCGGGCCGCGGCGGCGGACGGGGCGTAGTACGCCGAACCCGTCTTGAGCAGCGCGACCACCTCGGCGCCACCGTTGCGGGTCTTGACGACCAGTTCCTCGATCTGCTCGGCCGGCATCGCGTCACGCAGCGGCTTGCCGTTGACGGTGCTCTTCGACGGGACCGGGACCATGGTGTCGCCGTGCGAACCCAGGGTCAGCGTGCGTACCGATGCCACCGGCACGTTCAGTGCCTCGGCGACGAAGTTGCTAAACCGGGCGGTGTCGAGCATGCCGGCCTGGCCGAGCACCCGGTTCTTCGGGAACTGGGTGGCGAGCTGCGCCAGCGCGGTCATCTCGTCCAGCGGATTGGAGACCACGATGACGACGGCGCTCGGCGCGTACTTGGCGACGTTCTCGGCGACCTGCCGGACGATCTTGGCGTTGGTCTCCAGCAGGTCCATCCGGCTCATGCCGGGCTTGCGCGGCAGACCTGCGGTGATCACGACGACGTCGGAGCCCTCGATGGCCTCGTAGCCCGCACCATCGCGGCCGGTGGTGACACCGACCACCTTGGTCTCGAAGCCCTCGATGGCCCGCGACTGGTTGAGGTCGAGCGCGAGACCCGCGGGCTTGCCCTCCACGATGTCGGTGATCACTACGGTGTCGAAGACGTCGTACTCGGCCAGGCGCTGTGCGGTGGTGGAGCCGTAGAAGCCAGCCCCGACGACAGTGACCTTCTTACCCATGGTCGTCCCACTCCCTGATGCCAGTCGGTTTTCCGGACCGTATCAGTCATCCTGGCACCGATCGGGTCAGGGGCGGACGGTTACGGCCCTACACCTCAGCCGCGCTCCGCGCGCTCCACGACGTTGGTGAGCAGCATGGCCCGGGTCATCGGACCCACGCCGCCCGGCATGGGGACCAACGCGCCGGCCGTCTCGGCCACCTCCGGGTCCACGTCACCGGTGTAGCGGCCCTTGCCGTCCGCGCCGATCACCCGCGTGATGCCGACGTCGACCACCACCGCACCCGGGTTGATCATGTCGGCGGTGAGCAGGCCCGGTACGCCGGCCGCGACGATGACGATGTCGGCGGCCCGGGTGTGCGAGGCGAGGTCGAGGGTGCCGGTGTGGCACAGGGTGACAGTGGCGTTCTCGCTGCGGCGGGTGAGCAGCAGGCCGAGCGGTCGACCGACGGTGTTGCCCCGACCGACCACGGCCACTGTGGCGCCGCGCAGGGCCACGTCGTGGCGGCGGAGCAGCTCGACGATGCCGCGCGGAGTGCAGGGCAGCGGGCCGTCGTAGCCGAGCACGAGCCGGCCCAGGTTGACCGGGTGCAGGCCGTCGGCGTCCTTGTCCGGGTCGATCAACTCCAGCACCCGCTGGGTGTCGAGGTGGGCCGGCAGCGGCAGTTGGACGATGTAACCGTGGCACGCCGGGTCGGCGTTCAGCTCGGCCAGCACGTCGTCGACCTGCTGCTGGGTGGCGTCGGCGGGCAACTCCCGCCGGATCGAGGCGATGCCCACCTCGGCGCAGTCGCGGTGCTTGCCGTTGACGTACGCCTGGCTGCCCGGATCCGCCCCGACCAGGACCGTGCCCAGCCCGGGGGTGATGCCACGTTCCGCGAGTGCCTTCACCCGTATCCGCAGCTCGTCCTTGATCTCCGCCGCGGTTGCCTTGCCGTCCAGAAGCGTCGCCGTCACCACCAGATCGTCTCACGGTCGTCGTCCGGCGTTCGGACGACCGCACGTGGCGGGACCGTGCGTGACTTTCCGTTACGTGGCGCTAGTCACTCTCAGTCACAGATCGTGGATTCGGTCACCGTCGAACCAGACAGGACGGCGGAGTGCGGCAGGGACCGGACGGCGGGCCGAGAGTGCGCCTCGGTGGCCGGTGCTGGCACAACAGGCGCTTCGCCTTGCCGAATATTTGCAGCTCGTAGACGTCTGGACCGGATTCCGCTAGCAGATCGGCCGGCCTCCAGCAAGCCGGCAGGGTACCGGACCGTTACCCACCCGCAACCGCCTCGTTGCCGAAGGCCGGTCGCCGACCTACCGTTGCCGCTTGTTGCGCAGCGTAACCCAGCGTCGGGCCTGACTGCGCAGCGTGAGGAGATGAGGAGGCTCAATGCGAGTTCGTAGACTCGCCGCCTGGACCGCCCTCCCGCTCGCGGTGACGCTGGGCCTCGCGGCCTGCGGCAGCGGCGGAGACGGTGGATCCGGCGGCAGCGGCACGTCGGCGGTCAGTATTCAGATCGCCGAGCCGAAGCACCTGGTGCCCACCAACACCACCGAGACGTCCGGGTCGCAGGTGCTCGCCGGCCTGTTCAGCCCGCTCGTCGACTACGACGCCCAGAACAAGCCGTACGAGGTGGCCGCGCAGTCGGTGACCTCGTCCGACAACAAGGTCTGGACGATCAAGCTCAAGGACGGCTTCACCTTCCACAACGGTGAGAAGGTCACGTCCCAGAACTACATCAACGCCTGGAACTACGGCGCGTACGCCCCCAACGGCCAGGACACCAACGCCTTCTTCGACAAGGTCGCCGGTTACGCGGACCTGCAGGGCAAGGCGCCGAAGGCCAAGGAGATGTCCGGGCTGAAGAAGGTCGACGACGCCACGTTCACAGTGACGTTGTCGGAGCCGTACATCGACTTCAAGACCACGCTGGGCTACAACGCGTTCTTCCCGCTGCCGGACGCCGCGTTCTCGGCTCCGGGTGTGCTCAAGGACGGCTACGAGCAGGCGCCGATCGGGCAGGGCCCCTTCAAGATGAAGGGCACCTGGCAGCACGACAGCAAGATCGACGTTGAGCGCTACGACGCGTTCCCGGGCGAGAAGCCCAAGGTCAAGGACATCGAGTTCCGGATCTACCAGCAGCTCACCGCGGCCTACGCGGACGTTCAGGCGGACAACCTGGACGTGCTGCCGACAATCCCGACCGAGAGCCTGAGCACCGCGCCGAGCGACCTGGGCGACCGGTACCAGACCAGCCCGATGTCGTCGTTCCAGTTCCTCGCGTTCCCGACGTTCGACAAGGACTACAGCAAGCCGGACGTGCGTAAGGCCATCTCGATGGCGATCGACCGTGACGAGATCACCAAGTCGGTCTTCAAGGGCTCGCAGACGCCGGCGCGCTCCTTCGTCTCGCCGGTCCTGCCGGGCTACCGGGAGAACACCACTGGCACGGCGGGCGAGTTCAACCCGACCGAGGCCAAGAAGCTCTACCAGGCCGCGGGCGGCCCGGCGAAGATCGTCATCTCGTACAACGGCGACGGCGGTCACAAGGACTGGGTCGACGCCACTGTCAACCAGCTCAAGGCCAACCTGGGTGTCGACGCCGTCGGCGTGGCCGAGCCGAAGTTCGCCGACCTGCTGACCAAGGTCGAGAAGAAGACGCCGGTGGGTGCGTTCCGGATGGGTTGGGTCATGGACTACCCGACCATGGAGGACTACCTCGGCCCGCTGTACAGCACCAACGGCTCGTCGAACTACTACGGCTACAGCAACCCGGAGTTCGACAAGCTGGTCAAGGAGGGTGCCGCCGCCAAGACGCCGGACGAGGCGATCGCCAAGTACCAGCAGGCGGAGGACATCCTGGCCAAGGACATGCCGGTGATCCCGCTCCGCTTCGGCGAGAACGTGTTCGGCCACTCGTCCAAGGTCAAGAACGTGGAGATGGACCTGTTCCAGCGGGTCAACCTCGTCAAGATCGAAGCGGCCAGCTGAGCTGACCATGGTGCGGGCCACCCCGCCGAGGGCATGGCCGCGCTGCCCCGGGCCATCGCCGACCCGCTCCCCGCCGACCTGCTCGACCTGGACACCC
>NZ_JBEXHQ010000023.1:0-112091 GCF_040607915.1 Micromonospora sp. NPDC005215 | reverse complement strand
GACGGCGGGACGCTGACCGCGGTGCTGCCCGCGTACCTGGGGAACACCTCGCGCCTGCTGCTGGCGGCGGTGCTGACCGTGTCGATGGGCGGGTGATCGGGCCACACGTGTCGCTGGCCGACGCGGGCGCGAGTTTCGGCAGCAGCACGGCCGGCGGGATCTGTCTGCGCTTCGGCACGGCGGTGCCGGCTGTGGTGCCGGGCGGGTGGCCACGACACCCGGCGGCCACTGTGACAATCGCCGACCCGCCCGCGCTGGCCCGTCTGCTCGCCGTGCCGGACCTGCCCTGAGCTGGCCATCCACCTGCCCGGTTCGGCCGGTCGGGTCCCGCGCCACCGCCTACCGTCGGATCAGGACCTGTGAGGGTGGGACTGGCGATGGGTGACGAGCACCGGGCGAAACCACGACGTTGGAGCGGACGCCGCCACGCGCCGACGGGGCCGGACCCGGCCCTGCGGGCGGCCCGGGACCCGTCCCGCCCGCACCGGGGCGGCCGGCCGGGTGTCGTGGTGCCCGAACGCGTGGCGACGGCGGCGCGGTCGGCGCCGCCGGCCAGTCCCCTGCGCCGGTGGCTCTTCCAGCACCAGGTGCAGCCGCCCGGCCCGGAGGCGGGCGAGGGACAGAACCGCCGGCACGCCTGGTGGCAGGTGATGTGCCTGACCGGCGTCGACTACTTCTCCACGCTGTCGTACCTGCCGGGTATCGCGGCGGTGGCCGCCGGTGCGCTGTCCCCGCTGGCGACCCTGCTGATCGTCGTGCTCACCCTGTTCGGCATGTTGCCGATGTACCGGCGGGTGGCGAAGGAGAGCCCGCACGGGCAGGGGTCGGTGGCGATGCTGGAGCGCCTGCTGCCGTTCTGGCGGGGCAAGATCTTCGTACTCGTGCTGCTCGGTTTCGTGGCCACCTCCTGGATCATCACGATCACCCTCTCCTCGGCGGACGCCACAGTGCACCTGCTGGAGAACCCGTACCTGCCCGACGCGCTGCACGGCCCCGCCGTCCCGGTCGTGGTCACCGTGGTGCTGCTGCTCATCCTCGGCGGGGTGTTCCTGCTCGGCTTCCGCGAGGCGGTGGTGGTGGCCATCCCGCTGGTCGCCGTGTTCCTCGCGCTCAACGCGGTGATCGTCGTGGTAGCGGTGGCCCAGATCGTCGACGATCCGGGCATCGTGTCGGACTGGACCGCCGCGCTGACCACGAGCGGCGGCGGGCCGGGGCACGTGCTGCTCACGGCCGTGCTGGCGTTCCCGCTGCTGGTGCTCGGGTTGTCCGGTTTCGAGACCGGGGTGAGCATGATGCCTCTGGTCCGGGCCGACGGGGCGGACAAGCAGGCCCGGCTCGACGCCCGGATCCGCAACACGCGCCGGCTGCTCACCACCGCCGCGCTGATCATGTCGGTGTACCTCATCTCGACGACCTTCGTGACCACGGCGCTCATCCCGGCGGAGGAGTTCCGGCCCGGCGGGGCCGCCAACGGGCGGGCCCTGGCGTTCCTGGCGCACGCCCACCTGGGCGAGGCATTCGGCACCGTCTACGACGTGAGCAGCGTGCTCATCCTCTGGTTCGCCGGGGCCTCGGCGATGGCCGGGTTGATCAACATCGTGCCGCGCTACCTGCCCTCGTACGGCATGGCACCGGAGTGGGCGCGGGCGGTGCGTCCGGTGGTGATCGTCTACACGGTCGTCAGCGTCGCCATCACGATCGCCTTCCGGGCCGACGTCAACGCTCAGGCCGGCGCGTACGCGACAGGCATCCTGGCGATGATGGTCTCCGGGGCGGTGGCGGTGACGATCTCCGCGGCCCGCCACCGCCAGCGCGGCGGCGCCGTCGGTTTCACAGTGCTGACCCTGGTGCTGCTGTACGCGTTGCTGGAGAACGTCATCGAGCAGCCGGACGGGATCACCATCTCCGCGCTGTTCATCCTCGGCATCATCGTGGTCTCGCTGGTCTCCCGGGTCACCCGCACCACCGAGCTGCGCGCCGAGCGGATCGAGTTCGACGAGCCGGCCCGTCGGTTCGTCACCGAGTCGCTGGCCCACGACGGGCAGCTGCACCTGATCGCGAACAAGCGGCAGAGCGGGTCGGTGAAGGAGTACACGGTCAAGGAGCGGGCGCAGCGGGGAATGAATCCGGTGCCCGGGGCGGCGGACGTGCTGTTCCTGGAGATCGACGTGGTGGACCCGTCGGAGTTCAGTCAGGTGCTGCGGGTGCACGGGGTCGAGGTGGGTGGCTTCCGGGTGTTGCGGGCCAGCAGCCCGGCCGCGCCCAACGCGATCGCCGCGATCCTGTTGGCCCTGCGGGACGCCACCGGGGTGCGGCCACACGCGCACTTCGAGTGGTCGGAGGGGAGCCCGATCGCGCACCTGGCGCGCTATCTCATCCTCGGTCGGGGCGACACCCCGCCGGTGGTGCGGGAGATCATCCGGCGGACCGAGCGGGACCCGCTGCGTCGTCCCGGCATCCACGTCGGCGGCTGATCGGCTGCCCGTTTGCCGGGTTGAAAGATGAATAGGGGCACTATTCACGTTCACGCCTTCCTGTCCGTATTGCGGACCTATCGTGACGTTTGGTGGTCGACGCCACGTCGAGCCCCCCGCGCCCGGATCGGCGCGCGGTCACGTCTTGCAGGCAGGAAGGCAGGCACCTTTGATGTCCACGTACCACGGAGGAGACCGCGAGATCCGGCCGAGACGCCGGTCCCGATGGTTCTTGGCCAGCGGCTTGCTGGCGGGAAGCCTGGTCGTGGGAGCGGCCGGCGTGGCCGGTGTGGCCGCGGCGGCCGACCGTGACCTCTCCCTCCCCGGTCTGGGCCGGCTGAGCGCGGCGGCCGGATCCGACGACGACCGCCGTGCTGCCGGCGACCAGGGCGGGGCGGAGCGCGACCAGGGCGAGGCGGAGCCGGGCCGCGCGCCCAGCCCGGGCACCGGCAAGCGGGGCGTGGTGTCGGTGCCCTGCGACGCCGCGAAGCTGGTGGCGGCGCTGGTGACGGCCAACGCCGAGGGCGGAGCGGAACTGCGACTCGCGCCCAAGTGCCGATACACCCTCACCGAGGCGTTCCACGAGACCGACCAGTACGACGGGGGCATCCGCGACGCGCGGGAGGCGGCCGACGCCGCGGAGACCCCGGGTGACGCCGATGCGCCGCCGCACGACCCGGCCGACGACACGGCTGGCCTGCCGGTGATCTACCAAGCCATCACGATCGACGGCGCCGGCGCCACCATTGCCCGGGACGCCCAGGCCGCGCCGTTCCGGTTCTTCACCGTCCGCGACGGTGGCGAGTTGACACTGCGCAACATGGAGCTGCACAACGGCCGCTCGGCCATCGAGGGCGGCAGCGTGCACGTGGTGCACGGGGCGACCGCCGTGGTGGAACGGGTCACCGTCTCCCAGAGCACCTCGCTGTCCCCGGAGGGCGGCGGCGGTGGGATCTTCAACGACGGCAACATGGTGGTCAGCGACTCCACCTTCGTCGGCAACAGCGCCTCCGGCGCCGCGGGCAAGGGCGGGGGCCTGCTCAACGGCGGTGTGCTGACGCTCAGGCGCTCGGAGTTCCACAGCAACAGCGCCAACGGCTACGGTGGCGGGCTCGGCAACTATCGCGGCGCGGCCGACGTGGAGAGCGTCTCGTTCACCCAGAACAGCGCTGGCCAGGGCGGCGGGCTGGCCAGCTTCTCGGCCCGGACGAAGGTCTCCGACACCGAGTTGCTGAACAACACCGCCCAGGTCGGCGGCGGCGCCGCGAACTCCGACGCGGTGCTGGTGATGCGCAGGATGACCATCCGGGGCAACACGTCCACCGTCAACGGTGGCGGCATCTCCACAGTGAAGGGCCTGACGCCGCTCGACGACAGCGTGGTCGACGGCAACACCACCCACGGCGTCGGCGCCGGCATCTACGCCGAGAAGGCGAACTTGCAGGTCCGTGGCAGCGACGTGACCCGCAACGAGGCGGTCGGCGCCGCGTCCAGCGGCGGTGGCATCTACGCGTCCGCGGGCTCGGTGGCGATCTACACCAGCAAGGTCACCCACAACGCGTCGACGGTGAAGCCCGGTGGAATCTTCGCCGCGCACGCCCAGATCAAGATCGACGACGAGAGCGTGGTCGTCGAGAACGAGCCGACCAACTGCGAGGGCAGCGCGGTACCGGTCGCGCACTGCTTCCGCTGAGCAGACCCGCGCACCCATCGGGAGCGCGCAGCCGGCCGCCCGGACGATCACCGCGATCGTTCGGGCGGCCGTCGTCCGTGCCGCCTGACGTCGCGGTCCTCCGGGCGATCGCCGCGCTGGCGGCGTCAGGACATGGCGCGCAGCCGGGCGGAGAGGGTGCCGGCGAAGAAGTCCAGGAAGCCGTCCGGGTCGGGGCCGGCGTTCTGCAGGACGATGTGGTCGAAGCCGGCCTCGACGTACGACCGGACCTTGGCCACGTGCGGCTCCGGGTCGGGGCCGATGGCGAAGAGTTGGCGGATGTGCTTCTCCTCCACGTGCGCGCTGGCCGCGTCGAAGTTGACCGGGTTCGGCAGTTCGCTCATCACCTTCCAGCCGGTGACCATCCACCGGCTGGTCCGCAGCACCGCCTGTACCGCCTGTTGCTCGTCACTGGCCCACGCCAGCGGAACCTCGGCGTAGCGCGGGCCGGAGCCGCGGGCCCGCCGGTAGTGCTCGATGATCGAGGCGTCCGGCTCGGTGGCGAACAATCCGTCGCCCAGTTCTGCGGCGAGCCGGGCCGACGCCTCGCCACTGGCCGCCACCGCGATCACCGGCGGGGTGTCCGGCAGGTCGAAGACCCGGGCGTCCTCCAGGTGCAGGTGCCGGCCCTCGTAGGACTGGTAGCCGCCCTGCCAGAGCAGTCGGATGATCTCCAGTGCCTCGCGTAGGCGCTCGTGCCGGCCTCCGACGCTGGGGAAGCCCTGACCGACCACGTGCTCGTTGAGTCGTTCGCCGGCCCCCACCCCGAGGGTGAACCGCCCGTCGGAGACCAGCGCCATGGTCGCCGCGGCCTGCGCGATGATCGCCGGGTGGTAGCGGACGGTCGGACAGGTGACGCCGGTGGCCAGGCGCAGGGTGCTGGTCTTGGCGGCGATGGCGCCGAGCACGCTCCAGGTGAACGACGAGTGGCCCTGCGCGTCCAGCCAGGGGTGGAAGTGGTCGCTCATCTCGACGAAGTCGAAACCAGCCTGCTCGGCCAGGACGGCCTGCCGGATGATCTCCTGGGGCCCGTATCCCTCCGCGGCCAGCTTGTAGCCGATCTGCATGCCACGCTCCCGGGTTCGTCCGCCGACTGACGCGGGTCGGTTCCCGACCTCCGCGCCGACAAACACCGACGAAACCCGCAGACCAGCCTCCTAGGACGCCCTACGGAGTGTGATCACCGAGAATGACGCGCGAGAGGCCGGTCACGTCTCCGACAGCTGAGCCACCCCTGTGCGTACATCGGCCCGCGCCCCGGGGTCAGGGGGCGCGGGCCGATGTAGGTCTGTCCTACTTGGAGGGCTCGGGCAGCTTGCAGTCGACCTTGGGGTTGGCGCCGATGTAGTTCAACGGACCGGCCACGATGGTGACCAGGATGGTGCCGGCTTCGGCGCAGTTGGTGTCGTCGCCGCTGTAGTAGCCACGTTGGCCGGCGGCGATCGCGCCGATCAACAGCCAGATCACGACGATGACTCCGAGTATCGAGGTGCCGCGCATCGCTGCCTCCTGAGGAAATGTGGTGGATCTGAGGTGCAGTCGTTGTACCCAATTGGGTCGCGCGGCTAACGGGCACCGGGGCGCGGGGCCGCGCTGAATCCTCCGTCCGGCCGGTGCCGTTCACCGTTGCGTACCGCCCGGGATCGGCCGCTCGCACGGGGTGACGCGGGTCGGCTATCGGATCGGCGACCGACCCGGCCGTCGTACCGTTCGGCGGACGTAGAACTGCCTCACGGCCCCGCCGAGGAGGACTCATGGTCGCCCCCACACCGCCCCTGTACATCGACAGTCCCGAGGACGTCGCGGTCGCGGCCCGCGCGCTGGCTCGCGGCGCGGTCGTCGCGGCGGCGTTCGCCAACTTCTACGTCATCGTCACGCGTCCCGACGCGGCCACCGTCCGCCGGGTCAACCTGGCCAAGGGTCGCCCAGCCCAGCAGGTCGGCAGCATCACCACCGCGATCGGCCGGATCCCGGGGATGTTCGACTGGACGCGGATCTCGCCGCGGCTGCCGGTCGGTCGGGTGCGGGCACTGATGGATGCCCTCTACGGCGCCGGGCCGTTCGGCTTCCGGGGGCCGGCGGCGGAGCGGCTCCCCGAGCACCTCACCCAGGTCGATCAGGGACTGCGCACCACCCAGGTGATCGCACCCGGCCTGACCTGCCCGTCCAACGCCTTCTTCGAGCGGGCGCTCGCCGAGACCGGATCGGACCACCTCTACATCACCTCGGCGAACCGGTCCCGGCATCTCACCGGCGCGGTTGAGGAGCCGGCGCACTGGAAGGCCGGCGCCCTCGCCGCCGACTTCGCCCACCTCGACGACCTGGTGGTGCTCGCCCACCGGGACGAGTCGGCGGCCCGCGCCGCGTACCCGGGCTACCTCACCACCTCCGTCACTCTGCTCTCCTTCCATGCGCCGGAGGGCGAGCTGGAGGAGCCGCCGGTGCTCACCGTGGACCGGCACGGATCGCTGCACCTAGATGACGTCCGCCGCGCCGCCGCGCCGCTCGGGCTTCAGGTACGCCTGGGTGGCACCGGCGTGCGGCGACTGCGGGTCCGCGCGTACGCCGGGGCGCTGGTGTGAGTGGTTACCGCGTCGGCCTGGTGGTGCCCAGTTCGAACACCACGATTCCGTTGACCGCGACCGTCGCCGCCTACCTCGCTCGCCGGGTCGACCTCACTTTGAGCGGGCCGGTTCAGTGCGGTGGGGATGGGGCCTCCGGTGGTTTGCCGAAGCTACGCCGGAAGTCCGCGTAGGCCACGCCGATCAACACCAGGAGGGCGCCGAGAGAGGCGAACACCGGCGGCAGGTACAGCACGGCGGGCGCGATGGTCAGCAGCGCCAGCACACCGCCGGGGCGGGACCAGGACACCCGGCTGAACACCTCGTACTCGAAGGAGGCCCGGCCGACCAGGAAGAGTGCCGGGCCGCCGAGGATCACCGCCGCCCAGGCCGGCGGCGTCCGGCCGGTCGGCTCTTGCAGCACGAGGTCGAACCCGGTCGCCGTGGTCACCACCCCGGCGACCATCAGCAGATGGGTGTACGGCGCGGTGAACAGGAACTTGCTCGGTGATCCTGACCCCTTGATGGCCGCCGGCAGCAGTTGGCCGGACTTGTGCACGTAGATCCGCCAGAGCAGCAGGGTGGTCAGGAACACCACAGCGAACACCCCGATGTTCTGCGCCTCGCTGTGCGCCGTGCTGAACATGGTGCCGATGGTCAGGATGGCGTCGCCGAGGGCGATGATGAAGAACTGCTGGTAGCGCTCGGAGAGATGCTCCGCTGTGACGTTGCGCTGGGGCTCCGGCACCACCCCGAGCCCCGGCACCGGGTACGCGAGCCGGAAACCGGCGTAGTCGACGGCGAGCGCGATGGTCCAGCACGCGAGGCGGGCATCCCTGCTGACGAACGCGCCGATGATCCACGGGATCGCGGACACCGCGAACCAGACGAAGATGCGCGCCGCGCGGCGCTGGGTCTGCGGTTCGCGGCGGACGGCCGGCATCAGGAACAGTCCGCGCCCCAGGTGGATCGCCACGTAGGTGCCGGCGAAGACGAGCCCACGATCGCCGAACGCCTCCGGGATCGCCGTGGTCATCAGCAGCGCGCCGAACATCACGGCGCTGATCAGCAGCTTGATCTCGGAGCGTTCCGGGTTGTACAGGTCGGTGACCAGGGTGGTGATCACCCACGTCCACCAGACGGCGGCCAGCATGATCAGGGCCTGCCCGGCCCGGTGCCAGTCGAGCTGGTTGACCATGCCCCGGGAGATGAGTGCCAGGGCGACCACGTACACCAGGTCGAAGAAGAGTTCGAGGAGGGTCACCCTGCGCGGGGCCTCCGGGTCACGCACCGGGGGACGGCGGGCCCGTGGGGACCCGGGCTCCGGCGCGGCGAAGGGCACGGGCTACTCCTGCGGAACCGGTCGGTTCGACGGACCCGTTCGGCCCACCTGAACGGACGGTAACGATCGGTCGACAGTGGGGCCGTGGATTCGCCGGGTCTTCCCCCGACCGGGGCACGATCGACTCGGGTTCCGGGAAGCCGGGGTGTCCGGGAAGGCCGGATGCCCCGGCTTCCTGGACACCGAGTCGACCATGGCGCGCCTCGTCGGTTGTTCCGGTCGCGGCCGAACCCTCGACCTACCGCCACGTCGGACGGTCGGCCGAGGGCTCGACCTCCGGGGTCAGGCCCGGTTGCCGTTCGGCAGCACGGCGGCCATCTCGTCGCCCGCACCGGCGAGCACGCGGGCCTGCTGTGGCCAGGTGGCCAGCCCGGGTGCGGCGCGCAGGCCGGCGGCCCGGATCAGATCGCGCAGCGCCGCCTCGTCCAAGGCGCCGAGCTGGCCGTACGTCCGCACGCCGGCTTCCTGCAAGGCTGCCGCCAGCTTCGGCCCGACTCCCTGGATGCGGCGGAAGTCGTCCGCCGGACCCGCCGGGTTGGCCTCGGTGTCGCTGGCGCTGTCGACGGCCGTACCGGCCGGCGACGTCACGGTGTCGCTCGGCCGGACCGGAGGCGTGGCAACCGCGGGCCGCACCGAGTCCAACTCCGCGTCCACCGACTCCGCGTCCACCGACTCCGCGTCCACCGACTCCGCGTCCACCGACTCCGCGTCCACCGACTCCGCGTCGACGGTCACCGGTGCCTCCGCCGGCACCGCGTCGGCCACCGTGGCCTTGGTCGCCGCGTCGTCGGCCGGGGTGGCCGCGATCGGCTCGTCGGCCGGGGTGGTGTCGACCGGTGCGATGTCGGCGGACGGAAGGTCGTCCGCGGGCTGGCGGGGGGCGACCACGGCTGCCGGGGCGGGCTGCTCGTCGACCGCGACCGGCTCGGGGGTGGACTCCACAGCGGGCTCGGACGGCAGGTCAGCCGGGTCGGGCTGCTCGACGTCCGGTACGGGCGGCGGGGCCTCGGTCAGCGCCATGTCACCCGGGTCGACAGTGCTCGGGGCCTCCACCGGGGCCTCCACCGGCGTGGACGTGGAGTCGGCCCCGTCCGGTCCGGTTACGGCGGCGGGCGCGCTGACCGTGTCCACCGGCACCGGTTCGTCGGCGACCGCGGTCGGAGCGGGGTCGACGGTGGCCGCAGGCCGGGCCTCGTCGGTGGTGGCCGACGGCGTCGGCGTGGCGACCACGGCCAGGCCGGCTACGGGATCTCCGTCCACTATGGAATTGCCCGGTACGCCCCGCCGGCCGCGCAGCAGCCACCCGGCGGCCAGGCCCAGCAACAGTGCCAGTACCACTATCAGCGAGTGTCCGATAGACCACGCCACGGCGAACCTCCCTCTCAGCTCGTTGGAAAAGTCACGAGAAAAACTCGCCGCAGCTTCGCACACGCGTATTGCCGACGACAGAGAGGATCGGCCGCAAGTGTCCCGGTCGGGACGGTCGCCTCAGGCGGTGCCCGCCGGGTCACGCAGCGTCGCACCGAACAGCACGAAATCCGGGGACACGACGAGACCCGGGCACGACGAGACCCGGGCCCGGCGGGGGACGCCGGGCCCGGGTCGACGGGCCGATGCCGAACTCAGTCCTGGTCGCCCTCGTAGGTGTGGAAGTCGTCGACGAACCGGCGACGCAGCCGTGGCACCCGGCTTGTCACTCCGAAGTAGCCGCGCGCACCGAGGAGCGCGAGTCGACCCACCACCGGCCGGTACATCCGGTCGTCGCCGCTGGTGCCGCTGCGGTTCAGCGATTCGGCGACCCGCGCGAAGCCGTACGGCACCATCGCGGCCTCGTAGTCGGCAACCGCCTGCACCAGCGTCTTGTCGCCGGTGACGGCGCGGCCGAGCTGGTCGCAGAGCAGGCGGGCGTCCCGCAGCGCGGTGTTCGCGCCCACCCCGCGGCCGGGGGTCATGGTGTGGATGGCGTCGCCGAGCATGGTGACGGTGCTGCTCTTCCAGGGCGGCGTCGGCTCGGACGTGGACACCCTGATCGGTAGGGCACTGGCCGGGTCCGCGCGGGTCAGCAGCTCCCGCAGGTTCGGATGCCAGTTGGCGGTGAGGTCCAGGGCGACGCTCACCAGGTCCTCGCCGCGACGGTTCAGGACGTCGGCGGGGAAGCGGCGCCCCGTGCTCCAGATAATCAGGTTGATGTTGTCGGTGGTGGTGTCGTGGGACAGGCCGGGCCAGTTTCGCAGCAGCGCGGCGTCGGCGTCGCTGACGCCGGGTTTGACCGCCCGCCGGGCGTCCCACTTGAACTCCATGACGTGCAGGACGCCCATCATCCCGCCGACGCCGAAGATCAGCGAGATGCCCTGACGGACCCGCTCCGGGACGAGGCCGCGAGTGTGCGGGGTGAGCGGGATCCGGGTGGCGATGTTGATCGTGCCGGCGTCGCGGGTGACGGCATGCGGCAGGTACTGCCGGCGCACCGCCGAGTGCGTGCCGTCCGCTCCGACCAGCAGGTTGCCGGTGGCGCTGGTGCCGTCGGCGAAGTACGCGGTGACAGTGCCGTCGTCGCGCTGCTCGTAGCGGGTGAAGGTCCTGTCGAAGTGCACCACGTCGTCCAGGCCGGTCAGCAGCACCTGGCGCAGCACCATCCGGGCCACCGAATGTTCGGTGCGGACCGGGTCGGCGCTCGGTCGCAGTGCGAACGACGCGGTCTGGCGGAGCCCCTGCGTGACCACATTGAAGTAGTGCGGCGGCCGCGCGCAGGTGGCCAGGAAGGTGGCGAACAACTCCGGGGGCAGGCACTGCCGCAGGGCCCGGCTACCGGTGGGGCCGATGCCGACCCGGTAGCCGAGCAGCCCTTCGGCGCGGTCGCGGTGCCGCTCGTAGACGGCGACGCTGATCCCGGCACGGCGCAGGCCGTGCGCCAGGCACAACCCGCCCGTGCCGGCGCCGATGATCAGGACGTGCGGTGGCCCGGCGGGCATGTCAGCCCGCCGGGTGTGCCGCGGGCGCGTCGGTGCTGGCCGGGCGCGCCTTGGGCGCGTCGAAGCTGGCCGGGTGTGCCGCGGGCGCGTCGGAGTTGGCTGGGTGTGCCGCGGGTGCGTCGGAGTTGGCTGGGCGCGCCGCGGGCGCGTCGGAGTTGGCTGGGCGCGCTACGGGCGCGTCGGTGCTGGCCGGGCGCGCCGCGGGCGCGTCGGTGGCGTCCCACCGGTAGAAGCAGCCGGCGATCGCGTCCCGGGGGGAGCGCCAGGTCGGCAGGTACGGCGACGTGTGCGCGGAGAGCCGCTCGTTTACCTGTTGGAAGAGCGGGTGGTTGCGGGCCGCCGCGAGCGCGTCCGGATCGACGTCCGAGGTCTCCAGCAGGTGTACGCACAGGTCGTGGAGGCAGTACAGCGATCGGTGCGTGACGCCGGTCAGACCGGGCAGGTCGGTGGCGTCGGACTCGGCGAAGATCTGCGCGACCCGCCCCTCCGCGCCCGGGATGATCCGGCTGACGATCAGTAGACGACTCATGGGACCCCTTCCGCCGGTGGCTTTCCGATCCGCGGATCGGCGCCACGTGCTCTGTGCGCCTACCGTGCCGCAGCGTCTGTCACATCACCGTCACGTCCGCCGGCCCGCTGGTGACGGCCGGTCGCTGAAGGCTTCGCGGGTGGCCTGGCGGATGGGGGCGAGCGTGTCGTCGAGCAGGGCGCTCATCGCGGGGCTCGGTTCCAGACCCAACTCCCTGCGCAGCAGGTCCCGGTAGACGTAGAAGGCGTGCACGGCCTCGAAGGCGTTGCCTTCGGCCAGGTGGATGCGGACCACCAGCCGGTGGGGCGTCTCCCGTAACGGCTCGGCGGCCATCGCCTCCAGCGCGGCTTCGAGGGCCTCGCCGTGCCGCCCCGCGGTGAGGTGCTGCCCGGCCACCTGTTCCAGCATGTGCAGGCGGAGTTGGCGCAGTCTCTCCCGGTCCAGCAGCACCCAGTCGTCGTACCAGCCGGGCAGGAGGTCGTGCCGGCCGGCGGCGAGCGCTCCCGCGGCGATGCGCGGGTCGTCGCCGTCACGGACCCGGGCCGCGGTGCCGACCAGGTCGTCCACGTCGAGCCGGACCGTCGGGCCGAGCCGTACGGTGTCGCTGGCCACGGTCATCGGACAGCACGGGTCCTGTCGGAGTCGCCACAGCGCGGTGCGGAGTGAGGACAGCGCCCGTTCCTCCGACGCGTCCGGCCAGAGCAGGCCCGCGAGTTGGCTGCGGGTGGCGCCGGGACGCAGCCCGATCAGGGCGATCACCCGTTGCAGCCCGCGCGGCACCACGACCGGCACCGCCTCGCGCAGCAGTCGGAAACCGCCGAGCAGGTGGAGTGAGACGCCCTCCCCGGGCGGCTCGCCGGCGGTCGGGACGGACGGGTCAGCGGTCACGGCGGCACCCCCTGCGGAACGCTCGTCCCGACTGTCTGCTGTGTCCCGGATCGGTTGCCCGTGACACCACTGTCGGCCCCACCGGTGCGGAGGCGGCCCACGGCTGCCGGGCGCGGCCCCGCCCGCCGGGGCGGCCGGGCTGACCACTGTGAAGATTATCAATAGCGGTCACGGTGAGTCAACGCCGCGTGAACGTTCTATTGGCCGACAGTCAATCTGAGATCGGTTCTGAACTGCACAAACGTTCGTCGGCCCGGCCGCTTCGGGTGCAGCGTACGCATAGCTGGTACACAGGATGCGTCAACGCAGCGTCACCGTCATACGTCGCTGGCCGGTGCGGCACGGTGACGCCGCCGTGACGAGGACTGCCGCATCGTGTCCGCAGTCGTCCAGCGCGTCCGGGGCCACCCGTCGCCGGCCGGACGCCGTGGGGGGAGGCCCAGTATGGACCGATCACTGATCGTCGCGAAGGTGGATCCGACCGCCGAGGAGCGGGTCGCCGAGATCTTCGCCGAGTCGGACGCGACGGAGCTGCCGCGCCTGGTCGGCGTCCGGCACCGTTCGCTGTACCGGCTCCACGATCTCTACGTGCACCTGCTGGAGACGGAGCATCCGGCAGCGGACGCGGTGGAGGGCGCCCGGGGGCACCCCGAGTTCATCCGGGTCAGCGACCGTCTGCGCCCGTACGTGTCGCCGTACCTGCCCACCTGGCGCTCACCGCGGGACGCGATGGCGCAGTGCTTCTACCGGTTCGACGCCCCGGACCCCGGGCGGCGGTCGTGACCGCCACCGCGCCCCGGGAGGAGCAGCTCTGGTCCCGCTGCGTCGGCTGCGCCAGCCTGCTCTACCGCAAACGTTTGCGCCGTAACCTGGATGTCTGCCCGGAGTGTGGGGAGCACGCCCGACTCGGCGCCCCGGAACGTCTGCGTCAGCTTGTCGACCCGGGGTCGCTGCGCCTGTTGCCCGACCAGCTTCCCGAGACGGACCCGATCGACTTCGTCGACGTGCTGCCGTACCCGCACCGGCTCAGCGCCGCGCGCGCCAGCACCGGCCTGGCCGAGGCGGTCGTCTGCGCCACCGCCACCATCGGTGGGCACCCGGCCGTGTTGGCGGTGATGGACTTCCGCTTCCTGGGCGGCAGCCTGGGCTGCGCGGTGGGGGAGCTGATCACCCGGGCCGCCGAACAGGCCCTGGACGACCGCGTCCCACTCATCCTGGTCACCGCTTCCGGCGGGGCGCGGATGCAGGAGGGCGTGCTGTCGTTGATGCAGATGGCCACCGTCAGCCAGGCCATCGCCGCGCTGCGCGAGGCGGGCCTGCTCACCGTGAGTGTCCTCACCGACCCGACCTACGGCGGGGTGGCCGCGTCGTTCGCCACCAACACCGACCTGGTGCTCGCGGAGAGCGGCGCGCGGATGGGCTTCGCCGGTCCCCGGGTGATCCGCCAGGTCACCGGCCGGGCGCTGCCGGAGGGCTTCCAGAGCGCCGACGTCCTGCTCCGGCACGGACAGGTCGACATGGTGGTGCAGCGCCGGTCACTGCGCGGACGGCTGGGGGCGCTGCTCGCCGCCACCCGTGCCACCCGCCCAGCCCGTCCGCCCGTACCCCGGCAGGAGCCGGCGCCGCGCCGCGAGCGCCTCGCCGACACGACCCCGCCGGCCCCGGCGGACGGGAGTGACACCCCGGCGGTACGCGACGCGTGGGACACGGTCCGGCTGGCGCGACACCCCGGTCGACCGACCACACTGGACTACCTCGACTCGGTCTTCGACGGGTTCCTGGAGCTGCACGGCGATCGGCTCGGCGGGGACTGCCCGGCCGTCGTGGGCGGGATCGCGCGCCTGGCCGACCGGCACGTGATGGTCATCGGCCACCAGAAGGGGCACACCACCGCCGAGTTGGTCGCCCGCAACTTCGGCATGGCCAGCCCGGCCGGGCATCGCAAGGCGCTGCGCTTGATGCGCCTCGCCGCCCGGCTCGGCCTGCCCGTGGTCACGCTCGTGGACACCCCCGGCGCCGACCCCGGGGTGAGCGCCGAGGAGCAGGGCCAGGCGGCGGCCATCGCGGAGAACATCCTCACCCTCACCGTGCTGCCCACCCCCGTGCTGGCAGTGATCACCGGGGAGGGCGGCAGCGGCGGAGCGCTGGCCCTCGCCGTCGCCGACCGGGTGTTGATGCTGGAGAACGCCGTCTACTCGGTGATCAGCCCCGAGGGTTGTGCGGCCATCCTCTGGCCGGACCGGTCGGCGGCGCCGCAGGCCGCCCGCGCGCTCCGACTGACAGCGCCCGACCTGCGCCGGCTCGGGGTGGTCGACGAGGTCGTACCGGAGCCGGCCACCGCCGCGCACGACGACCCGGCGGAGACCGCCCACCGGTTGCGCGCCGCCCTGCTGGCCAATCTGCTGCCGCTGCTGGACGTGCCGCCCGCCATGCTGGTCCGCCTGCGTCGACAGCGCTTCCGCAGGTTCGGGATGGCGCGCGCCGGTGCTCGGGCGGGTGCCCGGTGACCGCCGCAGACGCGACGGTGTCGACCGTCGAGACGCCCCACGACGCCGAGGTGGATGGCGAGGAGGCGCTGGCCAGCCTGCGCCGGCAGGCCCAACACCTGATCGCCGAACTGGCCGGGCCGGTGCGCCGGATCCGGCTGCGCAGCGGTCCGGCGGTGCTGGAGGTCGAGTGGCACCCGGAGGAGCCGACCCGAGCGGACGTACCCCCCGGGTTGGCCGAGGCGGCGCGGCCGGGAGTGCCGGCCGCCGGCCCGCCAGCGGCGCCGGTGCCCGGACGGGCCGCGGTGCGGGCACCCATCGTCGGCACCTTCTACCGGGCGGCGGAGCCCGGCGCGAAGCCCTTCGTCGCGGTGGGCGACCTGGTCCGTCCGGGCCAACCCGTCGCCATCGTCGAGGCGATGAAGCTGATGAACGAGGTGACAGCCGATCGCGCCGGTCGGGTGGTCGCGATCCTCGTCGAGGACGGCCACCCGGTGGAGTACGACCAGCCGCTTGTCGAGCTGGACCCGGCATGACGGCGCAGGGTGGTTGACCATGTTCGAGACCGTGCTGATCGCCAATCGGGGCGAGATCGCCCTGCGGGTGCTGCGCGCCTGCAAGGAGCTGGGCGTACGGACGGCGGTGGTCTACTCCGCGGCGGACGCCGACTCGGCGGTGGTCCGTCTCGCCGACCAGGCTGTCCGCATCGGGCCCGCGTCGAGTCGGCGCAGCTACCTCAACGCGGCGGCGATCGTGGAGGCGGCCCGGCAGGTGGGCGCGCAGGCAGTGCACCCCGGTTACGGCTTCCTCTCCGAGGACGCCGACTTCGCCGAGATCTGCGTGGACAACGGGCTGACCTTCATCGGCCCACCACCGTCGGTGATGGCCGCGCTTGCCGACAAGTCCTCGGCACGGGCACTGCTGAGCCGTGCCGGCCTGCCACTGTCGCCGGGCAGTGTCGCACCGGTGCCGACCGCCGCCGCGGCGGCGGAGGTCGCCGCGGACGTCGGCTACCCGGTGATCGTGAAGGCCGCCGCCGGGGGCGGCGGTCGGGGCATGACCGTCGTGCGGACGCCGGGCGAGCTGCGCCGGGCGTACGCGCGTACCCGGGCTGCCGCCCAGGCCGCCTTCGGCGACGACCGGGTGTACGTCGAGCGCTACCTCACCGAGGCACGGCACGTGGAGGTGCAGGTGCTCTGCGACTCCCACGGCAACGGGGTGCACCTGGGCACCAGGGACTGCTCGGTGCAACGCCGGCACCAGAAGTTGGTCGAGGAGGCGCCCGCCCCGGCGCTGTCCGCAGCCGTTCTCGACACCATCGCCGAGGCCGCCCTGCGGGGCGCCCTGGCTGTCGGTTTCGTCGGCGCCGGCACCCTGGAGTTCCTTGTCGACGCCGAGGAGAAGTTCCACTTCCTGGAAATCAACTGCCGCATCCAGGTCGAGCATCCGGTCACCGAGATGGTCACCGGAATCGACCTGGTGCACGAGCAACTGCACATCGCCGCCGGGGTGCCGCTGCGCTGGCGGCAGGAGGAGATCCGCCTGCACGGTGTCGCTGTGGAGTGCCGGGTCAACACCGAGGACCCCGCCCGAGACTTCGCGCCGACCCCCGGCCGGTTGGAACGGTTCACCCCACCCGGCGGCCCGTTCACCCGGGTGGACACCCACGCCAGCGCCGGCTACCTGGTCGGCCCCTGGTACGACTCGCTCCTGGCCAAGGTGATCGTCTGGGCGCCGGACCGGGAGCTGGCCCTCAACCGGCTGGAGCGGGCCCTGGACGAGTTCGACATCGCCGGGCCGGGCGTACACACCACCATCCCGTTCGTCCGGCGCGTGCTCGACGACGCCGGATTCCGCAAGGGCCGCTACACGACCGGCCTGGTCGACCGTCTGCTCGCCGCGCCCGACGCGGCGTCCGCGCAGCGGCCGGCGGCCACCCCCGCACCGCGCCCCGCGTCCACCGCGGAGCCCGACGTAACCCTCAGGAGGACCCGATGACAGTCACTCATGGTCGCCCGATGACCGCCGAGATCACCGACATCCTGGTGGCGCACTGTGGGCTGGACGCCGACGCGGCGGCCCGGGCCCCCGCCGCGTCGCTGGAAGAGCTGGGAATGGACTCACTCGCCCTGCTGGAACTCTCCGCTGTCGTCGCCGACCGGTGGCAGGTGAGCATCCCCGAGCAGGCCGGGGAGCTGAGCATCCCGGCGGTGGCCGACCTGGTCGCCCGCCGCGTCGACCCACCCGGGCACACCGAGAACAGCATGGTCATCGACGCGCCGCTGGCGCTGGTCTGGGAGGTCACCAACGACGTGGCGAACTGGACCGAACTGTTCACCGAGTACGCCGTGGTGGACATCCTGCACCGCGAGGGGCACACCGTGCGGTTCCGGCTCACCATGTACCCCGACGAGAACGGGGTGTCCTGGAGCTGGGTCAGCGAGCGCACCTCCGACCCGGTGAGCAGGCAGGTCCGGGCGTACCGGGTGGAGACCGGGCCGTTCGAGTACATGCGGATCCACTGGCGCTACACCGAGGAGACCGGCGGCACCCGGATGACCTGGACGCAGGACTTCGCGATGAAGCCGACCGCGCCGCTGGACAACGCCGCGATGACCGAGCGGATCAACACCAACAGCGTCATCCAACTCGCGGTGATCAAGGATCGGGTGGAGCGGATCGCCCGGCAGCGCGCCGACCAGGACGCCCCGGCGGCCAGCGCCGACCCGACGGAGGCCGACGATGAGTGACCTGAGCACCCGGCCGATCGCCGCCGGAGACGTACCCGCCGACCGGCGACGCGGCGGTGAGCTGCGGGTGTTGCTCGGCCCCCGCACCGTCGGCAGCACCTCGGGCTTCCTCGGGGTCGCCGCCCTCGCGCCGGGGGAGCGGATCGCCGAGCACTACCACCCGTACAGCGAGGAGTTCCTCTACGTGGTGCGCGGCGCGATCACCGTCGACCTGGACGACCAGCCGACGCTGCTGGCCGCCGGTGAGGCGCTGTTCGTACCGGTGAACGTGCGGCACCGCCTCCGCAACACCGGCGTCGAACCGGCCGAGGTGGTCTTCCACCTGGGTCCGCTCGCCCCCCGCCCGGAGCTGGGGCACGTCGACACCGAGTTGGCCGAACAGCGCGGTGGGTCGTGAGCGCGAGGAGCGCGCCCACGCGGTCGCGAACCGGGGTGCCGTCGTGAGCGGACGCCGCACGGTGGTGACCGGGATCGGGGTGGTCGCCCCCGGTGGCGCCAGCCGGGACCGGTTCTGGAAGACCATCACCGAGGGGCGGACCGCCACCCGGCGGATCAGCTTCTTCGACCCGTCGGCGTTCCGTTCCCAGATCGCCGCGGAGTGCGACTTCGACCCGACCGCCGCGGGGCTCACCGAGGCCGAACGACGCCGGGCCGACCGGTACGTGCAGTTCGCGCTGGCCTGCTCCGTGGAGGCCGTCGCCGACGCCGGACTGGTGCTCACCGACGCCGAGCGGGACCGGGCCGGGGTGGTGCTCGGCACCGCCGTGGGCGGCACGATGGCGTTGGAGCAGGAGTACGTCACCGTCAGCGAGCACGGCCAGCGCTGGCTGGTCGACGCGACGCGCGGCGGCCCGTACCTCTACCAGGCGCTGGTGCCCAGCAGCCTCGCCGCCGACGTGGCCTGCCGGCACGGGCTGCACGGCCCGGCGCAGGTGGTGTCCACCGGCTGCACCTCCGGCATCGACGCCATCGGCTACGCCCACCAGCTGATCGTGGACGGTGAGGCGGACGTGATGCTGGCCGGCGCTGCGGACTCGCCGATCTCACCGGTCACCGTCGCCTCGTTCGACGCGATCAAGGCGACCAGCCCGGACAACGACGACCCGGCGCACGCCTCCCGCCCGTTCGACGCCGACCGGCACGGGTTCGTGCTTGCCGAGGGTGGGGCGGTGCTGGTGTTGGAGGAGCTCGGGCACGCCCGCCGGCGCGGCGCGCACATCTACTGCGAGGTGGCCGGCTACGCCAGCCGCAGCAACGGCTACCACATGACCGGCCTGCGCCCGGACGGCCTGGAGATGAGCCTCGCCGTCAGCGACGCGCTGAAACAGGGACGGATCCTCCCCGAACAGGTCTCCTACATCAGCGCCCACGGCTCGGGCACCCGGCAGAACGACAGGCACGAGACGGCCGCGTTCAAACGGGCGTTGGGTCAGGCCGCGTACCGGGTGCCGATCAGCTCGATCAAATCGATGGTCGGGCACTCGCTCGGCGCGATCGGGTCGATCGAGATGGCGGCGTGCGCGTTGGCCATCGAGTTCGGCGTGGTGCCACCGACGGCCAACTGGAGCACCAGGGACCCGGAGTGCGACCTGGACTACGTACCGAACGAGGCTCGGGAGGTCCCGGTGGACGTGGCGCTGTCGGTGGGCAGTGGGTTCGGCGGCTTCCAGTCGGCGATGGTGTTCCGCCGGCCGTTCGGCCCGGTGGCGGCGTGAGCGCCGCGCGGGCGGTGGTGACCGGCATCGGTGTGGTCGCACCGAGTGGCATCGGCGCGGACGCGCACTGGCGAACGGTGCTGGCCGGCACCCGCCGGACCGGACCGATCACCCTGTTCGACCCGGCCGGCTATCCGACCCGCCTCGGCGGCGAGGTGCCCGGCTTCACCGCCGACTCCTACGCCGACAGTCGGCAGGTGGTGCAGACCGACAGGTGGACTCACCTCGGCTTCGCGGCGACCCGGTTGGCGCTTGCCGACGCCGGCCTGCCCGAGAAGGCCCCCGACCCGTACGGCTACGCGGTGACCCTGGCCAGCTCGTCCGGGGGCAACCTGTTCGGCCAGCGGGAGCTGCAACGGCTGTGGGGCGGGTCGTCGCGCACGGTCGGGGCGTACCAGTCGATCGCCTGGTTCTACGCGGCCAGCGTCGGGCAACTGTCCATCCACCACCAGTTCAAGGGCCCGAGCGGGGTGCTGGTCGCCGAGGCGGCCGGCGGGCTGGACAGCCTCGCGCACGCCGCCCGCGCGGTACGCCGGGGCACTCCGGTGGTGATCGCCGGGGCCACCGAGTGCCCGCTCAGCCCGTACGCGCTGGCGTGCCAGTTGCGCTCCGGGCTGCTCAGCGACGTCGCCGACCCGCAGCGGGCGTACCGGCCGTTCGACGCCTCGGCCAGCGGCTACCTGCCGGCCGAGGGGGGCGCGGTGTTCGTGGTGGAGGAGTTGGGGCATGCCCTCGCCCGGGGCGCCCGGGTCTACGGCGAGGTGAGCGGGTGGGGCTCCACCCACGACGCCGCGCACACCACTGCGGACAGCGCCGGCGACCCGACGCAGTACGCGCGGGCGATGCGGCTGGCCCTGGACCGGGCCGGCGTCGCGGCGGCCGGGATCGACGTGGTGCTACCCGACGCCCTCGGTGTGCGCCGCTACGACCGCAGCGAGGCCGAGGCGCTGCGCGCCGTGTTCGCCGACCGACCGGTCCCGGTGACGACGCAGAAGCCACTGACCGGGCGGGCGCACCAGGGCGGGTCGGCGTTGGACGTGGCCACCGCGCTGCTCGCCTTCGCGCACGACACGCTGCCCGCGTCGGCCGGCCCGCAGGAGGTCGCCGAGGGGTGCGAACTGGACTTCCTGCGCGAGCACCGCCAGCCGCGCAGCCGGCTCGCGCTGGTCTGCGCGCGGGGCTTCGACGGGTTCAACAGTGCGCTGGTCCTGCGCGGGGCGGTGCCGATGAGGGGAGAGACGCCATGAGCGGACAACGGGCGCGGGTGGTGTTCCTGGTGCGGGTGCCGGTGCCGCGCACCGAGGAGTTCCTCGCCGCCTACGAGCAGGTGCGGCACCTGGTCGCCGACGGGGTGCCGGGACACCTCGTCGACCAGGTGTGCCGCTCGTCGACCGACCCGGAGCAGTGGTTGATCACCAGCGAGTGGGTGACCCTTGCCGACTTCGAGGCCTGGGAACGCAGCCCCGAGCACCGGGATCTGGTGCGCCCGATGCGGGAGTGCTTCACCGACGCCCGCTCGCTGCGTTTCCACATCCACGCCCAGACCCCCGCCCTGGTCTGACGCTCCTCCGACCGAAGGCGTCGGCGTGATCACGTGATGAAAGACAGTTGTCAGGACCGTCCCTGACCTACTCTTCATCACGTGATCACGGGCGTCGGTCCGAGTCGTCGCGTGCAGCGAGGAGGCCGAGATCGCGTAGGGTCCTCAGTCATGAAGGCGCTGATCTCCGTGGACTTGGAAGGCATCTCGGGGATCGTGCATCCCGCCGAGACGAATCCGGACCGGTACGACTATGAGCGCGGCCGGGCGTTGATGACGGCCGAGGCCAACGCGGTGATCGCCGGGGTTCTCGATGCCGAACCCGACGCGGTGGTGTGGGTCGCCGACGCACACGGAACGTTTCGGAACATGCTGCCGGAGGACCTCGACCGGCGTGCTCACCTCGTGCGCGGCAAACCCCGCCCGCTGGGCATGCTCGCCGGGCTGGACGAGCACACGGATGCGGTGCTGCTGGTCGGCTATCACGCTCGGGCTGGTGCCGGGCCCGCCGTGCTGGCGCACACGATAAGTGACGCCATCCTGGACGTACGGGTGGCCGGACGATCGTTGGGCGAGATCGGCCTCAACGCCGCCATGGCGGGGCACCTGGACGTGCCCGTCGTGCTGCTGAGCGGAGACGACACCGCCTGCTCGGAATTGAGCGAGCTGGCGCCGTCGGCAGTCACTGTCGCCGTCAAGCAGGCCCTGGGCCAGGCCGCCGCGGTGGCCCTGCATCCGCAGGAGGCGCGGGAGCGGCTGCGCAAGGCCGCCGCCGATGCCGTCGCCCGGCGTGCCTCGATCGCCCCGGTGAGGGTGGCCGGACCGTTGGACGTGGAGGTCGACCTGTACGGCCCCTACATGGTCGACCTCGCAACCCTGGTGCCAGGTGTGGCCCGCGTCGGCGGCGGCCGGACGGTCGCCTTCCACGCCGCCGACTTCGCCGAGGCATACCGGCTGGTTCAGCTGCTCGTCGAACTCGCCAGCATCAAGCCGAGCTAGCGCGCGCGAACCACTCAACGCCCCGAGCACGTTCCGCACCGCTCAGGAGGCGACGAGGTCCCGGGTGTCCTGACAGAACCGGCGCACGGTGGGGGTGCGGCGGTACGGGGTCAGCGCGTCCAACAGGTTGCGGACGTGCTTGACGCACCTGGCGGAGGTGACCTGCCCGGTCAGGGTCTGTACGGCCTGGTCGCCGAGGGCGAGCGCCTTATCCAACTCTGGGTGCTCCTGTTGCACGTACGTGGTCGCGAGCAACGCGTTACGTAGTGCGCCCTCGCGGGTGTACTCGTTGCTCTGTAGCCGCAGTGCTGCCCGCAGATGGTCCCGAGCGCGTGGCCAGTCTTCGAGCTTGACGAAGCAGTAGCCGGCCTGGGCATGGGCCTGCGCCTCGTTGATCCAATAAGACCAGTCGGGGTCGCCGTGCTCGGGCTGGCTGTCGGTGAACCTGTTGAAGGCGTTGTCGAGTGCACGGCGGGTGTCGGTCACCGACCGGTTGTTGGCGTACGCCTCGGCAGCTCGCAGGTCGAGGATCGTCCCCACCTTGGGGCTCGTAGCCGGGTAGCTGGCCCGCGCGGTCTCCGCGAGGGTCACGGCCTGGCGGAGCTGACCGAGATCTTTGGCCTGGCAGGACATGAAGCCGAGGATGTTCGCGCCGAGGCCGCGATCACCGGCCGCGTTGGCCTGGTACAGGCCGGCGATCCAGAACCGCTGTGCCTGGGTGTGGTGGCCGTCGTCGAAGGAGAGCCATCCGGCGAGGCGTAACAACTCACCGGCGGTGCCGTGCAGGCGCCGGCCGACCGCGTCCGTGTAGCTACGGTCTCGCAGCACCTCGACCACCGTGCTCAGGTGTTGGCGGACCAGGCCCAAGGTTTGGCCGCTGCCGAGGTGGTCGTCCATTCGTCGCAGGCTGGCGGTCACCGTGTCCAGGTGATCGACGACATCGCCGGACAGGGAGCGGCCGGTGGTCGATGCGAGGTCGTCTGGCGGCTGGGCGATCATCCACTCGTGCGCTGGTGACGTCAGAGCGGAACCGAGCAGAGTGAGGAACATCCGTCGGTGCATCATTCCCTCAGGTTCGTTTACACCGGGGCCGGCAGCCCTTCCAAGAGCCGTGAGCGCTCAACTCACTTGGATCTCGGAGAGTTCTGGTAGTGCAGGAAGGCTGCTGCCCGTTGGTCCAGTTGCTGTGCGAACGTGGGTAGGCGGGGACCCAAGCTGCTGAGGCGGCTTCGCATGTTCCGGACCGCAACGGTGGCGCGGCCGGACTGGACGCCGGTCATGGAGTCCATGGCGTGGTTCCAGTTCTCGGTCGCCTCGCGGAGGCGCCCTCGGGCGCACTGGACATCGGCGAGGTTGGCCAGCGTGAGCGTGTGGATTCGCCGGTACGCCTCGGTGTTCCGGGTGGCGATCGAACGGCGAAGTTCGGTTTCGGCTGTAGGGAGGTCGCCCAGGTCACGGAGGGCCTGTCCAACCTGACTGGCGAGGGATGTCTCGGTGAACCCGCTGGTCCGAATCCAGCTTGGCTCGTCGTCTGGGGAGGCGTTCGCGAGGTGGACTTCTGCCGCGGCGCCCGCCGCCGTGGTGCGGGCCGTGTCACCCGTTGCCGCGTACCCCCGCGCGGTGAGGATGGTGAAGAGCGCGGTCGCCGCCGGGGTTGCCCTGCCCTTCGACCATTCGAGGGACGAACTGGCGAGTTGCAGGGCTTCCGGTCCGTGGCCGAGGTCGACAGCCTGGTGCGCCATCGCGCGGAGCGTGAAGCCGGCGAGGGCGCGGTCGTCAGCCTCGTTCGCTAGCCGCAGCGACTGAAGGTAGTAGCGCTGGGCCAGCCCGTGCAGCGATGAGTCGAACGCCTTCCAGCCGGAAAGGTAGGCCAGCTCGGCCGCGAGGCTGAACATGGCTCGGCGATCGTGATCCGACGCGAAGCGGCCTTGGAGGTAGCCGGCGACATCGGAGGTGAGGTACTGGACCACGGCGAGCCGCGCGTGACCTCCGCCGAACCGCTCATCGGCCTTGCTGAACACCGCGAGCATGTCCCGCACGGCATCGATCTCGTGGCGGCCTACTGCTGCGCCCCCGCCCCGAGCCTGCCGGCCCCGGTCGACGATGTTCTGCCAGGAGTCAAGGGGGACCGCGAGCGCGGCCAGCGAGTATAAGGCGGTCAGCCCGAACGCTCGTCGCTCCAAGTCGGCTCTCCCGAGCGTCAGGAGATCAGTGGCCGGGTCGTGCTCCCACCAATCCAAGCCGTCTGGGTCAGGCTTCAGGCTACCGCCGACGACAAGCCCGAGATCGCGCGCATCGACGACGCGACCGAGCCTGCGGGAGATCGCCTCGGCCAGGTAGCGGGCGGTCCTCGCGCCGGGCTTCACACCAGCGATCCAGTGTCCGAGGTGGGATCGGTCGCAGGAGGGGAGCGGGTTGCCGTGCTCGTGGGCAACAGCCCGTACCGCCGCCGCGCAGGCGCTGTACGACCACTGACACTCCTCAACAAGGGCCAGCAGTTTCTCGTTGCGTTGCCTTGGTGCCCGCGCCATTCGCCGGCCCTTCACGTTGGATTCGCGTTCCACGCGTTCAACACCCCCGCTGAGCGATGCGACTAGCCGACGCCACGGGGTGCCCGTTTACTGCGAGTAGACCCTATGACACAGCAGGTGAGCAGGCAACGGCCGCTCAGGCGCGCTCGACAGGCGCGTCAGGAGGTGAAGGTGCTCGTGGTTTCCGAAGTGGTGGCGGCGATGGTGTTCGGTGGGCTGGTGCCGGGGTTCCTGCTCGGGTTGCTGGCGTTTCGGGTGAAGTCGAGGTGGTGTCCCCACTGTGGTCAGCCCACCCAGGCGCTGTCGCAGGAGCGGGACCGGTGACCCGGCCGGTGCTGGAGCGCGACGAGCCGGTGGGGCGGCGGGTGGCTCGTTGGCGCTTGCGCCGCCGGATGACCCAGCAGATGCTCGCCGACCGGCTCGGCAAGTCGAAGAGTTGGGTCGACAAGGTCGAACGCGGCGTGCGCAGCCTGGACCGCTACTCCGTTGTCCAGGAGATCGCCCGGGTGCTACGCGTTGACCCGGCCGTCCTGCTCGACCCCCGCAAGCCGCCACCGACGCTGGCGACCGGCCTGGACGGCATCGACGCGGTTCGCGCGACCCTGGCTCGCTATCACCAACGACCCACCCGCACGGTGCCCGTCGAGGAGGTTGAGAGGAGCGTCGAGCACGCCTGGCTCGCCTACCAGCACGCCCACTACGCCCAACTCCTCCGGGCGCTGCCCGCTCTGCTCGATGCCGCCCACGCCATACCCGGCCTGCTGGTGTCCGCGTACCGGATCACCGCCTCGGTGCTCGTCAAGCTCGGCGAGGCCGACCTTGCCTGGCTCGCCGCCGACCGGGCCGTCACCGCCGGTACCGGTGACCCCGTCCGCACCGGTGCCGCCACGATCGCTGTCGCGCAGGCGTTGCGCGCTCTGGGCCGCGACCGGCTCGCCCTTACCGCGGCCGTCGCCGCCGTGGGCACGGCCGCCGACGATGGGGTACGCGGAACGCTGCTCCTCCAGGCCGCGCTGGCCGCTGCCGGTTGCGGCGACGGTCACCGCGCCGATGACCTGATCGACCACGCCGCCGCACTGGCCGGCCGGCCTACGGGCACCGAGGACGCCCACCACACCGCGTTCGGCCCGATCGGCGTGCTGCTGGCCCGCTTCCTCACCGCCCTGAACTGTGGCGACGCCGGCGAAGCCGTGTACCGCCACGAGCAGGCCATCCGCCGCGACGACTGGCCACTGCTACCCGCCGAACATCGCGCGGCCCACCTCATCGACGCCGCACGCGCCTACCTCCAGGCTGGCGACCTCACCGCTGCCGGGTACACCCTGGCCGACGCCGACACCATCGCACCCGCCGAAGTTCGCTACCGGCCTGCCGCTCGTACCCTCATCGCCGAGATCGCCCACAGCGGACCCGCGGCCGCCAGCGTGGCCCGACTCGCCACCCTCATCGGGCTCACCCGCTGACCGCGACGCGGCCGTCGGGCCGGCTGACACACCGCGTTCATCGGATGGCAATGCGCGACGGTCGGCGTACCGTCGTCCTGGGTGGACGGTCATAATGGGCCGCATGGTTGCCTGGGAGTACGCCCTGCTCGTCCGCCGCTATCAGGGACAGGGCCGCAATTTCCACGTCTCGTTCGTCTGGTACGCCCCGGACGGGTCCCGCAAGGACATCACCGCCTACGGTGACACCGCCATCGCGCACCTCAACCTCGCCGGCCGGGAGGGGTGGGAGCTGGTCTCCGCCGCCGAGGACGTGAACAACGTCCAGGGCAGCACCGAGGTGCACCGCTACCACCTGAAGCGTCCCCTGGCCTGAGGCGCGGCCTGGCTCGCCGTTGCTCCGAGGAGCGACATACCGCTGAGTCGTGACAGTGACTCAGCGGTATGTCGCCCAGTGGGGCGGGTGCCGCGTCCCGCCCGGACGAGCCGTCAGGCCAGGTCGATGGCCGGGTAGAGGGGGTGGGGGGCCAGCAGGTCGGTCGCCTGACGGGCGATCTTGTCGGCCAGGTCGGCGTCGAGAACGTACTTCGCCTTGGACGGGGTGCCGTCGGCGTTGGCGCCGGCCGTGGTCTGGGTCAGCACGGTGTGGATCAGTTCCGCGGTCTGGTCCATCTCGGCGGTGCCGAGGCCCCGGGTGGTCAGCGCCGGGGTGCCGACCCGGATGCCGGACGTGTACCAGGCGCCGTTCGGGTCCTGCGGGACCGAGTTGCGGTTGGTGACGATGCCCGAGTCGAGCAGCGCCTGTTCGGCCTGCCGGCCGGTGAGCCCGTAGCCGGACACGTCGATCAGCACCAGGTGGTTGTCGGTGCCACCGGTGACCAGCTTCGCGCCCCGGCGCAGCAGCCCCTCGGCGAGCGCGTGCGCGTTGTCCACGATGCGCTGGGCGTAGTCGGCGAAGTCGGGGCGGCGGGCCTCCGCGAGGGCGACGGCCTTGGCGGCCATCACGTGCGGCAGCGGACCACCGAGCACCATCGGGCAGCCCCGGTCCACCTGGTCGGCCAGCTCCGGCTGGCAGAGCACCATGCCGCCGCGCGGGCCGCGCAGCGACTTGTGGGTGGTGGTGGTGACGATGTGCGCGTGCGGCACCGGGTCGAAGTCGCCGGTGAACACCTTGCCGGCGACCAGGCCGGCGAAGTGCGCCATGTCGACCATGAAGGTGGCGCCGACCGAGTCGGCGATCTCCCGCAGGATCCGGAAGTTCACCTTCCGGGGGTACGCCGAGTAGCCGCCGACCAGGATCAGCGGCTTGAACTCGCGGGCCGCCTCGGCGACCCGGTCGTAGTCGATCAGACCGGTCGCCGGGTCGGTGCCGTAGCTGCGCTGGTCGAACATCTTGCCGGAGATGTTCGGCCGGAAGCCGTGGGTGAGGTGGCCGCCGGCGTCCAGCGACATGCCGAGCATCCGCTGGTTGCCCAACTCGCGGCGCAGCGCGAACCAGTCGGCCTCGGTGAGGTCGTTGACCTGGCGGACCTGCGCCTTCTTCAGCGCGGGTGACTCCACCCGGTCGGCCAGCACCGCCCAGAAGGCGACCAGGTTGGCGTCGATGCCCGAGTGCGGCTGCACGTACGCGTGCGGAGCGCCGAACAGCTCCCGGGCGTGCTCGGCGGCGAGCGCCTCGACGGTGTCGACGTTCTGGCAGCCGGCGTAGAACCGGCGGCCGACGGTGCCCTCGGCGTACTTGTCGCTGAACCAGTTGCCCATGGCCAGCAGGGTCGCCGGGGAGGCGTAGTTCTCGCTGGCGATGAGCTTGAGCGACTCCCGCTGGTCGGTCAGCTCGGCGCCGATGGCGTCGGCAACCCGCGGTTCGACGGCCCGGATCACCTCAAGGGCACTACGGAATGCGGTGGACTCGGCGTTGTGCGACATGCGACCTCCAACAGACGTGCGGGAAGGCCCAGGCGCTCGGCAAACGTCCTCGTGACGGGGCCGCTCCCCGATGGTTGTCCATCCCCACGCGCCAGTAACGGCCCGCGCCGATCCTACCGGGCCGGCCTGGGCCGTCCCGGGCGACCTCCGTACGCCACGCCCCGGAAGGGTTGGGCGGCCGATGTGGGGGCACCCCCTGACGAGCGGGTACGCCACCCGCAGGAGAGGAGTACCCATCATGACCACACCGACCGCCGACCGGCCGCTCGCCGTGGTGACCGGAGCGTCCAGCGGAATCGGGTACGAGCTGGCCGTGCAGTTCGCCGAGCACGGTTTCGACCTGGTCGTGGTCGCCGAGGACGACGGCATCTCGGCGGCGGCCGAGAAGCTGCGCCGCGACGGCGGCCCGCAGGTCCAGCCCGTCCGCGTCGACCTGGCCCGTGAGCAGGGCGTGGAGGAGTTGGCGTCGACGATCGCCGCCACCGGGCGTCCGGTGGACGCGCTGGCGCTCAACGCCGGCCGGGGCGCTGGCGGCGCCTTCGTCGGCGGGACCGACCTGCGCGACGAGTTGGAGATCGTCGACCTGAACGTGCGCTCGACGGTGCACCTGGCCAAGCGGTTGCTGCCCGGCATGGTCGAGCGGGGCGCGGGTCGGGTGCTGTTCACCTCGTCGATCGCCTCGACCATGCCGGGGCCGTTCCAGGCCGTGTACAACGCCTCGAAGTCGTTCGTGCAGTCCTTCGCCGAGGCGCTGCGCAACGAGCTGAAGGACACCGGCGTCACGGTGACCGCGCTGATGCCCGGCCCGACCGACACGGCGTTCTTCGATCGGGCCGAGATGGAGGACACCCGGGTCGGCTCGGGCCCCAAGGACGACCCGGCGAAGGTCGCCGCGCAGGGCTTCGAGGCGCTGATGAAGGGCGATCAGACGGTCACCGCGGGTTCGCTGCTGAACAAGGTGCAGACCGCGGCCGGCAAGATCATCCCGGACAAGCTCAAGTCCGAGCAGCACCGGCACATGGCCGAGCCGGGTTCGGGTAGCTGACCGCGGGGTGCACACGGAAGGGCCCGGCATGATGCCGGGCCCCTGCGTGTGAGCGGTGGCCTCAGGCCGTCACCGCGTCGATCGCCTTCTTGATCGCCTTCGGCGCGGTGGGGGTACGCGGGGCGTCCGCCCGCAGCGCGATCATCCTCTCGCCGATCTCCTGCAACTGCTTGCGACCCAGGGCGTCGCGGACCTTCGGGAACCACTCCTCCTCTTCCTCCTCGACGTGGTGGGTGACGTTCTCGATCAGCACCGTCGTCTTGGCGTTGAAGCGTTCGTCGGTGGCGTCCATGCTGGCCAACTCGGCGCAGAGCACGTCCGCCACGTGGTGCTCCTCGTACGACTCGAGGATGTCGTCCTCCAGGTCGGGCAGCAGGCGGCGGACCTCCGGGTACATGACCTCGTTCTCGAGGTACGTGTGCACGGTGAGGGCCTCCAGGATCTGGTTCACCAGCTTCTGCCGCTGGCTCGCCGGCCCCTCCTCGGCATCCTGGAAGGCCTTGAAGAGACGGCGCATCTCCTTGTGGTCCTCTTTGAGCAGGACGATGGCATCGGTCGACACGGGTATGACCTCCCTGGATCTCGTGTGGTGTGAATCCGGTACCCAGCGGGTCAAATGCGGAAACAGCAGATATCGGCCGATCAGACCATCGACAGTGTTCCGGGGATCTCGTCGAGCAACTCCCGGGCGAGGAAGCCGATCCGGCCGTACCGGGGGATCAGGCGCTGACCGCTCACCGCGTGCGCGAACGAGCCCCAGCAGGCGGCCTGCGCCGGGTCGGCGCCCCGGGACAGCAACCCCGCCAGCAACCCGGCGAGCACGTCCCCGCTGCCGGAGGTGCCCAGCCCGGCGTCGCCGCTCTCCTCCCGCCAGCCCCGCCCGTCCGGGGCGGCCACGTGCCCGTACAACGAGACGACCGCCTCGTAGCGGTCGGCCAGCTCGGCCGCCTCGGCGTCCAGGTCGTCGCCCGGATCCCGCCCGAGCAGGTGCCCGGCCTCTGTGACGTTGGGCGTGAGCACCACGGGTCGGCCCGAGCCGACAAGCAGGTCCGGTGCGTGGCTGAGGGCACCGAGGGCGTACGCGTCGAGCACCAGTGACGTCTGCGGCCGGGCCGCGTCCAGGACCAGGCTCAGCAACTGGTTGGTCTCGTCGATCGCCTTCAGCCCGGGCCCGAGGGCCACCACGTCGGCCTGCGCGACCAACTCGCCGAGCTGGCCGTTCCGGTCGGCGGCGACAGCGCCGTCGGCGGTCTCCGGCAAGCCGACCACCAGCGCCTCGGGCACCTCGATGCTCAGCGTGGCGGCGGTGGACTCGGCGGCGGCGAGCTGGAGCACCCCGGCCCCGGCGCGCAGCGCGGCCACCCCGGCGAGCAGCACCGCACCGGGGGTGAAGCGGGAGCCCCCGACGACCAGGACGGTGCCGCGGCTCTCCTTCCCACCGGCCGGCACCGGCAGCGCCCAGTCCCGCAGCAGCCCCGGCGTGATCACCTTCACCTCAGACCGGTTCGGCATTGATCTCGTCCTCCCTGGTCGGCTGGGCGCCCTGCCGCCGCAGGTGGCCGACCTCGTTGAATCCGCCAAGTGTCATTCGGCCGCGCGCGTCGGCGGACCAGTCGGTGATCGAGCAGTTGGCGATCACGTGCTCGCGGGTCAGCGCCATCAGGTCCGGCTCGGTCAGTCCCTCCACCAGGTAGCGCAGCAGAAAGACCAGCGCGTCGTGGCCGAAGAGCAGAACCCGCTGACCCTCGTGGTCGCGGCGCAGGTCGCCGAGGAGCGTCCGCAGCCGCAACGCCACGTCGGTCCAGGACTCCCCGCCGGGCGGACGGTAGTAGAACTTGCCGAGCCGGGCCCGCCGCTCGGCCTCGTCGGGGTACCGCCGGCGCACCCCGTGCCCGGTCAAGCCGTCGAGGATGCCCAGCTCCCGGTCGCGCAGCCGCTCGTCCCGGCTCATCGGCACCCCGGTGTCGTGCAGCGCCAACTCGGCGGTGGAGACCGCGCGCAGGTACGGCGAGACCACCGCCACGTCCGGCCGGCGGTCCGGGGGAAGCCCGGTCAACCACCGACCGGTCGCGCGGGCCTGCTCCGCACCGGTGGAGGAGAGTGGCACGTCGGCGTCGCGGTGACTGAGCCCGATCAGCTCCTCCCCGGATGCCTCGGCGTGCGTCGCCGCCACGTTCGCGGTGCTCTCACCGTGCCGGATGATCCAGAGCGTCGCCAGTTCCGCCATGCCGACCCCCTACCCGGGCGCCGGAGGCGGTAACCGCACCCGGTCAGCCGCGCCGTTGCAGCAGGGCGACGGTCAGCCCGGTCACGTGGGTCAGCTGGGCCAGTTGGTAACGCTCGCCGAGCAGGGCGGCCGGCTCCTTCGACAGCCCGGTCAGCGGTGCGTCGGTGACCGTCGGCACCACCAACCAGAGCCGCGGCTCGTCGCGCAGACAGCTCGCCGGGTCGCCGCAGTCCGCGCCGAACAGCTCGTCGCGCTGGGCCGCCGTCCGCTTCTGGAACACGTTGCGCAGGGAGATGTCCGCCGGCAGGTAGTACCGCACTCCGGGCTCGGTCATCCACCACCAGACGCCGCCCACGACGAGGCCGTCACCGGGCTCGTAGCCGGCATCGATGACCCCGGCCGCCTGGGAGTAGGACAGTGGCTCGAAGGCACGTGCCCGCGGGTAGGTGTACCAGCCGTGCGAGTACTCCCCGCGCAGCGTGAGTTGACCGGGCACCGACAGCGCGGCGACGACCACGAGCCCCGCCGCCACCAGCGGGGTACGGCGCAGCGCGGCGATCCCCGCGCCGGCCAGCACCGCCCAGGCCGGCAGCAGGAACAGCAGGTACTTGGAGAAGAAGTAGTTGATCTCGCCGGTCGAGGCCAGCAGGATCACCGGCACGGGCAGCACGGCGACCAGCGTCGCGCTCAGCGTCCGGCCCACGGCGTCGCGGCGCAGGTGGGTCAGCAGACCCGCCGTGGCCAGCGCGGTCACCGCGACGGCGAGCAGCGTCGAGCCGTACGCCTGCTCCCAGACCGTCCAGGGCGAGCTGTCCGGGATCCAGCTGATCTGCCGGCCCGCCTGCTTCATGCCCCGCAGGATCACCGGCGCGGCGATCGCCACCCCACCGACGGCGGCGAGCGGGAACCAGGCCAGCGACCACCAGCGGCGCTGCCGCAGGCAGTCGATCAGAACGGCTGTGCCGTGCCCGACCAGGAGGGTCAGCGCCACCACGTTGACCAGGCCGATGCCGGCCACCGCGAGCGCGTACGCCACCCAGCGCCGCCACCCGGGCCGCTCCAGCGCGCGGAGCAGGAACAGGGTGGCCGCCGCCGCGGCGAGGACGACGAAGGCGTACGAACGGGTCTCCTGCCCGAACCGGGTGACAGTGGGCACCAGGGCGAAGACGAACCCGGCGGCGACACCCGCCCGGTGGTCGAAGAGCCGCCGCCCCGCCAGCGCCACGCAGGCGGTGGCCAGGGTCATGGCCAGCGCCGACGGCAGACGTACCGCGATGGGGCCGGTGCCGAACAGCATCGTCCAGGCGTGCATGAACAGGTAGTAGGCCCCGTGCACGGCGTCGACGTTCGCCAGCATGCTCCGGATCTGTCCGGTGGAGCGCGTCGCCACGTCGATGGTGACCAGCTCGTCGTGCCACATCTCCGGGCTGCCCAGCCGCCACCCGACGGCGAGGGCGGCGAACGCAGTGGGCCAGAACCAGACGCTGAGCGCCAGCCGGCGGGCGAGGGGGACCGCCTGGCGGTCCGGCCCGGCGGGCAGGGGCGGATTCTCCCCGTCGGTCTGCGCGGGTTGCGCGTCCGTGGCGACGGCGCGGTTCGACATCGGCGTCCGATCGGGGGCGGGGTTACGGGGCGCGACGATGATAGCGCCCGCGCGGGCCGGCGTCGGACCGTGATCGGTGCGGTCGGGGTGGGCGCGCCGCCCGGTTCGGCGCTGGCCGATCGCGGGGGTGGGCCTGATAATGTGGCCGCGCCCGTCGAGCATTTTCACCACGCACAGTGAGGCCTACCGACCCAATGATTGTCGACATTATGCTGCCGTACTACGGAAGCGTGCCCCTCATGCAGGCGGCGGTGCGCAGCGTGATGGCGCAGAGTGACCCTGGTTGGCGTCTCACCGTGGTCGACGACGGCACCGAGCCGGGCGTGCCCGAGTGGTTCGCGGGCATCGACGATGAGCGGATCTCCTACCAGCGCAACGAGCACAATCTCGGGATCACCGCCAACTACCGCAAGTGCGTCGGTCTCGCCGAGCACGAGTACCTGGTGATGATGGGCACGGACGACATCATGCACCCCAACTACGTCGCCACCGTGCGATCGGTGATCGAGCAGTACCCGGGCGTCGGCATGGTCCAGCCGGGGGTCGAGATCATCGACGCCAACGGCACGGTGGTCAACACCATCGTCGACGAGGCGAAGCGGCGGATCTACGCCCCCCGGATCGGCTCCCGCGAGCTGATGGGCGGTGAGGACCTGGCGGCCAGCCTGCTGCGGGGCTGCTGGTTCTACTTCCCGTCGATCTGCTGGCGGACGGACGCGCTCAAGGCCGTCGACTTCCGCGAGGAGTTCCAGGTCATCCAGGACCTGGCCCTGGTGATCGACCTGATCCAGCGTGGTGAGCAGATGGCCGTCGACAACACCCTCTGCTTCCAGTACCGGCGGCACGCGGTCAGCAAGTCCGCCGCCGACGCGGTCAACGGCTCCCGGTTCACCGAGGCGCGGGCGTTCTTCCTCGACGTCGCCCGGCGGATGGACGAGCAGGGCTGGCCCCGGGCGGCCCGCGCGGCCCGCAGCTACACCTCGTCCCGCCTGCACGCCATCACCCTGCTGCCGACGGCGGTCCGCTCGGGCAAGATGTCGGGCGTACGCAGCCTGTCCCGGCACGCGTTCGGGCCGGGCCGATGACCGACGACAGCCAGGGGGACGCCATGACCGTCAGACCACGACGTGCGGCGGAGGACGCCGCACCGCCCGTACGGGTGGTGGTGCTCGGCGGCACCGGTTTCCTCGGCCGCCCGATCTGCCGCGCGCTGGCCGACCAGGGTCACGCCGTGGTCGCCGTGGCGCGTACCCCGAAGACGATCGGCCCGGGTGTCGTGGTCCGTGCGCTGGACCTGGCCGCCGCCGACGTCGACGAGATCACCGCGGTGCTGCGTGACCTCGACCCGGACGTGGTGATCAATGCGGCGGGCGGGATGTGGGGCCTCACCGAGGCGCAGATGCTCGCCGTCAACGTCACACTGGTCGAGCGGCTCCTGGAGGCCGCGGGCCGACTGCCGGGGCGGGTCCGGGTGGTCCAGATGGGCAGCGTGCACGAGTACGGGCTGGTCCCGGTGGACACCTCGATGCCCGAGCAGCTGACCCCCGCGCCGGTGATGCCGTACGGCGAGTTCAAGCTGCGCTGCACCGAGGCGGTCACCGCGGCGGACCGGCAGGGTCTGATCGAGGGCGTCACGCTGCGGGTCGGCAACGTCATCGGTGCCGGTCAGCCCGGGCACAGCCTGCTCGGGGTGGTCGCGGGTCGACTGCGCGACGCCCAGCAAGCCGGCGAGCGGGCGCGGCTGGAGCTGGCTCCGCTCGGCTCCCGGCGTGACTTCATCGGTCTCAGTGACGTGGTCGCCGCCGTGCAACTGGCCGCAACCCGCCCCGACGCGCCTGGCCGCGTGATCAACATTGGTCGGGGGGTGGCGGCCAGCGCGCGTGATATGGTCCGGCTCCTCATCGACGTCAGTGAGGTGCCGACCGACCTGGTCGAGGCCGAGCAGACCGGCCCCGCCGAGACCAGTTGGCAGCGGCTGGACGTCGGGTTGGCCGCCGAGGTGCTCGGCTGGTCGCCGAGTGATGACCTGCACACCGAGATGAAGCAGCTGTGGGAGCACGCCGGCGCCGAGGTGCCCGCCTGATGCCGAGAGGTGCCTGACCGCATGACCACCCCCGCTCTCATCCGGTCCCGCGGCACGTTGGCCGACCTGCTCTCCGGCCGGAGCAACGGCATCGGGTTGATCCGGCTCTGCCTCGCCGTCGGGGTGGTGCTGTCGCACTCCAAGCCGCTCGGCTTCGGAGCCAACGACCTCGGCTACTACCTGACCGGTCGGCAGACCAACGTCGGCACCATGGCCGTGTACGGCTTCTTCGTGCTGTCCGGCCTGCTGATCACCCGCAGCGCTCGGCGTACCGGCATCATCCGTTACGCCTGGCACCGGGCGCTGCGGATCTTCCCCGGTCTCTGGGTCTGCCTGCTGGTCACGGCGCTGGTGGTCGCCCCGCTTGTCACGCTGCGAGAGCACGGCAGCACCGCCGGCTTCTTCGACAACGCCTGGGACCGGGGTGGCCCGCTGGCCTACCTGCGGGCCAACTGGTGGACCGGTGTCCGCCAGTACGGCATCCACGACCTGTTCGTGCAGACCACCCCGTGGGGCGTGAAGACCCACACCAGCGTCTTCAACGGCGCGCTGTGGTCGCTCAAGTACGAGATGTTCTGCTACGTCGTGGTGGGCGTGCTGGCCGCGACCGCCGTGCTGCGCAACGCCCGCCGGTTCGTGCTGTTCCTGACCGTCGCGCTCTACCTGAGCATCCTGCAGGACTGGGTGAGCTCCGGACGGATCAGTGGCCCGGCGTCGACGGCGAGCTGGGCCTTCGACTCGCCGCTGGTCGGCTCGATGAGCTTCCACTACATCGTCTACCTGGGCTTCCTGTTCGCCTTCGGCGCGACCCTGGACCTCTACCGGGAGCGGGTGCCGATCAACGACGCGCTGGGCATCGGCTCGGCGCTGGCGCTCGGGTTGTCCCTGCTCGTCGGTGGCTTCTTCGTCATCGGGCTGCCCGCGTTCGCGTACCTGCTGGTCTGGCTGTCGGTGCGGATGCCGCGCCAGCTGCACTGGGTGGGCCGCAAGAACGACTACTCGTACGGCATCTACATCTACGGGTTCATGTTCCAGCAGGTGATGACCAGTTTCGGCTGGAGCCGCTGGGGTTACGTGCCGTTCGCCGCGATGTCGGTGGCGGTCGCCTTCGCCGCCGCGTTCCTGTCCTGGAAGTTGGTCGAGCGGCCGGCGCTGCGGTTGAAGGACTGGACGCCGGGCTTCGTGGCCCGCCGGTCGTCGCAGCGGGTGCCTGCCGAGCAGCAGACCGCGGTGGCCGAGGAGCCGCCCGCGACGCCGCCGGCGCAGGTCGGCGGCCAGACCCAGGAGCTGCCGCAGCAAACCGCCACGCTGGTTCCCCGCCGGTAACCCGCCGGCCCGCCCCCGAGCCGTACGCTCGGGGGCGTGGCCACGGTGGCGGAGGAGATTCAGGTGGGGGAGCGGCTGGTCCGCGTCTCCAGCCCGGACAAGCCGTACTTCCCGGAGCGCGGGCTGACCAAGCTGGATGTGGTCCGCTACTTCCTGTCCGTGGGTGACGGGATCCTGCGCGCCCTGCGGGACCGGCCGACGATGCTGGAACGCTGGCCGCGTGGCGTCTTCGAGGGCGCAATGATCGCCACCCGGCAGACCAGTCGGGGCGACGCCTTCTACCAGAAGCGGCTGCCGGCGGGCGCGCCCGACTGGGTGCGCACCGCGCACATCACCTTCCCCAGTGGCCGGACCGCCGACGAGGTCGCGCCGAGCGAGTTGGCCGTGGTGATCTGGGCGGCCAACCTGGGCACCCTGCGGTTTCACCCGTGGCCGGTCACCGCCGCCGACGTGGAACGACCCGACCAGCTGCGCATCGACCTCGACCCGCTGCCCGGCGTCGGGTTCGACCAGGTGGTGCCGGTCGCCCGGGAGGTGCGGGCGTTCCTCGCCGAGCTGGGGCTGACCGGCTACCCGAAGACCACCGGGGGGCGGGGCCTGCACGTCTACCTGTCGATCGAGCCGAGGTGGAGCTTCGGCGACTGCCGTCGGGCGGTGCTCGCGTTGGGCCGGGAGATGCAGCGCCGGCTGCCGGAGCTGGTCACCACCACCTGGTGGCGTGACCAGCGCGACCGCCCGGTCTTCGTCGACTACAACCAGATGTCCCGGGACCACACGATGGCCTCGGCGTACTCGATCCGGCCCACGCCCCAGGCCCTGGTGTCGGCGCCGCTGACCTGGGCGGAGCTGGACGACGCCCGACCGGAGGACTTCGACGTGCGGTCCGTGCCGGCCCGCTTCGCCGAGCACGGCGACCCGCACGCCGGCCTGGACGGCGACCGGCACTCGTTGGAGCCGCTGTTGGAGCTGGCCGACCGGGAGGGGCTGGAGGCCCCTCCCGAACGATGAGGACCGGACCAGCCCGGCGGGTCACAGCTCGGCGAGCACGGGCCTGAGCGCGGCGCCCACCTGGGGTGCGAGGGTCGCCGAGTACGTGGCGCTCAGGTGGTGCGCGTCGCGCCAGACGAGCACTCCTCCGATGACGGGGGCGCACCGGTCCGCGGGACAGATCCAGTCGTTCAGGTCGATCAGGTGGGCGCCGGCGAGCCCGTCGGCCGCTTCTTCCTGGGCCGGACCGCCCCCGCGGCCCAGGGCCTCGGACCGGACCGTGGCGCACTTCGTCAGGCGGTTCGGGTTCTTCGACACGCACTCGGCGATGTCCATCAGGTGCAGCGGCGTGTCCCGCAGCACCACCACCGGAACCTTCTCCGCGATCATGCCGCTCCACGTTTTGCGCAGCTCGCGGACCAGCGCCGACCGCCATTTCGAGGCTGGCTCGCCGCTGACCGGGTACTCGGCGTTGGTGACGACCAGCAGGTCGGGGCGACCCGGGCCGAGCAGCGTCTGCCGGACCCTCCTGTTCCATTCCGTGCAGGCGGAGTAGGGCCGGTCGTTCAGGGAGATCTCCGCCGTGAGGAACGGGCAGCCGCCCTTGGTGTAGGTGGCGAGGCGCCACCCGTTGGTCTCCGCCGCCAGCCGCATGGCGGGGACCCAGTGGTCGGCATGGGAGTCACCGACGAGCGCGATCGTGGTCGCCGAGTTCATCTTCCCGTAGACGCACACCTCCGGCGTCGCGGACTCCAGCGTCACGTGACAACTCTTCGTCGCCTGGAACAGCGGCGCGTCCCGGGCCGCCCGCGCCGGGTCGGGAATGATCGAGGCGACCTTGTCGACGGGCACCCCGGCCCGACTGGTTCGGGGGGAGTTGCCGAGCGCCGCGGCGCCCGGCGCGGCCGGCGGCGCCGCCTGCGGGGACCCTCCGGGCACCTGACCCATGATGACCGACGAGGGTGCCGTACCCGTCGTCGTCGGAATGGCCAGTTGGAAGGTCAGGCCGGCGAGCGCGGCCGCGCAGGTGCAGACGGCGCCGATGCGCAGGGCGGCGGATGGCCGGTCGGCGAGGGTCGGTGACCGGCGGACCGGGTTCTCGATGAAGTGGTACGTGAGCGCCGCGGGGATCGCCGAGGCGGCCACGACGGCGAGCGCGGGGCCGACGCCGAGGTCACCGAAGTGCGCCTGCGCGGCGACCAGCACGGGCCAGTGCCACAGGTACAGCGAGTAGGAGATCCCACCGACGTAGCGCAACGGCTGCCGACCCAGCAGGAGGGCGGGACCGGCGCGGCCGGCGGCCGGTCCGAACGCGATCACCGTGGCCGTGCCGAGGGTGGGGCCGAGCGCGGCGTAGCCGGGGAAACCGGCCTCCGTGGTGATCAGCGCGGCCGAGGCGCCGACGGCGATCAGCCCGGCCCAGGCCAGCGGGACTGCCACCCAGCGCGGTGACCGGCCCCACCAGATCGCCGTGACGGCGACGGCGCCGCCGAGGGCCAACTCCCACATCCGGGTCGTGGTGACGTAGTACGCCGACGGATCGGTCGGTGAGACGTACAGCGCCCAGGCGAACGAGGGGACCGCGATCAGCGCCAACCCGAGCAGGTAGAGGCCGCGGCCGGCACGTCGGCGGTGGCGGGCGAACCACCCGAGGGCGATCAGCAGCAGTGGCCACACCAGGTAGAACTGCTCCTCGACGGCGAGGGACCAGAAGTGCTGGGCGATGCTCGCGGCGTCGTTGGCGGCCACGTAGTCGGCGGACTGCCCGGCCATCCGCCAGTTCATGGCGTAGCAGGCGCTGGCGATGACGTCCCAGGCGGTGGCCGACCAGCGGCCACGAGGCAGGAAGAAGTAGGTCAGGACCAGTGTCGCGATGAGGACGGTCGCGGCGGCGGGGAGCAGACGCTTCGCTCGTCGGGCGTAGAAGTCGGTGAGCGAGAGCCGTCCACGTCTGTCGAGTTCCTCAAGCAGCAGGCCGGTGATGAGGAAGCCGGAGATCACGAAGAACACGTCGACACCGACGAAACCGCCGGGCAGGTACGGCACTCCGGCGTGACCGAGGAGCACCAGCAGCACGGCCACTGCCCGCATGCCCTCGATGTCGCCGCGGAAGGACCGTGGGCCGGTTGACGTCGGCCTGGTCGACGTCGGCCTGGGCGGCGCCGGTGCGGCGACCCGGGCCTGCGCCCACAACTCATTCGATATAGCCACGTCGCGGATAGTAGCGACGTGGCTACGGTAATTCGCCTATCTCGGCATTTTGCTAATGAATTCGTGTTATGGCCCTACTGCCAGGGACTTTGCGTACCGCCGAACTCCTCGAAGACGAGCCAGGACCGCGTCGACAACACCCCGGCGATGCGCTGCACCCGATCCAGCACCACATCCCGCAGGGCGGCGTTGTCCGGCGCCCGGACCAGAGCCAGCACGTCGTGCTCGCCGCTGAGCAACGCGACGTGCTCGACATAGCGGACCTGGGCCAGCTCGGCCGACACCTCCCGCCAGGTGTTCTGCTCGATCGTCAACGCCATGTACGCCGAGGTGCCCAACCCGGCGGCCTCGGGCGCCACCTGGGCGCGGAACCCGGTGATCACCCCGTCGCGCAGCAACCGCTCCACCCGCGCGTACGCGTTGGTGCGGGAGATGTGGATCCGTTCGGCGAGGGTGCGCACCGACGTACGCCCGTCCCGGACCAGCTCGTCGAGGATCCGCCGGTCCACCTCGTCGAGGGCTCGAACCGATCGTCCCGATCCCGCCATCCGGTCTGCTTCGTCGCCGGTTTCCTGGCTCACTGATACGCCCTCCGCATACCAACCGTCCCGCCTTCTGCGTGGATCTTGAGTCAAACATCCGACACGCGGAAGCATAGGCTCACCACACGTCCCAGGAGGTTCCGCCGTGACGACCACTCCCCAGGCGGTCCGCAGGGCATCCCCGCGTACGCGTCGAGCGGCCACCCCGCCCGACCCGGCGCGCCCGCTACTGCCGGACGCCGAGCCGGTTCGCCTGCTCGACCCGAACGGCACACCGTTGCCCGCCCGCCCCCACTACCCGGAGCCCCCCGTCGAGGTGCTGCGCGAGCTGTACCGCCGGATGGTGCTCGGCCGCCGGTTCGACACCCAGGCCACCGCATTGACCAAGCAGGGCCGGCTGGCCGTCTACCCGTCCTCCCGGGGGCAGGAGGCGTGCCAGGTCGCCGCGGCGCTCGCGGTCCGCGACACCGACTGGGTCTTCCCCACCTACCGTGAGTCGATGGCGCTGGTTGCCCGGGGCATCGACCCGGTCGAGGTGCTCACCCTGCTGCGCGGCGACTGGCACTGCGGCTACGACCCGACCGAGGTACGCACCGCGCCGCAGTGCACCCCGCTCGCCACCCAGTGCGTGCACGCCGCCGGGCTGGCGCACGGCGAGGCGTACCAGGGCCGCGACACCGTGGCGCTGGCCTTCATCGGCGACGGCGCGACAAGCGAGGGCGACTTCCACGAGGGAATCAACTTCGCCGCCGTGTTCAAGGCGCCGGTGGTCTACTTCGTGCAGAACAACCGCTACGCCATCAGCGTCCCGCTGTCCCGGCAGACCGCCGCGCCGTCGCTTGCCTACAAGGGCGTCGGCTACGGCGTACCCAGCGAGCAGGTCGACGGCAACGACCCGGTGGCGGTGCTCGCCGTGCTCACCCGCGCTGTCGCCCACGCCCGCGCCGGCAACGGGCCGTTCCTCGTCGAGGCGCACACCTACCGGATGGAGCCGCACACCAACGCGGACGACGCCAGCCGCTACCGCGACGGCGCCGAGGTCGACGCCTGGCGGGACCGCGACCCGATCGCCCGGCTGGAGACCTACCTGCGGGCCCGCGGGGTGCTCGACGACGCGGCGGTCGCCGAGGTCGCCGAGCAGGCCGAGGCGTACGCGGCGGACCTGCGCACCCGGATGAACGAGCAGCCCACAGTGGACCCGCTGAGCCTCTTCGACCACGTCTACGCCCAGCCCACCCCGCAGCTGATCGAACAGCGCGAGCAGGTCCGCGCCGAGTTGGCCGCCGCCCGTGACGAGGAGGGTGACGCCTGATGGCCACCACCATGGCGAAGGCGCTCAACACAGCGCTCGCCGACGCCCTCGCCGCCGACGACCGGGTCGTCGTCTTCGGTGAGGACGTCGGTCAACTCGGCGGCGTCTTCCGGATCACCGACGGCCTACAGGCCCGCTTCGGCGAAGACCGTTGCTTCGACACCCCGCTCGCCGAGGCCGGCATCGTCGGCTTCGCCGTCGGCCTGGCCATGTCCGGTCTGCGGCCGGTGGTCGAGATGCAGTTCGACGCGTTCGCCTACCCGGCGTTCGAGCAGATCGCCTCGCACGTGGCGAAGCTGCGCAACCGCACCCGGGGCAAGCTCAGCGTGCCCATCGTGATCCGCGTGCCGTACGCCGGTGGAATCGGCGGGGTCGAGCACCACTGCGACTCGTCCGAGGCGTACTACGCGCACACCCCCGGCTTGAAGGTGGTTACCCCGGCGACCGTCGAGGACGCGTACTCGCTGCTGCGCGAGGCGATCGACGACCCCGACCCGGTGGTCTTCATGGAGCCCAAGAAGCTCTACTTCGCCAGCGCCGACGCGGTCCTGCCGACCCGTGCCGAGCCGTTCGGGCGGGCCGTCGTGCGCCGGCCCGGCCGCGACGCCACGCTTGTGGCGTACGGGCCGGCCGTCCCGGTCGCGCTGGAGGCCGCCGAGGCCGCCCGCGAGGAGGGCTGGGACCTGGAGGTGGTGGACGTCCGCACCATCGTCCCGTTCGACGACGACACCATCGCCGCCTCGGTTCGCCGCACCGGCCGGTGCGTGGTGATCCAGGAGGCGCAGGGCTTCGCCGGGGTCGGCGCGGAGATCGCCGCCCGGGTGCAGGAGCGCTGCTTCCACGCGCTGCACGCCCCGGTGCTGCGGGTCGCCGGGCTGGACATCCCGTACCCGGCGCCGATGCTGGAGCACACCCACCTGCCCGGTGTGGACCGGGTGCTCGACGCGGTGGCCCGACTGCAGTGGGACGACCAGCCGGATTCGCGCTGGGCGGCGCAGGGCAGCGCGGCATGACCACCGTCGAGCGGACGCAGGTCTTCCTCCTGCCCGACCTGGGCGAGGGGCTGAGCGAGGCCGAGATCGTCGAGTGGCGGGTCGCGGTGGGCGACGTGGTAACCGTCGACCAGAGCGTGGTCGAGGTGGAGACCGCCAAGGCGGTCGTCGACGTGCCCTGCCCGTACGCCGGCCGGGTGGTAACCCTGCACGGCGCGGCCGGTGAGGTACGTCCGGTCGGCCAGCCGTTGATCACCATCGCGCCGTTGGACGGCGGCGACGAGCCCGCCGGGCACGCCACCTACCGCGAGGAGGAACGGGCCGGCTCCGGCAACGTGCTGATCGGCTACGGCACCGGCCACGGCGGCGCCACCCGCCGTCGGCGCCGGCCTCGGCTGACGCTCGCCCCCGAGCCGGCCGACACCGAGCGGACCGACACCGCGCAAACCGACACCGCGCGGACCGACACCGCGACGACCGGTGGCACCGCCCCGACCGGTGCTGCGGCCCCGACCGGCGGGATCAGCGCGGCTGCCGGCGGCGCCCCGGGTGTGGGCGACGCGCCCGGCCACCCGGCGCGGCCGACCGCCCTGGTCATCTCGCCGATCGTGCGGCGGCTGGCCCGGGAGCGTGGCGTCGACCTGAACGCGGTACGGGGCACCGGGCCCGGCGGAGTGATCCGCCGTGCCGACGTGGAGGCGGCGCTGACCGTACCCGCCGCCCGGCTCACCGCCGTGCCGGACGCGCCCGCCCCGGCGGGCCTGTCCGGGGACGACGACGTGATCGTGCCGCTCACCGGCGTCCGCAAGGTCATCGCCGACAAGCTCTCCCGCAGCCGGCGGGAGATCCCGGAGGTGACCATCTGGGTCGACGTGGACGCCACCGGGCTGCTGGAGACCCGGGCCGCGATCAACGCGGCGACGCCCGACGCGCCGGTGAGCATCCTGGCCCTACTGGCCCGGATCTGCCTCAGCGGTCTGCGCCGGTTCCCGCAGCTCAACGCCCGGGTCGACACGGAGGCGCAGCAGATCGTCCAGTCCGCCGGGGTGCACCTCGGCATCGCCGCGCAGACCGACCGGGGTCTGCTGGTGCCGGTGCTGCGCGACGCCCAGCGACTCACCACCGCCGAGCTGGCCGCCGAACTGGCGGCGACCACCGCCGCCGCGCGGGCGGGCAACCTGCCGCCGGCCCGGCTGACCGGCGGCACGTTCACGCTCAACAACTACGGGGTGTTCGGCGTGGACGGCTCCACGCCGATCATCAACCACCCGGAGGCGGCGCTGCTCGGGATCGGGCGGATCGTGGACAAGCCGTGGGTGGTCGACGGGCAACTCGCCGTCCGCAAGGTGACCCAGCTCAGCCTCACCTTCGACCACCGGGTCTGTGACGGTGGGGTGGCCGGTGGCTTCCTGCGGCACGTCGCCGACTGCGTGGAGCGCCCGGCGCTGCTGATCGCCGCCGTCTGACGGCGTACCCCGGCCCCGGCGCTGCGTGTGCGGCGCCGGGGCCGGCGCACGTCCGGGTTTTCCGGCGGTGCCCACGGGCGGGGTTTCCCGGCGGCGTCATCGGGAAGTCGGCCCCGCCGAAGCGCACCGAACGCGTCGAAGGGAGCCGGCCCGTGGCCGTGGCGAACGAGCTGCTACTGAACTCGGTCCGGGTACGACGGCCCGCCTCGGCCGGCGCGCCGCTCTACTGCGACGCGACGGAGTACGGGCTGACCGGCGACGGCGCGACAAACGACCAGCCGGCGCTGGCCGCCCTCGTGGACCGCCTGGGCGCCGGGTACGCGTCGGACGGGCGCGCCCGGGTCATCTACTGCCCGCCGGGCATCTACTCGATCCGGGACGCGGGCACGGTGTGGCGCAGCGGAGTGTCGCTGATCGGGGCCGGCCCGGCGGCGACCCGGTTCATGCTCAGCAACGAGGGCAACCGGGCCGACCCGACCCCGTTGGCCTTCTGGACCACAGTGCAGCACGGCGCCGACCGGGACCGGCACATCGCCGACTGCACCTTCTCCGACTTCCAGATCGACGGCTCCGGCGTGGCCATGGCCGAGTACAACTACCTGGCCAAGGGCCTCGGACTCCAGTACGTGGTGCGCGGCGTGTTCCGCAACCTCTACATCCACCACACCGCCGCCACCGGGTTGGGCTGCGACTTCCTCCAGGACTCCCTTATCGACGGCGTGGTGGTGGTCGGCTGTGGTCGCCTCGACAACGGCGAGCAGATCGGCGGCGCCGGCATCGGGGTCGGCATCGGCGGGTGGGGCCCGGTGGAGCGGCTGACCATCGCCAACTGCACCGCCCTTGCCAACGGCACCAACGGGATCTTCCTGGAGCTGCAGAAGGACTACTGGGAACCGCCACGCGGCTACCGCATCATCGGCTGCCACAGTCAGGGCAACCGGTTCGGCATCTCCGACTGGGGTAGCGACGGTCTGATCGTCTCGGCCTGCACGATGACCGGCAACCTGGAGACCGGCTTCGACGTGTCGTCGCAGGGCACCTCGTCGGTGGCCGGCCGGGGTGGGCTGCTCACCGACTGCGTCATCGACGGCAACCTGCGCGACGGGGTCAGCATCGGCAACAGCCCGGGCCCGTACACCGTGCGGGGCAACCGGATCAGCGGCAACGGTCAGCACGGCTATCACGCGCAGGACCTCAGGCGCGGCTACCGGGGCGCGATCCGGGACGTGGTGATCGAGAGCAACGACATCTGGGGCAACGGGTTGGACGCGGTCCGCGTCGATCACCAGATGACCGACGCGGTGGTGCTCAACAACCGGATCCGCAACAACGGGCAACAGTACGCCGAAGGCACCGGCGGGACGGGCGACGCCGTGCGCTACGGCGAGCGGTCCCTGGTGGACCGGTCGGCCGCCTGGCCGCACGACGGGCACCGGGGCAAGGTACTGCGGGTCGGACGGTCCGTTGCCATGGTCGCCGCCAACACCGGCGACGAACTCACCCTCGCCCCGGTCCGCCCGGACGCGTTCAGCGCGTGGAGCGGGGACATCCCGCCACCGGGATGTGGATACGAACTGGCTGCCGCGCCCGAGCGGCGGGCCGGTATCACCATCGACGCGCCGTTCGACTCGGCCACCATCCGCGGCAACCGGATCTGGGACAACCACGACCACCAGACCCAGACGCACGGGCTGTGGATCACCGATCGGGGCAGTTGCGTGGACTGCCGGGTCGAGGACAACGACCTCGCCGGCAACGCCGACGAGGGGATGCGGTTGGACACCCCACCGGTGGGTGGACGCTGGCGGGACAACCACGTCGACAGCGACTGGACCTGAGCGGCGACCGCAGGGCCACCCGCACGGTGTGCCGGCCCGCACGGTGCGCCGGTCGGCGGAGAGACGACGAGCGGCGGCGACCGGAGTGATCCGGCCGCCGCCGCTGTCAGCGTGAGTTGGTCAGCCGGCCAGACCGGCCACCGGGGTCGGGTCCAGCACGACAGTTGCCGAGGCGGACTGCGGCGGCACGCCCGGCTCGGTCGGGGCGTCGGTGTACTCGGCGACGAACACCGCGGTCAGGTTGTCCGCGCCGCTGTGCCCACCGTCGACGAAGGTGGGAATCGTCCCGGAGCAACCCGTCGAGGTGGAGAGCGGGTGCCCGTGCTCGTCGTGCCCGAGCACGTAGGTGACCTTCACCCGGGAGCAGTCCACCGGCAGGTCGTCGGTGACCTTCACCTCGTACGCGACCGTCTGCCCGAACTGGAACGGCTGTCCGGCCACCGGGGCGACGAACTCGACGACCGGCGCGGTCGGCCCGACCACCAGCGGCAGGGTCGCCGAGGCGGACCTTCCGGTGCGGTCGGTCACCTTCAGCGTCGGGTTGTACGAGCCGTTCTCCTGGAACGTCCAGGTCGCGTTCGGGTTGGTGCTGTCCACCGAACCGTCGGCGTTGAAGTCCCACGCGTAGCTGAGCTTGTCACCGTCCGGATCGGTGGTGCCGGCGCTGGAGAACGCGACGGTCAACGGGGCCTGCCCGACGGTCGGCGTGCCGCTGATCTTCGGGATCGGCGTCCGGTTGCCCCGGACGAAGTCGATCCGGGACAGCTGGGCGTCCGGGTTCTCAGCGAAGTAGCCGTCGCCGTACTCCAGCACGTAGAGCGCGCCGTCCGGGCCGAACTCCATGTCCATCGGGTTGTCCACCACCAGCGAGGGCACGACCGGCCGGATGTCCGTGACGTCGCCGTCGGAGTCGAGGCGGAACTCCTTGATGTAGTCCCGGGTCCACTCGTAGAACAGCGGCACCCCGTCGTAGTAGGCCGGCCAGCGGGTACGCGACGTGCTGGTCCCGTCGTAGTCGTACGCCGGGCCGCCCATCGGGGCGATGCCGCCGGTGCCCAGCTGCGGGAACTCGGCCGAGGGGGCCGCCGCGTACCAGACCTGCGGCTGCTCGACCGGCGGCAGTTGCCGCTTGCCCGTGTTGTGCGGTGAGTCGTTGACCGGGCGCTTGCAGTTGAACTTGGCGCCGGACTCGCCGGTGGCGAAGTCGTAGTCGCGGTAGGCGATCGTCGGCGTCACGCAGTACGGCCAGCCGTAGTTCGCCGGCTTGTCGACAAGCATCCACCGGCCGTGCCCGGCCGGGCCGCGCTCCGGGTTCGGGTTGGAGGCGTCCGGAGAGTAGTCGCCCACGTACACGTTGTCGGTACGCCGGTCGACGGCGAACCGGAACGCGTTGCGCAGCCCCATCGCGTAGATCTCCGGGCGGGTCTGCGCCGTGCCCGGCTTGAACAGGTTGCCGGCCGGCACCGTGTAGCCGCCACCGTTCTTCACCTTGATGCGCAGCAGCTTGCCGCGCAGGTCGTTGGTGTTGGCCGCGCTGCGCTGGGCGTCGAACGCCGGGTTGCGGTCGGCCCGCTCGTCGATCGGGATGTAGCCGTCGGAGGCGAACGGGTTGGTGTCGTCACCGGTCGACAGGTACAGGTTGCCCAAGCTGTCGAAGTCGATCTGGCCGCCGACGTGGCAGCAGATGCCCCGGTCGGTGGGCACGTCGATGATCTGCTGCTCGCTGGCGAGGTTGAGCTTCATCCCGTCCAGCTTGAACCGGGACAGCCGCAGCGCGCCCTTGAACCGCTGCCAGTCCGCCGCGGTGCCGACCTCCGGCGCGTCCCCCTCGTTGACGCCGGGGGTCGCCGGGTCGTCCACCGGGGTGTCCATGGGCGGCGAGTAGTAGAGGTAGACCCACTTGTTCTGGGCGAAGTTCGGGTCGATGGCGACCCCCTGCAACCCTTCCTCGTCGTGCTCGTAGACGGGGATGTCGGCGGCGAGGGTGTTCAGCCCGGTGCGCGGGTCGTGGATGCGGACCTCGCCGGTGCGGGAGGTGTGCAGCACCCGCAGGTCGGGCAGGACGGCGAGGCTCATCGGCTCGCCCGGGAAGTCGTTCAGTGTCACTTTCTGGAAGCTGCTGTCCGGCGGCGCGGCCGGTGCGGCCGCCGCGGCTGACGGTGGTACGGCCAGACCGGCCGTCACCAGCAGCAGGGCGGACACGAATGCGGTTCTGTTCATCAAGATTGTCCCCCGAGGTGTTTCAGTACCGGAGTGAGGCGAGATAGTCGAAGCCGACCCGGGCGGTGTCCAGGGCGTCGGCGGGGGAGCGTGGCGCGGTGCCCGCGTCGTCGCGCTCCACGATGTACTCCTCGATGCCGGCCTCCCGCTCGTTGGCGAAGATGCGGCCGAAGTCGATGACGCCGTCGCCGAGGTCGGCGAAACCGCCCTCCACGTCGAGGTCCTTGACGTGCACCTGGCGGATTCGGCCGCGGTTGGCCCGGATCACGTCGACCGGGTCGTGCGCGCCCCGCCAGGTCCAGTAGAGGTCGAGCTCGAAGTGCACCAGGCGCGGGTCGGTCTGCCCGGTGAGGATCTCGAAGCCGGTCGAGCCGTCGGTCAACGGCACGAACTCCAGCTGGTGGTTGTGGTAGCCGAAGTCGAGCCCGGCACGTTCGGCCAGCCGGCCGGCCTTGTTCAGGTCGCGCGCCAGGGCCCGGTAGACGTTGGGGTCCCGGATCGCCTGACCGTTGGCGTCCCGACCGAAGTACGGGTGGACGATCTTCTTGCAGCCCACGACGTTGGCGTCGGCGAGGGACTGCTCCCAGGTGGCGGCGTCGAAGGGCTGCGGGATGCCGGTGTGCCCGGAGGTGGCACGCAACCCGGCCTCGTCGAGCGCGGCCCGGAACTGCGCGGCGGTGCGTCCGACGAAGCCGGCGTGCTCCACCCGCCGGTAGCCGATCCGGCGCAGCGCGTCCAGGGTGCCGGGCAGGTCGGCGGCGAGCTGATCGCGCAGGGTGTAGAGCTGGATGCTGATCCGGTCGACAGGCACCCGACGCCGGCCCTGGGACTGCCCGGCGGGTGCGGCGGTGGCCGGGCTGGCGAGCAGGCCGGCGGCGCCGACGGCGGCGGCGGAGACGGTCGCGGCGCGCAGCACTCCGCGCCGGCTGATCGGCTCGGACGCCGGTGTCGGTCGGTTGAGCTGTTGATCCATGGTGGTGGTCCCTTCCTTGACGGCAGGTACGCCGTCGGCGGCGGTCGACCTGGCTGCCGTCACCCGGGCGCGCCGAACCGGCCGGAGGCGGGCTCCGGCTGGACGGTGAGGACGGCGTGCCGGTGCGGCCCGGCCCCCCATCGGGGGCGGAACACGGCGACCCGGCAGGGGTGGCGGCAAGCTGATCGACGAATGGGCAACCCTCTATCTAGATCGTGACCCTACCCTTGCCCCCGGACGAAGGCAAAGCTTCGTCGCGTTCGGCAGAAGTTTCGCTTCAGCTGACAAAAGTCCGCCCCCGAGGTGCGCGCCCCGGCGTGACCTCCTACTTCCGCGCCTCGCCGGGCCGGGCGCGCGGCCGGGCCGGGGCGAACAGGCCGACCGGGCGGAGCGCGGCCAGACGCCCGTCATCCGGACAGCCGGTGTGGCGTCGCTCAAGCGGAGCAGAGGGCACGACACAGGTCGGTTGAACGCCTGATCCGCCAAGTGGAACATCGTCGGCAAATGCGTCGGTAAATGCGCGGACGATTATTTCGAAATACCGCGGATACCCCCTGCTGGGCAGGTGAGAATGTGGCGGAGGGAAGTCGAAAACGGGGGGACTGAACATGACGTCTAGGCGGCGATTGACGCTGTTGGCGGTAACCATCGCAGCCGCACCACTCATCCTGGGTGGGTGCACCGCCGAGCGGGACCCGGCGAATGGTTCGGCCAAGGACCACTCCGCCGGCCCGGACCTCGCCGTGACACCGGCGGACAAGGCTCGGGACGTGCCGGTCAGCGCCGAGGTGGGCACCGCGGTCAAGGGTGGACGGGTCACCGGTGTACGCCTCACCGACGACAAGGGCAAGCAGGTCGGCGCCGAGCCGCGCGACGACGGCTCGGGTTGGGTGCCGACGGCGTCGCTGCAACCGCGGCGGACGTACACCGCCGAGGTGACAGCGACCGGGGACTCCGGCGCCACCACCACCCGCACCACCACGTTCACCACCATGGCCAAATCCACCAAACCACAGATCACCAGCACCCTCTATTTCGTGGGCAATCGGACGTACGGCACGGCGATGCCGGTAACCGTCGCGTTCGACCCGGCAATTCCGAAAGAGGCCAGAGCAGATGTTCAGCGGCGGTTGTTCGTGAAGACGAATCCTCCGCAGCCGGGCGCCTGGTCGTGGCTCGAGGACGGCAGTCAGGTCTATTACCGGGCACCGGATTTCTGGAAGCCGGGGACCACGATCAGTGTCCGGGCCGGGCTGGAGGGCCTGCCGATCGGCAAGGACCGGGTCGGTGACGCCGAGCGGACCGCGACCTCCAAGATCGGACGCCAGCTCTCGCTGGAGGTCGACAACGCCACCAAGCAGATGACGGTGCTGCGTGACGGCAAGCAGATCCGCCGGATCCCGGTCAGCCTGGGCAAGCCGAGCACACCAAGCTCCAGCGGCAAGATGGTGATCATGGAAAAGCACGAGCGGACCACCTTCGACACCCGGGGTGATCCCAACGGTGGCTACGTGGTCGACGTCGACGACGCCCAGCGCTACACCTGGGGTGGTGAGTTCATCCACTCCGCGCCCTGGTCGGAGGGCGACCAGGGCAACACCAACGTCTCGCACGGCTGCGCGAACGTCTCCGCCACCGCCGCCGACTGGTTGATGGGGGTGACACAGGTCGGTGACCTGATCACCGTGAAGGGCACCGAGGTGGAGTTGCAGCCGGGCAACGGCTGGACCGCGTGGAACGTGAGCTGGGACGAGTTCGTCCGGGGCAGCGCCCTGCCGGTGCCCGCCGGGCTCAAGCCCGCGCCGGTCGCCCCGGCGCACCCGGGCGCGGTGGCCGGCGGTTCGCCCGCCCCGGCGCCCTCGGTCAGCGGTCGCTGAGACACCGGCGCCGACACCCGGGGCCGGCCCGCCACCACGGCGGGCCGGCCCGCCGGGCGGGTCAACCCAGCGGTACGCGCGCCACCCCTGCCCCGATCAGGCTGCCCAGCCAGAGGTGATCGCCGTGCTGGCGTACCCCGGTGATCATCCGATACCGCCCGGTCGGGCCGTGCAGCGTCCGGCGGACCCCGCCGTCGCCGTCGACAAGCGCGACCAGCCCGTAGCGGCGCGGCTGCGGCTGCAAACGCGTCGGGCAGCAACGCGGCGATCTGCCGCAGTCGCGGGTGCGGCAGCAGCCGCTCGGCGATCGGCACCCGTGGGCTGGGCAACGCGATCCAGTACGTCCCGTCGCCGACGGCGCAGAGATTGTCCGGGTACGCGGGCAGGTCGGCGAGCACCCGGACACCGCCGCCCAGTTCGACGCGGAGCAGGCGGTGGGTGCTGGTCTCCACGAGCATCAGCGCCGACTCGTCCGGGGTCAGCGCGATCCCGTTGGGAAAGTACAGCCCGTCGGCCACCACCTCGGTGCGACCGCTGCCCGGATGGTGGGCCAGCACCCGCCCGTTGGGGCGATGCTCCAGCAGGTCCCGCTTCCAGTGCGAGACCGGGAACCGGTCGGAGGAGTCGGTGAAGTAGATGGTGCCGTCGCGGGCCACCGTGGCGTTGTTGGCCAGGTGCACCAGGGGCGCCGCCCCGGTCAGCTCGCGTACCGCGCCGTCGGGTGTCACCCGCAGCAACCCGCGGTACGCGTCGCAGACGACCAGAGCCTCGCCGGAGGCGTCCAACTCGATGCCGAGCGGTCGGCCACCGGTCTCGGCCAGCAGTCGGGGGCGGGTGCCTTCCGGCGCGTCGACCGGCCAGCACCAGAGCCGGCCGTCCTCGTCGCCACTGATCACCCGGCCGGCGTCGTCGACAAGCACGTCCTCCGGACCCACGGCTCCGTCGGGAAGCGGCAGCAGCTCGGCGTGGTCGAGCCTTCGGTCCGTCGGGGCCCAGGCTCCGGCCAACGCCGGGGGTACGGTGGCCGGCTCGCGGACGGGACGAATCAACCGGGGCGGCCGGGGCCGAGGGATCAGCATCGGCCTATTCTCCACCGCCGTCGCCGACCGACGTCCATGATCCACACGGTATCCGTGATGTCGGGGTGTCCCGCTGCTGCGGATACCCCGATTTCACCAACCCGTAGTCGATCACGGTCCGACCCGGGCGGTTGGCGGGCGGTCGGGTGCTCGGCGAGGAGCGAGGCTCCGGCCTTCACCCCGAGGGGGATGAGGGGCACCTCGGGGTAGGACCCTGGGCGTACCCGGAATCACGTCGCCGGAGGCCGAAACTGTCGGTGGGGGCGGCTAGGTTTCTCGGCATGGGAGAGCGGAGCGACCGGCTGGACGTGCAGGTCAGCGTGAGTGACCAGATGGTCCTCGTGCGGGTGGCCGGCGAGGTCGACATCGCCACGGTGGCCGCGTTCCGGTCTGCGCTGTGGTCCGTGCCGGCGCGTCCGGTGCTCCAGGTGGACCTGTCCGGTCTGCGGCTGCTCTCCGCCGCCGGCGTCCGCACGCTGCTCGCCGCGCACCTGCGTGTCCGGGCGTGTGGTGGCGCACTGGTCCTGGTCGACCCGAGCCCGGTCGTGGCCCGGGTGCTGCGCGCCACCGGCCTGCACCGGGTGATGCCGATTCTGGAGCCGGCCCGGGTCGTCGAGGCTGCCCGTCGCCCGGCAGTCGAGCCGGCGCACCTGCAACTGGCCGCCTGACCCCCGGCCCGAGGGGCCTACGCGATCCGGGTCCGCCGCGGGGCCGCCGGCGCGCGCCGGCGGCCCCCGAGCATCGGTCAGCGCACGCCGAGCAGGTCGACGACGAAGACGAGCGTCTCACCCGGCTTGATGACGCCGGCCGCACCGCGGTCGCCGTACCCCAGGTGTGGCGGGATGGTGAGCCGGCGGCGACCGCCGACGCGCATGCCGACGACGCCCTGGTCCCAGCCGGCGATGACCTGACCGCCGCCGAGCGGGAACTCGAACGCCTCGCCCCGGTTCCAGGACGAGTCGAACTCGCCGCCGGTGGAGTGCGACACGCCGACGTAGTGCACGCTGGCCAGCTGGCCCGGTTCGGCCTGCGGTCCCTCGCCCACGGTGACGTCCTCGATCACGAGGTCGGCCGGCGGCGCACCCTCGATCGGACCCACCTCGGGCTTGCCGGATCGGGCGCCTGCTGCCTGGTTCATGCGGGGATCTCCTGCCGTGTCGGTTGATGTGTCCGGTCACCTCGATCCTGCCGGATCACCCACCGCCGATGTGCGGCAGACCCGCCGGCCGTCGGAGCGGTGTGCCTGTCGGTGACCGTCGGCGGGCACCGACTTCACCGGAGCCCGGGTGGGGGCGAGGCCGTTCGCCTAGGCTCGACACAGCCGGCGGTTGAGGTGTCGGGCGGTGGCCGTGGTCGATGCGGAGGGCGTCGGTGGCTGAGGCGACGGTCACGGTGCCGCTGTGGGCCTGGGCGGCAGCCAGCGCGCTGATCGCCGTGCTGCTCGCCGTGGACGTGCTCCTGCACCGGGACAACCACGTCATCGAGCTACGCGAGGCGTTGCTGTGGAGCGGCGTCTGGATCGGCGCGGGTCTGCTGTTCGGGTTGGCTCTCTGGTGGGGCCTCGGCGGCGACCCGGCCGTCGCGTACTTCTCCGGCTACCTCTTGGAGAAGGCGCTGTCGGTGGACAACGTGTTCGTCTTCGCCCTGCTCTTCGGCTACTTCCGAGTGCCGTCGGTTTATCAGCACAAGGTGCTGTTCTGGGGTGTCGTCGGGGCGCTCGTCTTCCGCCTGCTGTTCATCTTCGCCGGCGCCGAGCTGCTGGAGCGGCTCACCTGGGCCGGGTTCGCGCTGGGTGGCTTCCTGATCTGGACCGGCTGGCGGCTGGCCGTACGCGGAAAGCCGGACGTCGACCCGGAACGCAACGTCGTGGTCCGGCTGTTCCGAAAGCTGGTGCCCACCGACGCCCGGTACCACGACGACCGGTTCACCGCCCGGGTGGCCGGCCGGCGGGTGGCGACGTTGCTGTTGGTGGCGCTCGTCGCCATCGAGGCCACCGACGTGGTCTTCGCCATCGACTCGGTGGCGGCGATCCTCGCCATCACCACCAACACCTTCCTGGTCTGGACGGCCACCGCGTTCGCCGTACTGGGGTTGCGCAGCCTCTACTTCTGCCTCGCCGGCCTGCTGCGCCAGTTCGGCTACCTGCGCTACGGTCTCGCGCTGCTGCTCGGCTTCGCGGGGCTGAAGCTCATCCTCGCCGAGACGCCGGTGGGCAAGCTGCCGGTCTGGTCGACTCTCGCGGTGGTGGTGCTGACCCTGGCGGTCTCCATCGGGGCCAGCGTCGTGGCCGCGCGCCGCCCTGGCGTCGACGGCTGAGCCGCCGGGCCGTCCGGCTCAGCCGATCATGCCCGGCGGGTCAGGGTCGGCCGGCTCGATGCGGGCTGTCACGTCGAGGTGCGCCGGCTGGCAGTCGGTCGTCGCCGCGAACCGGCGGACGGCGGCGCGAACGTGGTCGCGTACGCCCGCGGCCGTCGCGTCGGCCGTCAGGTCCACCCGGATCCACACGTCGGGGTGCGGCGGCTCGCCGGTGAGCACCACGCGGGCCCGGCGTACCCCGGGGTTGCCGGTCAGGTCGCGGACCAGCGCGTCGGTGAGGACGCCGGCGGCCAGCCGGGTGCGGCCCGGTCGTCGCCCGGGGTGGCTCAGGGTGCCGCGCAGCGTACCGGCGGGTGGCCGCACCTCCCGGGCCAGCAGGCGCTGCCCGGCCAGGGCGAGTAGTGCCCCGCCGACCGCCGCGGCCAGGGTGCTCCACGGCGTGGCCATCCGCCACCGCTCCAGCAGTCCGGCGCTGAGCACCATCGCCTGTGGATCGGCGCCGGGCAGGTTGCCGTGGCCGGCCGCCAGCGCCGCTGCCCCGCCCGTCACCAGCAGCAGCGCGATGATCGTCCACAGCAGGCGGTGCCCGGCGTTGGTCATGCCGGCCGCCGACGAGGCTGTAGCCGGACATCGATGTGGCCGGGGCGGGGCGCGGTGAGCCGGTGCAACTCCTGGTGCACCGCGTACTCGATCTCCCCCCGGGCCGCCGGGTCGCCGGTCGCGCGCACCCGGGGGCGCCACTGGCCGCCGCGCCGTCGGACCTGGACCCGGGCGCGGCGTACGCCCGGCACCGCGCCGGCGACGTCGGCCAGTCGCCGCTCCACGCTGCGCCGGTGCAGGTGCCAGCCGTCGCGTTCGTCGGTGCGTAACCGCACCGGCGTCCAGGGGCGCAGTTGGGCGACCAGGATGGTCAGACCCAGCAGTACGGTGCCGCCGGCCAGCGTCTGGACGGTCGGGTCGCGCCACCGGGTGCCGCTCAGGGCGTCGAGCCAGCCGGTGGTGTCCAGCGGCGTCGGCCGGTCCAGGGCGAGGAGCAGTGCCTGGACGGCCACCAGCGTGCCGCCCGCGAGCAGGGCGGTGGCCAGCAGTAGCGAGGCGACCCGGTTGGCGCTGCGCATCTCAGCCGCCCTCGGCGGGCACTGTCGCGGGGGCGGCGGAGACGTCGACGCCCGGAACGAGCAGGTCGTCCACGGTGACGGTCACCACCGCCACGCGGAGCCCGGTGGTGGCGGTCACCCGGTCGGCGACCACCGCCCGGACCGTCTCGGCGATGGCGGGCACGCTGTGTCCGTACCAGGTGATCAGGTGCAGGTCGAGTCCGACGGACCGGTCGTCCAGGCGGACCGCAGCCGGGCGGACGACGGACACGCCCGGCACCAGGCCGGCCGCCTGGACCGCGATCCTCGCGACCTGCGCGGCGTCGGCGGGGTGGGTGGTCATCGGCGTCGCCGCGGGTCGGGGTGGCGGTCGCCGAGGCCGGTCACCGTGAGGTCGCCGTCGAGCACCCGGACCACCAGCCAGCCCAGCAGGCCCGCGAGCACGGCGAGGGCGGCCACGCCGATGCCGGCGAGTGCCCAGACCGCCACGGCGAGAAACCCGGCGAGGAAGCCGAACTGCTGTCGCGACATGGTCACCTCCGGCCGGTCCGGTACCGGCGGTCGCTGGATACACCCGCCGGCCGTCCCTGGAACGTCAGCCGCCTGTGATCCCGGTCACATCCGAACTCTCGGTCCCATGATCGACCACCTAGACTCGGCCCGGCTCGACCGACCGGCGGATGGATCAGGCAGATGACGAGCATCGGCAGCGACGACCGCGGCTGGCTGCGGGCGCTGCCCGCCGACGGTGGGCACGAGCCCCCGCTCAGTCGTCCCGGCCACCAGGTCCATCGGGAGCGCCGGCTCAGCGATCTGGTCCAGGGTCGCCCGCCCGGGGTCACCGGCAGTCAGTGGAGTTCGGCCAGCCGTGCCAGCTTCGACTTCGTGGTCTGCGCCGCCGACACCGGCCGGGCGATCGTCGCCGTGGAGATCGGCCCGGTCGCGTCCACCGGCTCGGCGCAGCAGCGCGTCGAGCGACTCAAGGACGCGGTGAGCGCGGCCGCCGGCCTGCCCGTGCTGCGGATCGGGTCGTCGACGTTGCGGGCCGCCGAGCACGGCCGGCGCCTGGTGGAGTACGTGATCGACGCGCGCGCCTACGCTGCGGGCGGTGCCGGGGTGACCGCCGGTGGGGACGACGACCCGGCCCCGGTGGGCTTCCGGGACATCCTCGGTCGGCTGCCGGACGGCCGTACCGGGCCGGTCAACGACCTGGGCGCGCTGACCCGCGCGGCGGCGGTCGAGGCGTACGTGGCGGGACAGGTGGCCGACCCGATCGTGCGAGGACTGCACGTGCGGTGGGCCGACGGGCCGGCGCAGGGGTGGAGTTGGGTGCAGGTCCGCCCCGACGCGTGCCTCGTTGAGCGGGTCTCGGTGACCGCGCACCGCTTCTCCTGCGGCATCGACGCGGCCCAACTGGCCGAGGATCTCGCCACCGTCGCGGTGGGGGAGCGGCTGCGGGCGAACACCGGCACGGGCCTGCTGCCGCGCGCCGAGTTGACCGCACAGATCGTCGCGCTGAGTCGGCGCCGCGACGAACTGGTCGGCGGGTTCGCCTTCGACCACCTCTGCGCCGACTGACCGGCGCCCGTTCTCCCTGCTGACACCGGCGCCGGATCCGGGTTCGGCAATTTCCTGCGCGACGGTTGAACCTTCCCGGTCGCCGTCCCGTACTCCTGCGCGAATGAACAGGATCTCCCGATCCGCGTCCACCGGGCGCTGGAGACGGTGCGGAAAGGGCATCGTCGGCCATCGACGCATTACCCGGGTAGGTCACGGTGCTCACCGCCGTGGCGTGCCATCTCACATCCGTCGGTCCGCCGAGGGCAGGAATCCACTACCGGATCGAGAAGGAGAGCAATTCGATGCGCAGGTCCACACGGGCGCGCCGGTCATCCGGCAACGCGCGGAGCAAGCGTCTGCTGGCCGTTGTCGGCACGCTCGTGGTCTTCGGCGGAGTCGTCGCCGTGACCCAGATTTCGTCGGCCCAGGACCGGCGGACAAATAAGCCGCGTCCGGTTGCCGGGCAGTGCGTGGAGCCGAGCCCGGGTTCGACCGCGCCGGCTGGCGGCGCCTCGACCAGCCGGACCTGGCAGAACGGTCGATGGGTGCGTAATCACTGGGGTGACGGGCAGCAGACGGTCCCCGAGTGCGAGGACGGCAAGGACGGCACGGTGGGCACCGGCACGGCCATCGCCTGTCCGGATGTGACGGCGAAGTTGCCGCAGGTTCCGGCCCAGGCGCGGGCCGAGGTGGACCGCGGTCTCGCCCAGTTGCAGACCCAGATCGCCGAGGCGGACCGCCGGTTGGCCGCCGAGGGCAACAAGGGAGAGGCGTTCATCCGCACCGCGATCCTGCAGCCGCTGCGGGACAAGCGGCGCGCGGTGCTGGACCGGATGACTGCCGCGATCGACCGGGTCGGACCTCGGCCGCAGGGTCTCGCGCAGCTCGCCGACTGCCAGGTGCAGCCGACCGGTAACACGGGCGGCAACAACGGCGGCGGCAGCACGCCCACCACCACCCCCGGCGGTGGCAACAACGGCGGTGGCAACAACGGTGGCGGCACCGGGCCCGGCGCCGGGCTCGGCGTGCTGGCCAACGACTGCGACGAGAGCCGGCTCCAGCCGCACGACGGTTTCCAGATCGGCAACCGCTGCGTGAGCACCGAGTTCGGTGAGGTCGGCGCCGCCGCCAACAACCCGTCCCTGCTGATCACCCAGTTCCCCGATCAGATCGGCCGCAACCAGGCGTTCACCCTACGGGTCAGCACCCGCAACCTGGTCCGGGACCGCTTCCTGGCCGCCGGCCAGGGCGGCTACTACGTGGAGAGCTCCCTGCTCAACGCCCAGGGCCTGGTCCGGGGCCACTTCCACACCGCGTGCCGGATGCTGGACAGCCTGACCGCCCCGCCGGAGCCGCAGGAGGTGCCCGCCTTCTTCGTCGCGACCGAGGACGGCCGCGGTGGTGCCCAGCCCGACGAGGTGACGATTCAGATTCCGGGCCTGCCGGAGTCGGGAACCGCGCAGTGCTCCGTCTGGGCCGGTGACGGCTCGCACCGTCTGCCGATGATGGAGCGGGCCAACCAGACCCCCGCGTTCGACTCGGTACGCATCGACGTCAACTGAACCATCTCAACCGGCGGTGGCCGGTCACCCGGGCGACAACCCGGGTGGCCGGCCACCGCCGTTTCCTGCCGAGACAATCCGACGGGGCCCCGCCGTCGCAGCGGGACCCCGTCGGCAACTCGCGCGTCAGCGCGCCTTGTACGCCTCGACGACCTCAACCGGGATCCGGCCCCGCTCGGAAATCTTGTAGCCGTTCTTGACGGCCCATTCCCGGATGGCCCGGTTCTGCTCCCGATCCATTCCGGCGCCGGTGGGTCGCCCCGGCCTCCGGATCGATCGGGTGCTCTCCACCGGACCGCGCCCGATCCGCCGACCCGCATTGATGTACGGATCCAGTGCCTTGCGCAAGACGCCGGCATTTTCGTCCGAGACGTCGATCGTGTAGGCCACTCCGTCGAGACTGAACTCGACCGTCCGGTCGGCCTTGCCGCCGTCGAGGTCGTCGGTCAGGACCGTGATTACTTTTCTCGCCATTGCCGATTACTCCCTGTGTGCGGCGGGATGTGTCCAAAGTCTGACCTATCACCCCGGTAATCCGCAACAATATGCGTCCCATTCGGCGCGTCGTGATTCCGTTACCGAGAAAAACCGTGAATCGGTGCGTTGCCGGAGCCTCAATCGTCGAGGAGGCCGCTGTGCCCGGCCACGGCGGCCGCCTCGGACCGGTTGGACACCCGCAACCTGCGCAGCAACGCGGCGGTCATCCGTTTCACCGTCCGTTCCGAGACGTGCAGTTCTTCGGCGATGTCGATGGTCTTGCGGCCGGCGGCGATCGCGCGCAGCAGCCGCCGTTCCTCGTCGTCCAGGTCGGCCGCCGGAGCGTGCGTGGGCCGCAGCATGGCACGCAGCAACTCGGCTGGGAGCACCGCCCACCCGTCGAGGATGGCCAGCAGCGGGGGCAGCAGTTCCTCCGGTTCGCTGGTCTTCGGCAGGAATCCCTCGGCACCGGCCCGCAGCGCGGCGAGTGCCGGAGCGGGGTCGACGGAACCGGACATCGCGACCACCCGTACCCGCGGGATGGTCCGCCTGATCGCGGCCACCGCCCGGATCCCGCCGGGTGCCGGCATGTGCAGGTCGACAAGGGCCAGGTCGGGCCGGCAGCGGCTGGTCAGCGCGGCCGCGGCGGCGGCGTCGCCGGTCGAGGCGACCACCTCGGCCCGGCCGTCGGTGGTGATCGGGAGCAGCAACTCCAGCCCGCGGACGAAGAGGGGGTGATCGTCCACGACAACGAGTCGAATGGTGGGGGCTCCCGGCATGTCTGCGCCGTTCCCCAGCGGGTACCGATCATGCGGGTACGCACCGAACGAGGGGAGTCGGGTGGATGCGCGCACGCCACGGTCTGCGGGGTCTGCTGCGAGGGTTGCGCCGAATCGAGCCGGCCTCCGGTGACCTGCGGCTCCCGGGGGCCGATTCCGAGTTGCTGTTGCGGGTGTTGTGTCACGAGTTCCGCACGCCGATCAGCAACCTGACCTCGCTGACCCGCGCGCTGGCCGACGAGCGCCGCGACCTGACCGGCGCGGACCGGCGGGCGATCACCGAGTTGGCCCGTGACCAGGCTGTGCACCTGCAGAGCCTGCTGCGTGACGCGACCGCCGGCACCGGCGCCTTGGCGCTGGCCCCCGGACCGGAGCCGGTCGTGCCGCTGGCGGGCATCCTGCGTGAGGCCGCCGCGCTGGTGCCGGCCCGTCGGCGGCGTGCTCGGGCCACCCGGCGGGCGGCCTCCTGGCCGGTGCCCGGCGGGCGGACCCGTCAGGTGCTTGTCAACCTGGTGGAGAACGCGCTGCGGCACGGGCCGGCGGAGGGGCAGGTCGGGCTCTACGCCGCGCTGCGCGGTCCCGGCCTGAGCATCCTGGTGACCGACGAGGGGCGGGTGGACGACGCGCTGCTGGCGGCGCTGCGTCGCCCGGTGCCGACCGTCGGGATGTCCGGGTTGGGGTTGTGGATCGTGCGGCAACTCGTGGCGACGGACAGGGGAACGCTGCGGGTGCACCGACTGCGGCCGCGCGGTGTGGCGCTGGAGGTACTGCTGCCCGTGGCGCGGCCGGTGGCCTGACCCCGGCGGGACGCGGGTCGGCCCGACCGGGTCACCGGGAGGGGAACGCCTCGCTACCAGCCTTCCCGGATCGAGGGGGTCAGATGTTCAGTCATGTCAAGGATCTGCAGTTCGAGGCCAAGCCGGACGGTCCGGACGCCGCGTTCGCCCGCCGGTTGCAGGAGGTGCTGGGCGGCAAGTGGGGCGAGATGACAGTCGCCAACCAGTACCTCTTCCAGGGCTGGAACTGCCGGCTGCCCGGCAAGTACAAGGATCTGCTGCTCGACGTCGGCACCGAGGAGATGGGCCACGTCGAGATGATCGTCACGATGATCACCCGCCTGCTGGACAACGCCCCGCTGTCGCTGACGGAGGGGATCGCGGAGGACCCCGGGGGCGCGGCGACCTACGCGGGGTCGAACCCGGCGCACTTCATCCACAGTGGGGGCGGGCCGTTGCCCGCCGACTCCAACGGGGTGCCGTGGAACGGCTCGTTCGTCACCGCGAGCGGCAACCTGCTTGCCGACTTCCAGCTCAACGTCACCGCTGAGGCGCAGGGTCGGCTCCAGGTCGCCCGGCTGTTCAACATGACCGACGATCCCGGCGTCAAGCAGATGCTGCGCTTCCTGCTGGCCCGCGACACCATGCACCAGAACATGTGGCTGGCGGCGATCGAGCAGCTCAAGGAGGACGGGCTGGAGGACATGCCGGTGCCGGACGCGTTCCCGGACTCCGACGAGTTCACCGAGGAGTTCGGCTACACCTACCTGAGCTTCTCCTCGGGCACCGACGCCTCGCAGGGACGCTGGGCGTCCGGGCCCACCCCGGACGGTAAGGGCGAGTTCCGGTACGGCGACGGCCCGCGGGCGAACGCCCCGGAGCCGGTGCTGCCGCCGGGGGATCCGCGCCTGTACGGCACCAACCCGGGTGTTGCCGGCTCGGTGGTGAACACGGTCAAGAACAAGATCACCTGAGGTGTCTCGTCGGGCCGCCACCGGTGCGGGCGGCCCGACGAAGCCCTCGGTCACGTGGTCTGGGTCACAGTCCGGAACAAGGGGAACGCTTTGTTACTTGAGTGAGACACGCTCAACTCAACGCGATAGCAGGTGTTCGATGGCAACTCTTCCGGTACTTCCCCTGACCGACGCCGTGCTGCTGCCCGGCATGGTCATCCCGGTGACCCTCGACCCGACCACCCAGGCCGCGATCGACGCGGCCCGGGCGACCGGCGACCGCAAGCTGCTGGCCGTGCCGCGCATCGACGGCGAGTACGGCCCGGTCGGCGTCGTCGCCACCATCGAGAAGGTCGGCCGGCTACCCGAGGGTGAGCCCGCCGCCGTCATCCGTGGCCTGTCCCGGGCCCGGATCGGCTCCGGCGTGCCCGGCCCCGGCGCCGCACTCTGGGTCGAGGCGACCGAACTCGACGAACCCGCTCCCGCCGGCCGCGCCCGCGAACTCGCCCGCGAGTACCGCGCCCTGGTGACCTCCGTGCTTCAGCAACGGGGCGCCTGGCAGGTCATCGACGCGGTGGAGCGGATGACCGACCTGTCCGAGCTGGCCGACTCGGCCGGCTACGCGCCCTGGTTGACCCTGGACCAGAAGACCGAACTGCTCGGCGCGCCGGACGTCACCGCCCGGTTGGAGCTGCTTGTCGGCTGGGTGAAGGACTACCTGGCCGAGCAGGAGGTCACCGAGCAGATCAACAGTGACGTCCGGGAGGGGCTGGAGAAGTCCCAGCGGGAGTTCCTGCTGCGCCAACAGCTCGCTGCGATCCGCAAGGAACTGGGCGAGGACGAGCCGGACGGCTCGGCCGACTACCGGTCCCGGGTCGAGGCCGCCGAGCTGCCGGAGAAGGTCCGCGAGGCGGCCATGCGCGAGGTCGGCAAGCTGGAACGGGCCAGTGACTCCTCACCGGAGGCGGGCTGGATCCGCACCTGGCTCGACACGGTGCTGGAAATGCCGTGGGGCACGCGTACCGAGGACAACACCGACCTGGCTGCGGCCCGGGCGGTGCTCGACGCCGACCACGCCGGCCTGGCCGACGTGAAGGACCGCATCCTGGAGTACCTGGCCGTGCGCAACCGGCGGGCCGAGCGCAACCTCGGCGTGGTCGGCGGTCGCGGCTCCGGCGCGGTCCTCGCCCTCGCCGGTCCTCCCGGAGTGGGCAAGACCAGCCTCGGCGAGTCCGTGGCGCGGGCCCTCGGGCGCAACTTCGTCCGGGTCTCGCTCGGCGGAGTCCGCGACGAGGCGGAGGTCCGCGGTCACCGGCGCACCTACGTGGGCGCGCTGCCCGGTCGGATCGTCCGCGCGCTGCGCGAGGCCGGCTCGATGAACCCGGTCGTGCTCCTCGACGAGGTGGACAAGGTCTCCGCCGGCTACGCCGGCGACCCGGCCGCCGCCCTGCTGGAGGTGCTCGACCCGGCCCAGAACCACACCTTCCGGGACCACTACCTGGAGGTCGACCTGGACCTGTCCGACGTGCTGTTCCTCGCCACCGCAAACGTGGTGGAGTCCATCCCCGGCCCGCTGCTGGACCGGATGGAGCTGGTCACGCTCGACGGCTACACCGAGGACGAGAAGGTCGCCATCGCCCGCGACCACCTGCTGCCCCGGCAGCGGGATCGGGCCGGGCTGACCGCCGACGAGGTTGGCGTCGCTGACGAAGCTCTCGCGCTGATCGCGGGCGAGTACACCCGGGAGGCCGGAGTCCGGCAGCTCGAGCGTGCGCTGGCCAAGATCCTGCGCAAGGTGGCGGTGACGCTGGCGACCGACCCGACAGCGGTACGCGTAGACACCGACAACCTCACCGGCTACCTGGGGCGACCGAAGTTCACCCCGGAGTCGGCCGAGCGCACCGCCGTGCCCGGCGTGGCGACCGGCCTCGCCGTCACCGGCGCCGGTGGGGACGTGCTCTTCATCGAGGCGACCAGCATGGAGGGCGAGCCGGGGCTGACCCTGACCGGTCAGCTCGGCGACGTGATGAAGGAGTCGGCGCAGATCGCCCTCTCCTACCTGCGCTCCAACGGGCGCCGGTTCGGCATCGACCCGAACGTCCTGGCCGGGCGCCGGATCCACGTCCACTTCCCGGCGGGCGCGGTGCCCAAGGACGGCCCGAGCGCCGGCATCACCATGGTCACCGCCCTGGCGTCGCTGGTCACCGGCCGCCCGGTCCGCCCCGAGTTCGGGATGACCGGCGAGGTGACGCTCTCCGGTCGGGTGCTGCCGATCGGTGGGGTGAAGCAGAAGCTGCTCGCCGCGCACCGGGCCGGCCTCACCGAGGTCATCATCCCGGCGCGCAACGAGCCCGACCTGGACGACCTGCCGACCGAGGTGCGCGAGGCGCTGACCGTGCACACCCTGGCCGACGTGGCCGACGTGCTCGCCCTGGCGCTGCGCCCGGCCGACGTCAAGACGCTGGACGGACCGGCGCTCTTCGCGGCCTGACGCTCCGCACACCGGAACCCCCGCCGTCTGCACAGACGGCGGGGGTTCTCTGGTACGCGGGGGAGAGGTCTACTGTCTCGCTTGAACCCTCAACTACCTCTTCGCCGTGCGGCGTCCCCCTGGAGGAACCCCCGTGAATCTGGTGCTCTGGATCATCCAGATCCTGCTCGCCGTCGTCTTCGCCGGCGCTGGACTGGCCAAGCTGACCCAGCCCAAGGACAAGCTGCGTGAGCTGATGCGGTGGGTGGACCCGGTCCCGCCGACCCAGGTCAAGGCGCTCGGCGCCGTCGAGCTGTTGGCCGCGGTCGGGCTGGTGCTGCCCCCGCTCACCGGCATCGCCACGGTGCTCACCCCGCTCGCCGCCGTCGGGCTGGTCGTCGTCATGGTCGGCGGCATCCTGGTGCACCTGCGCGACGTGAAGAAGCGGGACACGCAGGAGGGGCGTCGCACCGAGATCCAGGGCGCGATCACCTGCTCGGTGCTGCTCGTGCTCGCCGCCGTGGTGGCCTGGGGCCGCTTCGGCCCGTACTCCTTCTGATCCGCCGCGCCGGCGACCGTCGTACCCCGGCGGTCGCCGGCGGCGCGCTCAGCGCTCGTCGCCCCCACGGTCGCGGCGCACTGTGGCCTTGCGGCCCTTGATCGTGCTCTGCCGCAACCCGGAGATCACCTCGTCGGCCACCCCCTGCGGCACCTCCACCAGCGAGAACCGGTCGGCGATCTCGATCGAGCCGATGTCCCGGCCACGGATCCCGGTCTCCCCGGTGATCGCGCCCACCAGATCCTGCGGGCGCACGCCGGCCCGCCGGCCCAGGCCGACGAAGACCTGGACGGTGTTGCCGCCGCCCGAGCGCGGCCGGCCCCCGCCCCGCCGGTCGCCGCCCCGGCCACCGCTCTCCGGTCGACCCTCGCGCGGACCGCGCACCGGCACCTGCGGGATCTCCTCCTCGTCGTCGGAGCCCGGCGACGTCAACTCGTGGGCCAGCTTCACGGCGGCGAGGGCGACCTCCATCAGGTCGAACTCGTCGGTCAGCGTCTCCACGATCACCCGGTACGGGTCGAGGTCGTCCTCCAGCAGGCTCTCCCGCAGCGCCGCCTGGGTCAGCTCCAACCGCCGGGTACGCATGTCGGCCACGGTGGGGATCTTGTCGATGGTGATCCGCTGACCGGTCACCCGCTCGATGGTCTTGATCATCCGGTGCTCACGCGGCTCGGCGAGAGTGATCGCCACGCCCTCACGGCCGGCCCGGCCCACCCGACCGATGCGGTGCACGTACGACTCCGGCGCGGACGGCACGTCGTAGTTGACCACGTGGGTGAGCTGCTCGATGTCCAGCCCACGCGCCGCCACGTCGGTGGCCACCAGCAGGTCGGCGGTGCCCGCCCGCAGCCGGCCCATCACCCGGTCGCGTTGCTCCTGGCTCATCCCGCCGTGCAGCGCCTCGGAGCGGTAACCCCGGCCGTTCATCGTCTCGGTCAGCCGGTCGACCTCCTCCCGGCTGCGGCAGAACACGATCGCCGCGGTGGGCGACTCCACGTCCAGCACCCGGCCCAACGCGGCCGGCTTGTGGGCCCGGGACACGATGTACGCGCTCTGCCGCACCCGGGGCGCCTCGCCCGCGACCGTCTGCTCCCGGCCGATCTCGATCCGGACCGGCTCGCGCAGGTGCTGGCGGGCCATCCCGTCGATGCGCGACGGCATGGTGGCCGAGAAGAGCACCGTCTGACGCTCTGCCGGAGCGTGCTCCAGGATCGCCTCAATGTCCTCGGCGAAGCCCATGTCGAGCATCTCGTCGGCCTCGTCGAGCACCACCGTGGCCAGCCCACCGAGGCGCAGGGTGCCCCGGGCGATGTGGTCGAGGGCCCGACCCGGGGTGGCCACCACGACGTCGACGCCGCTGTCCAGTGCCCGCAACTGCCGCCCGATCGGCTGCCCACCATAGATCGGCAGCACCCGCGCACCCAGGTCCTTGCCGTAGCGGTGGAACGCCTCGGAGACCTGCACCGCCAGCTCCCGGGTCGGCACCAGCACCAGCGCCACCGGGTCGCCATCGCGGCGGTGGGGCGTCATGAGGTTCAGCAGCGGCAGCGCGAACGCCGCCGTCTTGCCGGTGCCGGTGGCCGCCTGACCCAGGAGGTCCCGCCCCTCCAGCAGTGGTGGGATCGCCTCCCGCTGGATGGGGGTCGGCTCCTCGTACCCGAGGGCGGAGAGCGCGCCCAGCAGTTCGGCGCGCAGGCCGAGATCGGTGAAGGCGCTCACCTCGTCGGTGCCGCCGAGGGTGGCGTCAATCGGTGCGTCGGTCGGTGCGTCGTGCTGTGCAGGTGCGGAACTCATGTGCCAAGCCTTTCATTACGCGGTCCGGGCCGCTGCGCCGACCGGCACAACCCGCCGCCGACACCCCGCCCGGCGCCCCGCCTCCAGCCCGCAAGATCCGCGCAACATCGGGGAAACTGCTGCCTCAGACGCCGTGGAGGCAGCAGTTTCCCCGAACCTGCGCGGATCTTGGGGGTGGCGAGGGGGTCGGTTGGGGGTCGGGCCGGGGGACGTGAGGGCTCTGGGCGCTGCGTTCCTCGGATAGGGGTCGCCGGGCCGTCATCGGAGCGGGGAGGGTTCGATTGCGACACGTCGGCTACTTCACCGAAATGCCGAGAGCAGGGGGACACTGCGATTCCCGACGAGATCTTCTTCGCCTGAGCGGACAACGCGGCAGCGCTGCCGAACCGGGCACCCCGAGCTGTCGGGACGACGGGGACCACCCGGATAGCGTGAACGCGTGCGTACGGTGGAACTGCTCTGCTCGCCCGGGTTGGAAACAGCCGTCCGGGCGGTCTGGCAGCGGTTGGCGGCCGCCGGGCTGCCCAGCCTGGCTCGCAACATCCACCCGACCAACCGGCCGCATCTGACTCTCGCCGCCGTCGACGAGTTCCCGCCCGGGGTCGAGCGCCGCCTCGCCGAGTTGTTCGACGCCGCGCTGCCGGTGCCGGTCGCGCTCGACCGCGTCGTGGTCCTCGACGGCAGCGCCCCGCTGGTCTGGCTCGTCCGGCCGACGCCGGCGCTGACCCGGCTGCACGCCGCCGTCTGGGACGTCCTCGCCGAGGCCGACGGGCACCGTCCGTGGCACGCCCCGGGAGCGTGGGTGCCGCATCTGAGCCTGGCCCTGCGGTTCCGCGACGCGGACCTGCGAGTGGCCCGTGCCGTCGCCGGTGGGCAGCGCCCGACGGGACACTTCGACGCCGCCCGCAGCTACGACGGAACGGACCGGACGGTGACGCCCCTGACCCGGCTCCGCTAGCGTAAGCGGCGTCATCGTCGGAGCGGGGGTTCCACGTGCGGAACAACGGCTCCCACGACGTTCAGTGGCGTGACGCGGGTGTACCTGGCCCCGTATTTCCTCGGACCGGACCGGTCCGGCACCGACGACCGGTACGGCCAGTGCCACCTCAGGTGCCTGCGGGAGTCGGGCCTGGCTCCACGGTGGGCGAGTGGTGCTAGTGACTACTTCTGCCGGCGGTGGCCGGACTGGACGGGTGTCCACGGCGACGCCGATCCACGCCGTCCAGGCCGGCGATGTGCCACAGGCGGCCGGCCCGCCGGCCGAGGGGCGGGTGCTGCTGGGTGTCTCGTCCAGAGTGGGGTTCGAGGGCGGACCGTACGAGAGGATCTTCGCGGGGCTCGGCAGCGGCCAACCGGACCGGATCGACCTGCCGACGCTCCTTGCCGACCTGGACAGCGCGGATCAGACGCTCACGCCGCACCTGCTCCGGGGCGGCTGGGTCGAGCGGGTCGCCTCCGAGGGCCGGAATGTGTCGATGCCGGCCGAGTACCGGGCTCGGCACGCCATCGAACTCGACGCGGATCTGGTCGACGCCTGCCGGGTGGCCGTCCGCGCCGCGGCGGGCTGCCGGCGGCGGCGGCGACGATGACCGACTGCCGGCGGATCGCACTTCCCAAGCCGGGCGACAGCAGGGATCATGGTCGCCATGAACGCTCCGGAATCCGGGTGGGTCACCATCGCGGCCTATCCGAACATCAGGGGTTGCCCGCAGTCGATGGACACCGTCCGCGCTTGACTACGTGATAGGGGCATCGACTGGATGCCCCTCGCGGCCGACGCGATTCGCGTCGATCTGGCCTGCGGCGTTGGCGATGACGGTCGCTGGCACGGCTGGGTTGGCATCCGTGTCCGGGCTGCCGCGCTGCGTGGACTCGGTCTGCACCCGGACCAGCCAACCGCGGTGACCACCCACCCCAGCCCGCCCGCCTGGTGGCATGCGGCCGCGGAGCGCCGCGCCCGCTGCACGAGTGATTCCTGACCCTGCCTGGGGCGGTGGGCGCAGCCGACGGCCGACGGCCGACGGTGACTGTCGGTCACCTCCGTGGGGGCGGACGCGGTAGTGAGCGATATACCTCAGAGTCATATTCATACCTCTGAGGTATATCGCTCAACAGCACATCGACATGGCGGGCTGCCAAAGCGGATGGCGAGCGCCCTTCGCCGCAACCCCAGCCCCGTCTTGAGTTAGGACTTGCTCGTCTAGGCCCGCGGCGCGGAGCGTCCCGTGTGTGTTGGCGCGGGCGGCCGGGGGCGAGCGGACTCGGCAGGTGGCCGGGCCTCAGTTGCCGCCCCCGCCGTCGCCGCCCCCGCCGTCGCCCCCGCCACTGAAGTCGCTGCCACCTACGCCACCGGCGCCGCCGGCGTAGCCGTGGCGGCCGTCGTTGAAGGGCAGATCGCCGCGAATGCCGCGTGGCTTGGGCCGCTTGCCGAGCCCTGCGAGGTGTTGCAGGCAGACCCGTTCGGACACCGGGAAGCATTCGCCTCGGCCTCCGCAGTCGGCCAGGTAGCGATTGCCGCCCGGGATGCGAAGCTCGTGGTCGACCCGGAACAGCAGGGGAAGGCTGGTCGGGCCACCGCCCTCGTCCCGGCGTGCGTGGTCAAGCGTGGCGAGCAGCAGCGCGCTGCGACCGGCGTCGGTCGGGTCGCCGCCTGTCGCAGACCTCTGCTGGTGGTGCAGAGGGCGCCCGAACGCCGCGTCGCAGAAGGTGGAGTAGTCCTGCGCGTGCAGCGTCAGTGCCTGCCACAGGTCGCCCACGACCACCGACGGCATCGACAGCTTCGCGCCGCTCTGGCGGACGGCCAGCCGGAACCACTGCCGCGTCGCGGACTCGACGACGACGATGTCGTCGTCGCTGAGATGGGGGTACTGATTCCGGAGATGCTCGCGCCCGCTGGCCGGAAATCGCAGGTCGGCCACGGCGCGGAGTCGGCGGGGGGTGCGGTCGCTTCTGAACGTCGTCCAGTTCATGCGGCTACTTCTATCCGCCCAGGCTGCGGGCGCTAGGGCCCCGACTTGCCGAAGTGGCGCCGTGGCTCCTTCAGAGTAGGGCGGCGGGCAAGCGCGTCACTGGCTCACCATCCGCCAACTGTCCCGACCGGGACGAGTGGCCCGTGGCGGGCTCCCGTCGGCGGCCCCGGATTGTCGGTGCGCCGCTCGTCGGGGCGATGATGGCGGCATGAGTGGTGGCACCGAGGGCCGCGCAATGGCCAAGTTGGCGGCCCTGCTGGCCGACGGCACCCGGGCCGGCATCTGTGTGGCGTTGCTCGACGGTCGGGCCTGGACAGCCGGCGAGCTGGCCCGGCGGGCCGGGGTCGCGCCGTCGACGGCCAGCGACCACCTCACCCGACTCGTCCACGGCGGCCTGCTGGTCGAGGAGCGGCAGGGCCGCCACCGCTACCTGCGGCTGGCCGGGCCGTCGGTGGCCCAGCTGATCGAGGACCTGGCCGGGTACGCTCCGGCCCCACCGGCGCCGGCCGGTTCGCTGCGCGCGGCCACCGCCAGCGCCGCCCTGGCGTACGCCCGGACCTGCTACGACCACCTGGCCGGGCGGTTGGGCGTGCTGGTGTACGACGCGCTGGTGGCCGACGGACGACTGGACCGCACCAGCGGCTTGACGCTGACCGCCGAGGGCTGGGCGTGGGCGGCCGAGCTGGGCGTACTGGTGGATGCCCTGCGCGCCGCTCGACGCCCGGCGGTCCGCGACTGCCTGGACTGGACCGAGCGCCGCCCGCACCTGGCCGGCGCGCTCGGCGCGGCGCTGCGCGACCGCTTCACCGACCTGGGCTGGATCACCTCTGGCACCGGTCGCGCGGTCCGACTCACCCCGACCGGTCGCACCGCCCTCGCCGAAACCCTGGACGTCCCCGCATCCACCCTCGCGCCCACCCCGCCCCCGGCACCCGCCAGCGGCCGGGCCTGACCCGGGGACGCGGGCCGGGGCGGGATTGTTCGGCGGGGGCCGAAGGGTTCGGGTTCTACGGTCGGGCGGTGACTGACACCTGGCCCGACATCGCGCCCGCTGCGACGATGCCGGCGTGCGGCCCGCCCTCGTTCGCGCCGGAGCGCGGGTGGTGGGTGACGCGGCACGCGGACGTGCGGGCGGCGCTGACCGACCCGGCCTTCCGGGTTCCGGCGGTCGGCAGCGGTCCGCCCGGCACGCTCGCCTGGCTGCGTGCCTCGGTGAGCAGGTTCAGCTCGCCGCGACGCCACGCCGAGCGCCGGTCGATCGTGGTCACCGCGCTGGACGCGCTGGACCCGGACGAGCTGCGGCAGGAGGCGGCCCGGCGGACCGTCGCCGTCCTGGACCGCGCCGGTGGCCGCCTCGACGTGATGCGGGAGCTGGCCCGGTCGGTGCCGTTGCGGGTGCTGGCCGGGCGTCTCGGTGTCGTCGATCCGGTAGCCGCCGGGACGGCGGTCGCGGTCGTCGCTGCGGCGTACCACCCGGGGGTTGACGTGGCGGTGGTCCGGCGGGCCGACCGGGCGGTGGCGACGCTGCTGGCGGTGGTGCCGCCGGCCGCGCCGGAGGTACGCGCGAACCTGATCGGCCTGCTGGTCCAGGCGTGCGACGCGACCGCCGGCCTGATCGGCGCCGCCGCCCACCACCTGCTGCCCCTGCCGGGCGGCCACCCGCCGGGCGTGGCGGGGACGGCGGAGCTGCTGGCCGAGGTGCTGCGGCTCGACCCGCCGGTACGGGCGACCCGGCGGATCACCGCGAGCGCGGTGCGACTGGGTGGGCAAGACCTGCCGGCGGGCAGCCCGGTGCTTCTGCGCTTCGACGCGGCGAACCGTGACCCGACGGTGTTCGCCGAGCCGGCGGCGTTGCGGCCGGGCCGTCCCGGCGCTGGTCTGCTGACCTTCGGGGCGGGGGAGCGCGGCTGCCCCGGCGACCGGCACGCCCTGGCCCTCGCCACCGGGGTGCTCGACGTGCTGCGCGAACGCTGCCGGCGCACCCGGGCCCCGCTGTGCCACGAGCCGCACCCGACCCTGACGGTGGCGACGACCCTGGAGGTGAGCGTCCGATGACCGACCGGCGTGCGGAGTTCCGCGCCCTGCACCACGGCGACCGGCCGCTGCTGCTGCCGAACGCCTGGGACCACGCGTCGGCGGCGGCCCTCGCGGCGCGCGGCCACCGGGCGATCGGCACCACCAGTCTCGGGGTCGCCGCGACCGCCGGACGACCCGACGGCACCGCGGCCACCGCCGCGGAAACCCTGGCCCTGACCCGTCGGCTGGCGCGCCTGCCGGTGCTGCTCACCGTCGACGTCGAGGCCGGGTTCGATGACGACCCGGAGGCGGTCGCCGGGTACGTGGCGGAGCTGGCCGGGCTGGGCGTGGTCGGGATCAACCTGGAGGACGGGCGCGCCGACGGCACCCTGGCCGATCCGGGGTGTGTCGCCGACAAGGTCGCGGCCGTGAAGGCGGCGGTGCCGGACCTGTTCGTCAACGCCCGCGTCGACACGTGGTGGCTCGGGGTGCCGGACCCGTTGCCGCAGACCCTGGCCCGGGCCCGTGCCTACCGGGCCGCCGGGGCGGACGGGATCTTCGTGCCCGGCACCGTCGACCTGGCGACGCTGCGCGTGCTCAGCGAGCGGATCGACGGTCCGCTGAACGCGCTGTACCAGCCGGGCGGACCGGCGCTAAACGAGCTGGGCGAAGCCGGGGTCGCCCGGGTCAGCACCGGCTCCCTGCTGTTCCGGGCCGCGCTCGCCGCGGCCGTCGCCGTCGCCGACGCGGTCCGCGCGGGCGGGCTCGCCACCCCGCCGGGGCTGCCGTCGTACGCCGAGGTGCAGGGCCTGGTGCCGGCGGACGCCCGAACCAGGCGCTAGGTCGCCGCGGGACGCCACAGGCCGACCTCGAAGGCCTCGCACAACCCTCGGTCGCGGCCTGCCACCTGTGCCCACCACCGACTCTTGACCCGCAGGTACTCCTCGGTCATGTAGTCCCGGTCGAGGATCTGCCGGTACGCGGTGAGCGCCTTCATCTTGGCGCACCAGACGTTCGTGACGTCCACGAAGAAGGTCGGGCGGAAGTCGGTAGTGGCGAAGTTCTGCCCGGCGCCGGGGCCGTGGGTGATGACGACATCCGGGCGGCGAGCATCGATCAACGCGTCCGTGATCGTGACCAGGTCCCCGTCGGTACGCAGGTCGTTGGAGGCCAGGTCGCCCACCTCGCCGGATGCCCCGAGGATCTCGCAGCACGCGTCGAACGCCTTGTCCCGGCCCTGCCCCCCGCGCGACAGGGCGGCCACGTGGACGTCCATCCCGGCCTGGGTCATGCGCGCGATGGTGCCGCCGCAGAGCAGCGCCTCGTCGTCCGGGTGCGCGACGACCACCAGAGCGGTCCGCAGTGCGGTCGTCGCGAAGGGGTTCACCGCGCCAACCAAGTCGTCAGCCATTGACGAAGTATGGCGGCAATCCGTCAGCGTCTGATCACGCGCTGGTACGCCCCGTGCCGCCGTTCGGCGTACCGACGGGCGCGAGATCCGGCTCTCTTGGGGGTGAATCAGAGGATTGTTCGATCCATCCCGGTCCGGCTGATTACGGTGTGTTTCAGGGCGATCCACCCAGTGCCGTGAGCGGAGAAGGGACCCCGTCATGCGAGTGCCCAGCCGTAGTCCGGGACAGCAACCTGGTTCGCCCGTCTCATCCACCGCGCCGCCCCGCCGCCGGCCCTCCGGCACGACCCCGCGCCGCCGGTCCGCCGTCGAGCCCGACCTGGCCGCCTACCGGGCTGCCGTCGCCGAACTGCTTGTCGAGGTGGGCGCCCTGGCCGACGCGGCGAGCACCCGGGCCCGCCAGGTGCTCGTCGACGAGCGGTTGCGGGAGCCCGCGCTCGCCGCCGTCCTCGACGCCACCCCCCAGGGGCTGATCGGGGCCCGCGAGACGCTGCTGCTGGAGATGGCCCGCTACCAGCCCAACGAGCGCACCTCGGCGCGGGACCTCGGCGCGCTGGTGCGGATCTACCTGCTCTCCCGCATCGACGTGCTGTGGTGGCAGGACGCCCCGACGTTCGTCACCGACGACCAGGTCAACGGCAGCGCCGAGTTGGTGGACCTGGAGTGGCTGCGCCGCCGCGACCTGCTGCGTTTCCGCTACCAGGAGCAGCCCGCGACCCTGCTGGGCCGCGCCGCCCGCGGACTGCGACGTCGACTGCGCCCGGACGCCACCCCGCAGACCGCCGGGCTGCTGTTTCGCCGCGCCCGCCGGGAGGTGGTGGCGCTGCTCAACGACCTCGCGCGGGAGTTCGCCGCCGCCGCCCCGCCGAACACCCCGCCACTGTGGGTGACCAGCCTGGTCCGCAGTGCCGAACACCAGTACCGGCTGCGCCGGCTGGGCTACGCCGCGATGCTGCCCAGCGGGCACTGCCTCGGCTACTCCGTCGACGTCGAGCTGAGCTGGTTCGAACGTTTCGGTGCGCGCCAGGCGCTGGCGGAGTTGCTGCTGGCCCGTCAGGAGGCCGGCGAGATCAACGTGATCGACGAGGGGCAGGCGTGGCACCTGTGCCTGGCACCCGCCGCCCGGCGCCGCCTACGCCGCGCCTACGAAGCCGAGATGGGGGTCTGAGCCGGTGTGCGGCATCGCGCTGAGCATCGGCCCCGAGGCCGACCCGGCGACCTTCCGGCGGATGCTCGCCGTCCTGGCCCCGCGCGGCGAGGTCACCGAAACCCGGTCCGAGCGCGGGCTGCTCGCCGGCACCCGCCGCCTGCGCGTCGTCGACCGGGACCGGGCGGTGCAACCGTGGACCTCGAGCGACGAGCGCTGGCTGCTCTGCTTCAACGGCGAGATCTTCAACTACCGGGAGCTGCGCACGCAGCTGACCCGTCTCGGGCAGGCGTTCCGGACCGAGAGCGACACCGAGGTGCTGCTCGCCGCGTTCCAGCAGTGGGGTGAGGCGGCGGTGACCCGGCTGCGCGGCGAGTACGCGTTCGTGGCCGTCGAGCGGAGCACCGGCCGGGCCTACCTGGCCCGCGACCCGCTCGGGGTCAAACCGCTGTACTGGTCCCGTCGGCCCGGCTGCCTGCAGCTCGCCTCCGAGGTCAAGGCGCTCGTCGGGCACGGCGCCCCGATCGTCGAGGTGCCACCCGGGCACCACGGCTGGGCGGAGGCGGACGGGCACGTCCGACTCAACCCCTACGTCGACCTGCTCAGCATCGGCGCGGGCCTGCCGGTCATCGACGACCCGGACGAGGCCGCCCTGCTCGTTCGTGCCGCGCTGAGCGACGCCATCCGGATGCGGGTGGAGACCGACCTGACCGTCGGGGTGGTGCTCTCCGGTGGGCTGGACAGCTCGCTGATGCTGCGGCAGGTGCGGGACATCCACCGGGACTGCGTCGCGGTGACGGTCGGCGTCGCGGACAGCCCCGACGTCGCGTACGCCCGGCGGCTCGCCGCCGACCTCGACGTGCCGCACGTCGTGGTCGAGCTGCGCCCGCGCGACATCCGGCTCGCCGACGTGCGCGAGGCGATCCGGATCTCCGAGTTGACCGAGTACGGCGACATCATCAACGCGGTGGTCTCGGTGCCGATCTTCCGCCGCCTGCGTGACCTGGGCATCAAGGTGGTGCTGACCGGCGACGGCTCCGACGAGCTGTTCGGTGGATATCCGATGTACCACCAGGTCGGCCAGGCCGCGGCTCGCCGGCTGTTCCTGCACCGGATCCGCAACCTGTGCCGGACGGAGTTGCAGCGGGTCGACCGGGCGGCCATGGGACACGGGGTGGAGGCGCGGGTGCCGTTTCTCGACCTCAGCGTCGTGGAGTTGGCGATGCGGCTGCCGCTGAACCTGAAACTGCGCGACGGGCAGGAGAAGTGGATCGTCCGGCGGGCGTTCGCCGACGTGCTGCCCGACTACATCCTGCGCCGGCCGAAGAACCCGATGTCGTACTCGTCGGGGTTGCACGAGCGGGTCCGGCTCTACAAGCCGCTCTTCGCCCGGCTGCACCGCTCCTTCGGCTACGACCTGCAGGAGCCGGTGCGCCGCGACTTCGACACCGTGCTGAGCCGGTGTGGCAACGACCTCGACCGGGCCATCGCCGACGGGCTCGACCGGCCCGACTACACAGTCCTGGAGCACGCCCGCGATCTGGTCGGTGCCGCCCGGTGGAACGCCGCGCCGGTGGTCCGCCGGTTGGTCGGCCCGCGCCCGGCCCGCCGCTCGTCGGTCGGACGACCCCACGCTTGACTCTGACACCGTGTCAGGGACGAGCGTGAGGGGACCATGTTCACCATCGGAGACTTCGCCCGACTCGGCCGGGTGTCAGTGCGGATGCTGCGCCACTACGACAGCATCGGGCTGCTGCGTCCGGCCGCCGTCGACCCCCATACCGGGTACCGGTCCTACCGCGCGGACCAGCTGCGCCGGCTCAACCGGGTGATCGCCCTGAAGGAGCTGGGCCTCACTCTCGAGCAGGTGCGGGTCATCGTCGACGACGCCGTCGACGTTGTCGAGTTGCGCGGCATGCTGCGGCTGCGGCGTACCCAGTTGGAAGATCAACTGGCTGCGGACGCCGCTCGGCTGGCAGCGGTCGAGGCGAGGCTCCGGATGATCGAGTCGGAGGGCACGATGAGTACCCAGGACGTCGTCCTGAAGGAGATCGCACCGGTGCGCGTCGCGGAGCTGACCGCGCTCGCGCCGAGTTACCAGAGCCAGGACATCAGCCCGGTGATCGGGCCGCTCTACCCGGAGCTGTTCCGCCGGCTGGCCACCGCCGGGATCACCCCGGCGGGGCCGACCATCGCCTGGTACGAGCCGGCCGCGGAGGGCGACGGCGACGCGGTGCTTGTGCACGCCGGGGTGACCGTCGCGGTCGGAGCGTCGACAGTTCCCGATGTCGAGGTGCGCGACCTGCCCGCGCTGGGCGCCGCCGCGACGATCGTCCATCATGGCGCGATGGACGACGTCGAGCAGAGCATGCAGGTGCTGGCCCGATGGATCGACGACAACGGCTACCGCGCCGACGGCTTCGCCCGCGAGGTGTACCTGGACTACTGCCCGGACCAGCCGGAGAAGGGCGTCACCGAGCTTCAGCTCGCGGTGCGCCAGGACTGACGCGACAGTGCCGTCGGGCCGCCGAACCGGCGACCCGACGGCAGTCGGGTTCCGGACAGCCACCGCCCGCGCTACGACACTCCCATCGCCGAGATGTCGTCTGAGCTGGGAAAACTGGTAGAAGTAGATAGAGGCTCGTCGCTCAGCACGTGAAAGCCGTTCCGTGAGCGACAGTCGGGTTTCCGCCAGTTGCCCTGCGGCCGGGGGCATCAGACACGTGGCCGCCACAGGACTGTCAGCCGGTGGCCTGTCTCCTTCCCCCATCCGCGGTGGTCCTCATCCCCGGGAGAGGGAGAAAACATTCATGTCCCCAGTGCTCCGTGCCCGTCCACGGGCCGTCACGGCCTGCGCCGCAATTCTGGCGCTGATCGTCGCTCTGCTCGTCGCACCCACGGCGGCCGCGGCGCGCGCCCCGAGTCGTACCCCCACAGCCCTGACGGCGCCGGTCACAGCGCCGGCTGTCACCACGCAACGAGCCGCCCCGGCGCAGCCACCGGCCGCCCCGGCCCGGCCGGACGCGTTCTGGCGCGCCGGCACGGCCACTGTGACGTGGCAGGCGCCAGCCGACCACGGCTCCGCCCTCACCGGCTACGTGGTCACCGCGTACCGCAACGGTAGGAAGGTGAGGACGGTGACCTTCGACGCGTCGACGACCACCCAGAAGGTCGAGGGGCTGACCGCCAACGGCACCCACACCTTCACTGTCGCCGCACGGAACGCGGAGGGCACCGGCCCGACCAGCAAGCCCTCCGCCGCTGCCAAGATCATGGCGTTGCCGGGCGCGCCGACCATCATCGCGGTCACCGCCGACACCGCCACGGCGCTGCTGAGCTGGACACCCGGCCCGGACGGCGGGTCACCCATCACCGGTTACGAGGTCACCCCGTGGATCGCCGGGGTGCGCCAGGCCACCCAGACCTTCGGCCCGGCCAGCACGCAGACCGTCACCGGTCTGACCCCGACTGTCACCTACCGGTTCACCGTGGCTGCCCGCACCGTGGCGGGGACCGGCCCGGAATCGGCCCCGTCGCACGAGGTCACCGCCAACATCTCCCCGACGCTGCTGTTCAACGCGCCGGCCTCCGCCACCGTCGGCGTCGCCTACACCGCGACGCTGAACGTCACCCACGGCGTACCCCTGTACGTCTGGTCGCTGGCGTCCGGGACGCTGCCGCCGGGGCTGAGCCTGAACCCGGTGAGCAACGGCGTCTCCGGCGTCCCCACCGACGAGGGCGTCTACCCGATGGTGGTCCGGGTGGTCGACTCCGCCGGCAAGTCCGGCACCCGGCTGGTCGTGCTGACCGTCAACAAGGCGCCCGTGCTGAACTTCCCGCCGCCACCGCTGGGTGAGGTCGGCGCCCCGTACGCCGACCAACTCGCCGTCACCGGCGGCACCGCCTCGTTCACCTGGGGCGTCGCGGCGGGGTCGTTGCCGCCCGGTCTGAGCCTCGCTCCGGACGCCGGACTGCTCTCCGGCCGGCCCACCGTGGCCGGGGCGTACCTGTCCACCATCCAGGTGACGGACGCCAACGGGTTCGTCGCCACCAAACCGGTCCGGATCGTCATCCAGCCGGCCAGCACGGTCACGCTGACCGTGTCCACCCACGCCGCCACCTTCGGCACCCCGGTGCATTTCGAGGTCCTGGTCGGGCCCGGCGTCGCCAACGGCACAGTGTCGCTCATCGACGAGCTGCCCAACGGCGTGGAGACCCCGCTGGGCACCTTCCCGCTGGCGCTCAACGTCGCCTCGTTCGACCTGCAGATGCCCGCGTTCGGGCTCAACCGTTTCCGGGTCCAGTACGACGGCGTCAACCCGAACGCCGAGGCGGTGTCGAACACCGTCACCATCGAGGTCTCCGCCGCGTCCGGGCAGCTGCTGGTCGAGCAGTTCGCCCAGTCCGGCATCGCCGGCGTCGCCGACCAGTTCGTCTCGGTGGTCAACACCACCGCGTTGAACCTGCCGATCGCCGGCTTCAAGGTGCAGGCGCCCGGCGGGCTCTCCGTGACCATCCCCGGCACCGAGCGCCCACTGCCGCCGAACCGAGGGTGGCTGCTGGCGGCGAGCGACTACTCCCTCACCAACATCCAACCCGACCTCGTCGTGCCCAGCCTCGGTCAGGGGGGCATCCGGCTGATCGCCCCGGACACCGCGCAGACGGTCACCGACGCCGCCGGCTCGACGCCCGGCTACGTCGAGGGCAAGGCCCTGCCGCCCTTCGGGAGCCCACCGTTCGTGAACTTCGCCTGGATCCGGTTCCGAGTCGCCGCCGTGCCCCACGACACCAATGACAACGCGACCGACTTCCGGCTGGCGGCCACCGTGCACGGGCCGATCAACGGGGTACCGTCCGCCCTGGGCTCACCGTCGCCACACAACAGCCTCGGCATCTACGAGCAGAACGCTTCGATGCAGTCGACCCTGCTCGATCCGAACGTGGCCCAGTCGGCCGAACCCAACCGGGTACGCGCCCCGGGCCGGCTGGTCATCCGGCGGACCATCACCAACCGGTCGCTCTACCCGATCACCCAGGCTCGGATCCGGATCAGCAGCCTCAGCCAGGTGAACGGCGCCCCGCTGCCCGGCGGTACGACTCCGGCGGTCTACTCCCACCTGCGCCTGATCAACCCGGCCATGCCGACCAACTCGATCACCGTCAGCGACGGGCGCACGCTGGTGGTGCGCAACCTGTCGATGGACGCGCCGGCCACCAGTCCACCCGGTGGTGGTCTGTGCACGACCCTGAGCATTCCGCTTGAGCTGGGCGGTCTGGCCCCCGGCGCGTCGGTGCACATCGCGCTGACGTTCGCCGTCGACACGCTCGGGCCCTTCTGGGTCGGCTACAACATCGACGCGCTGGGCGGCACTCCGTCTCCGTCACCCGCCGTCGCGGCGTTGTCCAGGACGGACAGCGGGACGGTGGCCCGGCAGAAGGCCGAGGCCCGCAGGCTCGCCGAATCCGAGAAGCTGCGCCTGGTCAGCGGCAGCCTGCGCTGACGCTCGTCGGGCAAGCGTGCGGGTGGCGCGTCACCACGAGCGCCACCCGCACCGCGTCGCCGTCCATGATCGTTGACCAGACGATGAGCGGGGAGATCATGCCGACAGCCGGACGAGGCGTGTACGGGCTGCGGGTGCACGGGCTGGACGGGGTGACCGAGCTGCCACCGGCCGACGGCCCCGCCCTCGGGTGGCCCGCCGTACGGGTCGGGCAGCGCAACACCCCGCCACCACCGCCGGTGCCCCTCAACGACCGGCGGGGCACCCGGATCCTCGCCGACGGCCGGACCCTCTGCGTGGACCGGCTGCGGGGCACCGCCACCTTCTACGGCCCACCGCTCGCCCCGGACGTGCTGGCCCACCCGTACCTCGCGCCGGTGGCGACGACAGTCAACCGGTGGACCGGTCGGGAGACGTTCCACAGTGGCGCGTTCGTGCTCGCCGGCCGGGCCTGGGCGGTGCTCGGGCCGCGTACCGCCGGCAAGAGCAGCCTGCTCGCCGCCCTGGCCGCCCGGGGTGTGCCGATCCTGACCGACGACATCCTGGTCGTCGACCGCGCCGACGCCTTCGCCGGCCCCCGCTGCGTCGACCTGCGCCAGCCCGTGCCGGGCGCGGCCCTGCCCAGCCGGCCGGTCCGGTCCGGCGACCGGCTGCGGGTGGGCCTGCCCCCGATCGCGCCCCGCGTTCCCCTGGGCGGCTGGCTGTTCCTGCACTGGGGCGCCGCGGTAACCCTGACCCGACTGCCCGGCGCCACCCTGCTGGCTCGGCTCGCCAGCCAGCGGTCGTTCGGGCAGCTGCCCTCCGACCCGGCCGTGCTGCTGTCGCTCGCCGCCCTGCCGGCGTGGGAGCTGACCCGGCCGCGCGACTGGGCGGCCCTCGACGACACCCACCGACTGCTCGCCGACACCGTCGCCGCCACCTCGGCCGTGGGAGCGACCCGGTGAGGGCCCTACCGGAGGCGGTCCGCTGCCTGAGCCTCGACACCGCCGCGGCCCGCGTCACCGCCGCACTGGCCGAACGAGGCGTGGAAGCCGTCCTGCTCAAGGGGGCCGGGCTGGCCCGCCGGCTGGGCCAGCAGCGGCACCGGGTCTACACCGACATCGACCTGCTTGTCGCGCCCGCCTCGTTCGGCCTCGCGCAGCGCACGCTGGGCGACCTCGGCTGTCACAGCGCGCTCCCGGAGGGTCGACCCGACCACCTGTCGCACTGGTACGAGCGACCGTGGCGGCTGCCCGGCCCGCTGTCGCTCACCATCGACCTGCATCGCGGTTTTCACGGGGTGGCCGATCCGGAGGCGCTGTGGACCGGGCTGTGGCCCTCGGCGGAACGGATCAGGTTGGCCGGCGGCCTGGTCGCGGTGCCGAACGAGGCCGGCACCGCCCTGCTGGTGGCCCTGCACGCCGCCGCACCGGGCCGCTCCGACCGGCCGCGCGCCGACCTGCGGCGGGCGCTGGAGGTCTTTCCCGTCGACACCTGGCGATCGGCGGCCGACCTCGCCGCGCTGACCGGCGCCCTGCCGTCGTTCGCGCTCGGTCTGCGCCTGAACGCGGCGGGCGCGGCCCTGGCCGCCACGCTGGTCCTGCCCCGACAGGGCACGCCGGCGCTGTGGTTGCGGGCCCACCGCGCCTCGCCCGCCGCCCTGACGATCGCGCAGTTCGCCGAACTGTCCGGTGTGGCCGACCGACTGCGGCACCTCGGCCCGCGGCTGTTCCCGACACCGGCGTCGATGCGGCACGCCAGCCCGCTGGCCCGACGTGGCCCGGTCGGGTTGCTGCTGGCGCACCTGGGTCGGCTGGCCCGCAACGCCGGACGACTCCCGGCCGCGCTGAGCGAGGTGCGCGCGGCCCAGCGCAGCGATCGCGGCTGACCGCCGTCCTGCCGGGCCGGCCGGGCGGGCGGGCGGGCGGTGCGGCTGCTTCCTCGCCGACCCGCCCGGCCGCACCTGGCGTCCGTCCGGACGACGAGGATCGGTCAGGGCCGCCGCACCAGCAGCCCGTGCCCGCGGAGGTCCGCCAGGAACGCGGCCACGTCGGCTCGGGCCCGCTCCCGGTCCACCGGGGCGGTCTCCACCAGTGCCGTGACCAGCTCCGCGCTGGTGGCCCCGGTCGCCAGTCGGCGCCACAGCAGCGCCCCGGTGGCAGCCAACCCGAAGTAGACCGAGTTGCGGGTGTCCAGCACGACCACCTCGTCACCGGCGACCCGCCAGGCCACCCGGTCGGGGTCGATCCGGTGCACGATCTCCTGCTCTGTCACGACCTGACCTCCACGTCGATGTCGGCCCGCTCCGGCCGGCGGACGGAGTCGGGCGGGTTGGCGGCCAGCCAGAGCTGTTGGACCAGGCTGGCGGTGCCGCCGGGAATCGGCCACTGGGACCAGAGCCGGCGGAGAACCTCCGCGTCCACCAACTCCTCATCGGCGCCGGAGCCGTCCCAGCCGCGCACGAACTCCCGGGTCGGCGTCCGGAAGAACACCTCGAGAAAGCGGGCCTTGCGGCGCGGCGCGGTGACCTCGGTCGGGAGGGCGCCCCGGACGATCTCCGCGAGCAGCCGGTCCCGGCCGATCCCGCGGTGGTCGCCGCAGCGCAGCGCCAGCGCGGCCAGGAACGCCTCGTCGAGCAGCGGCTGAATCGCTGTCGCCCGGTGCTCGGCGGCCAACGCGGCAAGCGTCGAGCAGGTCATCAGTAGGTCCCGTCGCCGGGTGTGCCAGGCGATCCGCTGCCGCAGGCGGCGCGGTTCGGCACGCTGCTCGGCCCGTTGCGCGCGGTGCGCCTCCCGGGCGACAGTCGCGCGCAGCCACGGAAAGACCTCCGCCGGCCCCTGCCGGGTACGCGCGGTGTGCCGCAGCCACCACAGCCGGCCGCGCAGCGAGGTCGCCGGTGGGCGACGCCACCCGGCCAGGATCTGGTCGCCGCCCGCACCGGTGAGCAGCGCGCCGCCGGCTGCCAACTCGGCGATGGGCAGGTGCAGGTGCAGGTTGACCGGATGGACCACCCCGTGGCGGTGCAGCAGCCGGCGGGCGACCGGCCCGACCAGGTCCAGATCGTCGTCGGCCCGCAGGATCTGCCACGATCCGCCGATCCCCAGTGCCCTGATCACCCGTTGCTGCCAGTCCGACTCGTCGGCCCGGGGGGCCGCGGTGAACCGCCAGGTCACCGGGACCGGGTCCGGCAGCCCCTCGCGCCGGGCCGCCCGGACGGCCACCGCCAGGATCAGCGACGAGTCCAGCCCGCCCGAGAAACTGACAACGCACGGTGGGCGGGTCAGGCCGGCCAGCACGGCGGCGTCGAGCGCGTCCAACGGGTCCGGTACGCCGGCCGGCACGGGCCGACGCGGCGGTGGCGCGGCGACACCGAGCAGCGTTCCGGTGGCGAGGTCGAACGGTGTCGGACGGAGCATGTCGTACCTCAATCGCGTTTCAGGGCGCCGCGGCCGGCGGCGACCCGCAGCGCGCCCGCGAAGGCCCAGCTCGACAGCGGTAGCAGGAGCGCGGTGGCACCGAGCAGCGCGCCGGCCGACCGGGCCCAGTCGCCGCCGGCCAGCGCGGCGCGCAGGCCGTCCAGCGCGATCCGGCTGGGCAGCACCGCTGTCAGCTCCGGCAGGGGGCCGGGGAGTTCGGAGACCGGGAAGTACGTGCCGGACACGAAGGTGAGTCCGACGACGAACAGCCGGGCGGCGGCGTCGCCGTGCCCGACGGCGACGGTGAACGCCGCGAGCGCGATGCCGATGCCGAGCACCGACGCGGTGCCGGCGATCAGCAGCACCGCGACTCCCCACCAGTCGGCCCGGCCGGTACGCAGGCCGAGCACGCTCCCGAGGATGCCCAGGTAGACGCAGGAACGCAGCAGGGCGAACAGGAACGGGTAGCCGGCGGTCCCGATGGCCAGCGCGATGACCGGCACGGGTTGGGCGGCCAGCAACTCCAGTGTCCCGCTGCGTTGTTCCCGGATCACCCGGCCGGTCAGTTGCGTGGTGGCGGCCTGCAGGACGAGCAGGAAGGTGATGCCGACCGCCACGAAGTCGAAGTAGCTGTGCGAGTGGACGAGGTCGGTGCCCGGGGAGGGGGTGAGCACCCGGGAGATGAACAGGAAGACGACAAGGTTCACCACCCCGAAGGTGAGGTCCAGCAGCAGTGGCAGCCGGAACTGCCGTGGGTCGCCGAGATCACGGCGGACCAGGGCGAGGATCATCGCGCTCGGACTGGCCCCGGCGGCCCGGCGACCGACCGGTCGGCTGGTGGTCGTGGCCGAGGTGGTCGGTGTCACGACACGACCGGCGTCGTCATCGGGGCGCCGTGAGGGTCAGGGCGGACTGGCACCGGTCGCGGTCGTCCGCGAGGTGCGACGCGATCACGCAGCTCAGCTCGGGCCGCCGGTCGAGCGCCTGCCACAACAGCAGCCTCGACGTCTCGTCGAGAGAGCGGCCCGGCTCGTCGAGCAGCAGCAGCGTGGGCTCGGCGACGAGAGCCCGCGCGATGCTGACCCGGGCCCGCATCCCCGCCGAGCACCGTTGCACCGGGACGGTGGCGTAGCCGGCCAGGTCCAGTTCGGCTTCGACCCGGGCGACGGCGGCGCGGACGGCTCGCCGGGGCAGCCGGAGTCGGGCGACGAGGGCCACGTTCTCCCGCGCCGACAGCTGCTCGTAGAGGCCCTGTTCCGGGGCGAGGCAGACACCGGTCAAACGCCGGGCGGGCAGTGAGCCGACCGGGTGGCCGCCGACGGTGGCCTGTCCGGCGCTGAGGGTCAGCGTGCCGGACAGGCACCGCAGGAGCGTGGTCTTACCGGATCCGTTGCTGCCGCCCAGGAACACTCGGGCACCGACCGGGACGTCGAGGTCCAGGTCGGTGAAGATCACCCGACGACCGAACCGACGCTGTGCCCGGCGGATCGTGAGCAACGGCGGTCCTCCCACGGTGGCGGGTCAGAGCGAACCGTCGCCGCCGCCACCCAGGCCGTCGTCCGGACCGACGGTGCCACCCTTGGTCAGCTCGGCGAGGGTGCCCAGGCGCTGGATCGTCGGCGGCCGGTAGTCCGAAGGGGCCGTCTGGGCGGTGTCCAGCTCGCGGTGCGATGTCATCGGTTCTCCACTCGTGTCGATGTCGGGCCAGCATAACGGTCAACTCGCCCGAGAGGTCGCTAACACGCCTCCGGTGGGCATACACCGCAACAGGCCGAGAATCCCTCGATAGTGGTGGAGACCGGGCTCAGCTCACCAGCAGCAACGCGCCGACCGCGGCGAGCGTGCCGGTCACCGCGAGCAGGGTGCTGGTCAGCACGAACCGGGTCAACGGCACCGCCACCCCGGCCGCCCGGCACCGCTCGAACCACAGCAGGGTGGCCAGCGACGCCCAGGGAGCGGCCAGCGGGCCGACGTTCGTGCCGATCAGCAGGGCCAGCAGGCGGGTGTGGTCGGTGGTCGGCAGCACCGCCTCACCGGCCAGGTAGGCCGGCAGATTGTTCACGCCGTTGGCCAGCAGCGCCCCGGTGCTGCCGGCCCGCAGCGCGCCGAGCGCCCCGTCGTCGGCGCCGAGCAGACCCGCGACCAGGTCGTCCAGCCCGTGCTGACCGAGGGTCTGCACCACCAGGAACAGGCCGATGACGAAGAGCAGCAGCCGCACCGGCACCAACCGGAGGCGCAGTGTGGCGGGGGAGCGGACGATGAACCCGACAAGCACCAGCGCGAGCGCGACGGCGGAGGCGAGACCGATCTCCACACCGGCGAGGATGCCGGCGACGAAGAGCAGGCAGCCGGCGAGCGCGACGCGGTGCAGCACCGGGTCCGCCGGCACGTGCGGGGCCGGCGGTACGAAACGCCCGCCGGCCGGCTGATCCCGCCGCCACCACGCGTACCACAGCAGCGCCATGGTGACCGCCACCGCGGCGAGCTGCGGCAGCGCCATCCGCTCGGCGTAGGCCAACGGGGTCAACCCGACCCGGTCGGCCGCCAGCAGGTTGGTCAGGTTCGACACCGGCAGCAGCAGGCTGGCGGTGTTCGCCAGCCAGACCGTGGTGACCGCGAGCGGGCCAGCCGGGACGCGCAGGTTGCGGGCCAACGCGAGCAGCACCGGGGTGAGCAGCACGGCGGTGGTGTCGAGGTTGAGCGCGAGGGTGGTCAGCGTGGCGAGGCCGCCACAGAGCAGGAACAGCGCCGCCCACCTGCCCCGGGAGGCGATGGCCAGTCGGCTGGCCAGCACGTCGAAGACGCCGGCCACGGCGGTCAGCTCGGCGAGCACGATCACGGTGCCGAGGAAGAGCAGCAGCGGCAGGATCCGGTGCAGGGTGGCGGTGGTCTCCGCCCGTGGCAACAGCCCGCTCAGCGCGCAGCCCGCGCCGGCCACCGCCAGGACGACAGCCACGAGGTCCAGCGGATGGGGCTGCCAGCGCACGGACTGCTCGGGCGGGGCTGCGGGTTTCACGTCTGCCCACGTTGGCACAGCTGGCGGCCGGCTGGCCGGCAGCCCCCGCCCGGGTGACGGGCCACACCCGCGTGGCCGGGCCCGGCCCCCCGCAGGTCGGGGGACCGGGCCCGGTGTGGTGCGAGGTGCCTACCAGCCCAGGTAACTGGGCTGGGTCTGCACGTTGAGCTCGTTGTAGCGGGTCAGCTTGGCCGTCCAGGTCCGCCAGTCGTTCAGCTCCAGGACGTCCAGGCCCTTCACCATGTCGTTGGAGTAGATGTGGCCGTTGTAGTAATACGCGGACCAGGTGCCACCGCCGACGAACGTGTCGGCCGAGAGCGGGCCGCGCTCCCAGAAGGCGATCTCCTTCGGGTTGGCCGAGTCGGTGAAGTCCCAGACCGAGATGCCGCCCTGGTACCACGCCTGCACCATGATGTCCCGACCGAGCACCGGGACCAGCGAGCCGTTGTGCGCCACGCAGTTCTCGGTGTCCGCGTTGACCCGGGGGATCTTGTAGTAGCTGCGGAAGGTCATCGTCCGGGCGGTACCGCGGCCGGCGATGTCGTAGATGGCGTCCGCGCCCCGGTTCGGTCCGATGGCCTCGTTGCAGGTCGCCGCCCCGCCACCACCCAGCTCGTCGGTGAAGACCACCTTGGTGCCGGAGTTGTTGAAGGTGGCCGAGTGCCAGAACGCGAAGTTGACGGTGTCCCGGACCCGGTTGATGACCCGGGGCGCCTCCCGGTTCTTGATGTCGAGCAGGATGCCGTCACCCATGCAGGCGCCGGCGGCCAGGTCCTTCGACGGGTAGGCGGTGATGTCGTGGCAACCGGTCGTCGCCGAGCCGGTCCCGCTGCCGGGGAAGCCGCCGTCCGGGAAGAGGTTCGGCGTCGCGACCACTGCCGCGTCGGTGGGCTTCTTCAGCGGCACCTTGATGATCGAGATGGAGTCGTGCGGCGGCTGGCAGTCCGGGAATTCGGCCCGCGGGCTGTACGACGAGACGTACAGGTAGATGGCCTTGCGGTCCTTGCCCGGCACCAGGGTGTGGGTGTGCGAGCCGCAGGCCGTCTCGACGGACTTGATGTACCGCGGGTTGGCCTTGTCCTTGATGTCGAAGACCTTGATGCCCTCCCAGGACCCCTTCACGTCCGCCCCCTGCGTGGTGCTGTTGCAGGAGTCGTCGCTGCGCGACGAGTCGGTGGAGAGGAAGAGCAGGTCGCCGTGGACGGAGATGTCGTTCTGCGACCCCGGGCAGAGCACCCGGGCCTTGACCGTCGGGGCGCTGGGCCGCGAGATGTCGTAGATGACGAAGCCGTTGTAGTTGCCGGCGAACGCGTACCTGCCCTGGAAGGCGATGTCGCTGTTTGTCGCGTCCAGTGGGGCGACCTTGGGCACGTTGGCGATCTGACGCAGGTTGGGGCTGCTGACGATCTCGTCGACGCCGGGGATCGTGTTGGTGGTGGGGGCCGAGCGTGGCGCCACCTGGGCGTTGCTGGCCGGGGCGACGAGCGCGCTGGCGACGAGGAGCCCGGTCGTGGCGAGCGCCACGATGCGCAGGTGTCGTAGCCGTGGCATGTGGAGTTTGATCATCGGCGAGGCCCTTCGCAAGGGGAAGATGATTGTCGACACCTTACCGTCCGGCGATGATCGTCGATGTGATGCGGGTCACATCGAAGTGCCTGCGTCAATGGATAGCATCGCGATGACCTCGACTCCAGGGAGTGGCCCATGACTGATCGGCGCGCACGAACCCTGGCGATCGTCACACTGGCGGTCGTGCTCGCGCTTGTGGCTTTCGTCGTGAGCCGTCCCGAGGACGACGTCGCGACGGACGCCGCCCAGTCGGCCTCCGCGCCCGCGTCCGCCTCGCCGACGGTCAGCCCGGTTCCCACCGACCTGACCGTCATCGCACCCGGGCGCCCGGGTGAGGCCGCGGCCACCCGCGCGGCCCACGAGGTCCGCGACGCTGGCCCCGCGCCGCACAACTCGTTGGACGTCCTGTTCGTCCGGATGATGATCCCGCACCACGCGCAGGCCCTCGCGATGGCGGAACTCGCCGGAGACCGTGCGGCCGACCCCGACATCCGCGCCCTGGCCGAGCGCATCCGGGCCAGCCAGGGACCGGAGATGGGCATGATGCGGGGCTGGTTGCAGACCCGCGGCCTTCCGGCGGAGGCCGAGGGGCACGACCACGGCACCATGCGCGGCATGCAGTCACCCGAGGCGATGCGGCAGCTCGCCGCCAGCCGTGGCACCGACTTCGACCGGCTCTTCGTCCGGATGATGACCGAGCATCACGAGGGTGCCATCGAGATGGCCACCAACCTGCTCACTGTCGGTTCCGACCTCACGCTCAACGAGTTCGCCACCTCGGTCGCCACCGAGCAGACCGTCGAGATCGACCGGATGCGCGAGGTCCTCGGCCGCTGAGAGCCGGGCCGGCCGCCCGGATCGCGCACGGCCCGACCCGGCCGAGGCGCGCGGGCGGCGAGTCCCGGCACGTACGCTGGGTGACCGTGAGACGCACGATGTTCGGTCGCCCGCTGCGCGGCGTCGCCTTCGACGTGGCCGTTTCCGTCGTGGTGGCCCTCATCGGCCTGGCCGGCGCGGCGAACCTGGCGGGCGCTTGGGCGGCCGCGCTGGTCTGTGCGGGGATGGCGGTGGCGCTGCTGTTCCGCCGCGCGCACCCGGGCGCGGTGACAGTGGTGATCGCCGCGCTCGGCCTGGTGCAGGTGATCGCCGAGTGGGGTCCGCTGCCCTTCGACGTCGCCGTCCTGATCGCGCTCTACAGCGTGGTGAAGTACGGCGAGCGGCTGCGCGCCGCGGTGCTCGCCGGTGTGGCCGCCGCCGTGGGGGTGGTGCTCGCCGCCGTGCAGACCCCTGGTGTCATCAGCTGGTGGGTGACCGCGCTGTGGTACGCGCTGGTCACCGGCGCTGTGTGGTTGGTCGCGCTGAACGTGCGGACCCGCCGGCTCTACGTGCTCAGCCTGGAGGAACGGGCCACCACCCTGGAACGTGAACGGGAGGCCGAGTCCCGGGCGGCGGTCGCCGAGGAGCGCACCCGGATCGCTCGTGAGCTGCACGACGTGGTCGCCCACAGCCTGGCGGTGATGATCGTCCAGGCCGACGGCGCCCGGTTCATGCTCGACCGTGACCCCGCGCAGGCCCGCACCGCCGTGAAGGTGGTCGCGGACACCGGCCGGGCGGCGCTGGAGGAGATGCGCCGGTTGGTCGGCGTCCTGCGCGCCGCCGGCCCAGCCGGCGGCGACGGGCTCGTGGCGGCCGCCGACCCGGAGCACCGGCGCCTGGCGCTGGCCGAGCTGCCCGACCTGCTGGCCCGGTTCGGTGACGCCGGGCTGCACGTCCGCAGCACCGTCACCGGCGAGCAGCCGGCCCTGCCTCCGGGGTTGGAGCTGACCGTCTACCGAGTGGTGCAGGAGGCGCTGACCAACGCGCTCAAGCACGCCGGCGTCGGCGCTGGCGTCGAGGTCGCCCTGACCCACACCGCCGAGGCCGTCGTGGTCCGGGTGCGCGACGACGGTCGGGGCCGCCCGCTGGTCAGCCCGGCACCGTCCGGCGGTCACGGTCTCCTCGGGATGCGGGAGCGGGTGACGGTGTACGACGGCAGCCTCACCGCCGGCCCCCGGCCAGCCGGGGGCTGGCAGCTCGACGTCCGGCTACCGCTACCGTCGGAGCCGGCAACGGAGGTGATCGCGGCATGACGGTCCGGGTGGTGATCGTGGACGACCAGGCGCTGGTCCGCGCCGGGTTCCGGATGGTGCTGGGCTCCCAGCCCGACCTGGAGGTGGTCGGGGAGGCGATCGACGGTGCGGACGCCCTGCGGGTGCTCGCCCGCACCGAGGCCGACGTGGTCGTGATGGACATCCGGATGCCGACAATGGACGGGGTGGAGGCGACCCGGCGGCTCTGCGCCGACCGGCCCACGGGCCCACCCCGGGTGCTGGTGCTGACCACCTTCGACACCGAGGCGGACGCGTTCGCCGCGCTACAGGCCGGGGCGAGCGGGTTCCTGCTCAAGAACGTCCCGCCGGAGGAGCTGTTGGCCGCGATCCGGGTGGTGGCCCGGGGCGACTCGGTGGTCGCCCCGTCGATCACCCGGCGGCTGCTGGACCGGTTCGCCGGGCAGCTCGGCGCCACCCCGAGCGCGGACCCTCGCCTCACCCAGCTCACCGAGCGGGAACGGGAGGTGCTGCTGCTTGTCGCACAGGGTCTGTCCAACGCGGAGATCGCCGTCCGGGTGCACGTGGCCGAGGCGACGGTGAAGACCCACGTCGGTCGGATCCTGGCGAAGCTCCAGTTGCGCGACCGGGTCCAGGCGGTGGTCCTGGCGTACGAGAGCGGGCTTGTGACACCCGGCGGATGACGCCGCGTACGACCTGGGTCGTAGCGGGTGGCGGGCGCACCGCGACCCGGGGCGCAGGCAGGTCGAGCGCCCAGGTGGAGATCAACCGACCAGCTCCGGCCATAGCGTCGGAGGGGTCCGATCCGCCACCCGCACCGGGAGCCCCGCATGATCCGCCTGACCCTGCGCTCGTTGCGTGCCGAGGCGCTGCGCATGCTGCTCTCCGCGCTGGCCGTCGTGCTCGGTGTCGCGTTCGTCGCCGGCACGATGATCTTCGTCGACGGGATGCGCGCCGGGGCGTACGAGCGGGCCGGCACCTTCGACCGGCACACCGACCTGGGTGTCTACTCGGCCGGCCGGGAGTTGTTGCCCCCGTCCCTCGTCGAGCGGGTGCGTGCGGTCGACGGGGTGGCCGCCGCGGCCGGCGAGCTGACAAACACCGCCGGGATCCTCGGCTCCGACGGCCGTCCGGTGCTCGGCTTCACCATGCTCGTGGCCATTCCCACCGAGCAGGCTCTGCGCTCGTACGACGTGGTCGCCGGCCGACTGCCCGACCGGGCCGGGGAGGTGGTGCTCGACGCGCCGACGGTGGCCGAGGAGGGCTTCGCCCTCGGCGCCGAGGTTCGCGTCGGCGGCAGTGGCGGCGCGGCCCGCCCGTACACCCTGGTGGGCACCGTCGACGTGGCCGGCACCGTCCGCGACGTCGGCGGCCCGTTCGTCGGTCTGGTCGGGCCGGACGCGTTGGCCCTCACCGGCGAGCGGGGTTACGGCCGCATCATGGTGGCGGCCCGACCGGGCGCCTCCGTCGAGGCGGTGACCGAGCGGGTGCGTGCCGTGGCTGGCGGCGAAGCCATCGTGAAGAGTCGTCAGCAGATTCTCGACGAGGCCGTCGAGGAGGCGGTCCGCAACGTGGACCAGTTCCGGATGCTGCTGTTGATCTTCGTGGGGGTCGCCGTGGTGGTGGCCGGCTTCGTGATCGCCAACACCTTCGCGATCGTGCTGGCACAGCGCACCCGGCGCACCGCGCTGCTGCGCCTGATCGGCGCCACCCGGGGGCAGGTCTTCCGGGCCGCGCTGCTGGAGTCGGCGGTGCTCGGGCTTGTCGCCTCCGCGCTCGGGGTGCTGCTCGGGGTGGCCCTCGCCGGTGGACTGCGGCAGTTGTTGTCCCAACTGGACGTGCTGGGCGTCGGTGGCCTGACCGTGACCGGTTCGACAGTGCTGACCGGCCTGTTGCTGGGCACCGCGCTCACCGTGTGCGCAGCCCTGCTGCCGGCCTGGCGGGGCACCCGGATCGCGCCGGTGGCCGCGCTCACCGACGCGGCGGTGCAGCCGAGCCGGGGCGCCGGTCGGCTTCGGTTGGCCTTCGGCGCGGTGCTGCTGGCCGTCGGTGTGGCCGCGCTGGCCGGCGCCGCCAGCGCCGGCCAGTTGGTGCTGGTGGCGGCGGGCGGGGTGCTTACCTTCTTCGGGATCGTGCTGTTCGGGCCGGTGCTCGTCCCGGCGCTGGCCCGGGTGCTCGGTTGGCCGGTCCGTCGCGTCCTCGGGGCGACCGGTGCGCTGGCGGTGGCCAACACGGTCCGCAATCCGCGGCGGGTCGCCGCGACCGCCACCGCCCTGGTGATCGGGATCGGACTGGTGTCGGCCTTCATGGTCGGCGCGCGCAGCACCAAGGATGGCATCGAGCGCAGCGTGGACGCCCAGATCGGGACGGACTTCGTGGTCAGCGGAATCGGTCAGGACCTCCCTGCCGCGCTCACCGGCGAGCTGGCCGCGCGCCCCGAGTTGGCTGTGGTGCACGAGCAGCGCCACACGGTCGTCGCCGACGTCGAGATCCGGGCGGCCCACCCGGCCCTGGTCAGTCGGACACTGGGCGGGGTGCTGGCCGGCGACGCCACCCGGGTCGGGCCCGGTCAGGTGCTTGTGCACCGGGAGTTGGCCCAGGCCCGCGACCTGCGGGTCGGCTCCCCGGTGACCGTCGCGCAGCGGTCGTTCCGGGTGGCGGCGGTGGTCACCGACGACACGCCCGCCGACGGCGCGCCCGCGGGTCACGTCATCGACATGGCCGACGCGGACTTCGCCGCGCTCTTCCCCGGTCAGCGGGGCTTCCTCGCCGAGATCGACCCCGCCGCCGGGGTGAGCGCCGAGCAGGCCCGGGACGTGATCGAGGCGGTGCTGGCCCGCTATCCGACGGTGAACCTGATGGACCAGGGCGCGTACAAGAGGATGCTCACCGGCACTGTGGACATGCTGCTCGCCTTCGTCACCGCTCTGCTCGGCCTGGCCGTGGTGATCGCCCTGGTCGGCGTGGCGAACACGCTGAGCCTGTCGGTGGTCGAGCGGACCAGGGAGAACGCCGTGCTGCGGGCGGTCGGGCTCACCCGAGGACGGATGCGGGCGGTGCTCGCCGTCGAGGCGGTGCTGATGGCACTTGTCGGTGCGGTGCTCGGCGTGGGGCTGGGCACCGGCGTCAGCGCCTCCGCGATGGCCCTGTTGACCCGCCTCGGCGGGGACTTCCACCTGGTGCTGCCGCTCGGCCAGCTCGGGCTGATCCTCGGCGTCGCGGTGCTGGCCGCCCTGCTCGCCTCGGTCCTGCCGGCCCGCCGGGCGCTGTCCCGCCCGGTCGTCGAGGCGCTCGCCGACCAGTGACCGACTCTGCCGCCGCCCGGTGCCGCCGCCTGGTGCCGCCGCCCGGCCCCGTCGACGGTGCCGCCGCCCGGGGCGGGAACGGACATCCGCCGGCCGGCCCCGCCGTCTTCCCCGGCGGCGGGACCGGCCAGCGGTGCCGGGTCTACAGGCGCTCGACCATCGGGCCGACGCACCGGTTGCGGGTGTCGAAGACGTAGCGGGCGTGCCGGACCACCAGGTCGTAGTCGAAGCTGTCGTGGTCGGTGACCACCACCACCGCGTCGGCGGCGCGGACCTCCTGCTCGGTGAGCCCGACCACGGTGACCCCGGCCGGGATGTGGTGCGCCTCGGCGTACGGCTCGACCGCGTGCACCTCGGCACCCAGCGCCCGCAGCCGCAGGGCCACGTCGACCGCGGGGGAGTCGCGCATGTCGCCGGTGTTCTTCTTGTACGCCAGACCGAGCAGCAGCAACCGGGCGCCGCTGACGGCCCGGCCGTCCCGGTTCAGGCCCGCCATGATCCGTTGCGCGACGTGCTCGGGCATCTCGTGGTTGATGTCGTTGGCCAGCTCGATGAACCGGAACTGCCGGCCGAGGCGGCGCTTGACCTGCCAGGACAGGTAACACGGGTCGATCGGCAGGCAGTGCCCGCCGACCCCGGGCCCGGGCCGGAACGGCAGGAAGCCGAACGGTTTGGTCTCGGCGGCGTCGATCGCCTGCCAGACGTCGATGTCGAGGTGGTGCGAGAGCATGGTCAGCTCGTTGATCAGGGCGATGTTGACCTGGCGGAAGGTGTTCTCGATCAGCTTGGTCAGCTCGGCCACCCGGGTCGAGCCCACCGGCACTGTGCGTTCCACCAGGCGCTGGTAGAACTCGTCCACCCTGGCCAGCGACGCCGCGTCCACGCCGGAGACGACCTTCGGCGTGTTCTCCAACCGCCACGTCGGGTTGCCCGGGTCGATCCGCTCCGGGCTGTAGCCGAGATGGAAGTCCCCGGGGCTGCGCAGCCCACTGGCCGACTCCAACAGTGGGCGCAGCAACTCCTCGGTGGTGCCCGGGTAGGTGGTCGACTCCAGGATCACCGTGCACCCCGGGCGGACGTACGGGCCGATGCCCAACCCGGCCTGCTCGACGAAGCTCAGGTCGGGGGTGCCGTCGCGCAGCGGGGTCGGCACGGTGATGACGCAGATGTCGAAGCCTTCGGCATCGGTGTACTCCGTGCTGGGGTTGTACCGGCCGCTACCCAACGCGCGGCCCAGCCGGTCGGTCGGGATGTCCTCGACGAACGACTCGCCGGAGGCGAGACGCTTCACCCGGTCGACGTCGACGTCGAGGCCGACGACGTCCAGGCCCGCCTCTACCGCGCGCATCGCCAGCGGCAGCCCGACGTACCCCTGACCGATCACGACCAGCTTTTCAGCGTTCACCCAGGCTCCCGCGGCAGATGGTGGATATGACCTGCTGAGGAGCCTAGAGGGGTGTTCGACGACCCAAGTCCGTTTTGGGGATATCGGTGCTGGTGGGACTATCCGCGCTGGGTGAACCCGGCGCGCTCAGTCGACCACCGGTCCCTCCGGGACGGGGCTCTCCGGCGGGGTCGACGGGGGCGCCGACGTCGGGGGCGGCGGGGTACTCGGCGGGGTGGTGGTCGGTGCCGTGGTGATCGTGGGCGGCACCGCCGGCGTCGGCGGACTTGTCGTCTGACTGGGGGCCACGCTCGGTGTGGCGGAGATCGACGCCGTCGGGGAGTTGCCGGGCGCCACCGGCCGGTCGGGCCGCGTCGGGCCACCGGTGGCGATCTGCTCGTTGCCCGCCGGCAGATCCAACGGGCCGCTCGGCGCCACCGTCGGCGAGGTGGTCGGCAGGTTGACCGCCGGGTCCTCGCTGGTCTTGTGCGTCGTGGCCAGTGCCACCCCGAGCCCGACCAGTGCGACAAGCACGGCCACCGCCGCGCCGACCAGCGGACCCCGCCGTCGCTCACGCCGCGCCTGGGCCGCACCCGCCACCGCCGCGCCAGCCGGCCCGTCGGTGCGGGTGCCCGGCCCAGCGTCGCGCAGCGCAACGGCTGCCGCCATCGCGGTCGGCGGCTCGCCGCCGGTGACCGCGGTCCGGGCGGCCTCGGCCATCGCCGCGCCGCTGCTGAAGCGGTCCAGCGGGTCCTTGGCCAGGGCCCGGGACACCAGGGCGCGGACCGCCTCCGGAATCTCGTGCGGCAGCTCCGGCGGCTCGTCGTCGAGGTGCCGGACGGCGACCTGGAGCGGGTTGTCGCCGGTGAACGGCGGACTGCCGGTGAGGCAGCAGTAGGTGACCGCGCCCAGCGCGTAGATGTCGGTGGCACCGCTGACCGGACGGCCGGCGGCCTGCTCGGGGGCCATGTAGAGAGCGGTGCCGGGCACCGCGTTGGTGCTGGTGATGCTGGTGATGTCGGTGGACCGGGCCACGCCGAAGTCCACCAGGACGACAGTGCCGTCGTCGTGCACCAGCAGGTTGCTGGGCTTGACGTCGCGGTGCACGATGCCGCCGCGGTGCGCCGCGTTCAGCGCCGCGGCGGCCTGGGCCACGATTGACATCGTCTCGGCCACGTCGAGGCGGCCGGCCGTCTCGATCCGCTTGGACAGCGGCTCGCCGGCGACGAACTCCATGACCAGGTAGTCCGCCCGACCGCCGCCGTCGGGCAGGTCGTCGGCGCCGCAGTCGAAGACCTGCACGATGCCGGGGTGCCGCAGCGCCGCCATGATCCGGGCCTCGGCCCGGAACCGGGCGATGAAGTCGGGGTCGGAGACCAGTGTCGGCAGCAGCACCTTGACCGCGACCTGCCGGCCGAGGATCAGGTCCGCGGCAAGCCAGACGTCGCCCATGCCGCCCGTGGCGACACGTTCGTCCAGGCGGTACCGACCGCTGAGCACGACCTCCGATGACAACACCGCAATACCGTACCCAGAGTGGCGCGCGGGAGCGTGACACGGGCCGTCAGCCGAACGAGTGACAGCAGCGGCGCATCCCGCTGACCTGTATGGACACCGCGTTGTTGTGACGGTGCGACAACACGCCGTGACGAAACGTGACATATTTCGGCGCGACGGTGTTCGGCGGTGGCCGAAAGGCGTACCGCCGCCTGGTTTGCGCGCTCTGATCACGGGCAGTGATGACGACACGCCGGCTCGGAGGGTTGATAATTGTCACTCTTCCGTGACAACGTGCCGGCTTGTCGCGTCGTTGGCCCCGTCCTAGCGTTAGCCCGGCTCGCGCCGCCCCGGTCACCTCGACCGTCGGCGTGCCGAGCCGACGACCCTGGCGTCGGCCCACCACACACCCCGGCCCGACGATCTCGGTCACGGGTGGGAACAGATTGGCGGAGGGCGGTGCGGGGGCGGTGTTGAGCGGGCGGACGATGCGTACCGCGTGGTCTGCCGCACCGCGGCGGAGCACTGCGGCACGAGCCGGACAAGCCACGGGCCGCGGATGACCGGCGAACTGTCGGAGGCGGTCAGCGCGGCGCAGGCGGGGGACGAGGACGCGTTCCGTGTGCTCTACCGCAGCCTCCAACCGGGCCTGCTGCGCTATCTGACCGCCCTGGTCGGCCCGGACGCGGAGGACGTCGCCTCCGAGACCTGGCTACAGATCTCCCGCGACCTGCCCACCTTCACCGGTGGCGAGTTCCGCGCCTGGACCGTCACCATCGCCCGCAACCGGGCGATGGACCACCTGCGCCGGTTACGCCGCCGACCGTCCCTGCCGGTCCCGGTGCACGCGCTCGTCGACCTGGCCAGCGAGGCCGACACCGCCGAGGGCGCCAGCGAGACGATCGGCACCGAGACCGCCCTGGCACTGATCGCCACCCTGCCTCCCCGCGAAGCCGAAGCAGTCCTGCTGAGGGCCGTGATCGGGCTGGACGCGGGATCCGCCGGCCGGGTGCTGGGCCGCCGCGCCGGTGCCGTCCGGACCGCCGCCCATCGCGGTTTGCGACGGCTCGCTGCCGTGCTGGAGCGGCAGCGCGAGGCCGAGCCGTCCGTCGAGGTCGACGGGGTCCCGCCACCCCGCACGGGCGGCACCCCACCCCTGCGGGCACCGCACGCCGAGCCGGCGGACGGCTGACGTGAGGGGATTCTGGATGAACCCGTTCCGGCGCGTCGACCATGCCGAGACCGAACGGCTGCTCGACTCGGCCCGCGCCGACGTGGACGCCACGGCGGACCAGGCTCGCCGGGCCGACCCGGGGTCGTTGCGGGCCCCCGTACCACCGGCGGACCCGGTGGCCGGCCTGCTCGCCGCGGCCGCCGGCCCGGCCCGGCCCGGCGAGTTGGCCGGCGAGGAGGCCGCGCTGGCCGCGTTTCGGGCCGCCCGGGCCAATCCGGCGCCGTCCGCGCCCCACCGGCCCGGCCGTCGCCGCCTGACCACCGGCGCGGTGGCCTGGATCGGCGCGGTGGCGGCCACCGCCACGGCCGGCGCCGCCTTCGCCGCGGTCACCAGGGACCGGACGCCGGACCCGGTCGCACCGGCGCCGTCGCGGACGTCGTCGAGCCCCGAGAGGAGCGCACCCACGTCCGACGCTCCCGATCGATCGGCGCCGCCCGGCCCACCGTCGCCGGGCCGACCGTCCCCCGGAGCGCCGGTGCCCGGCCCGCCCTCGCCGGACCCGCCGTCGACCCCTGGCGCGCCCGCTGGCCAGCTGCACGGACTGTGCCGTGCCTGGCAGGCCAAGAAGCCCGAACAGCGGGAGAAGGCGTTGCGGACGCCGGCCTTCGAGAGGTTGGTCGCCGCCGCCGGCGGCGTCGCCGAGGTCGCGGCGTACTGCCAGCGGTTGGCGCCCGAACCCAAGCCGTCCGAGTCGGCGAAGCCCAAGGGGCCACCCCCGTCGACGGGCCACCACGGCCCCCGGTGAACGACCGGCGGCTGGCGCGTTTCCGTTCCGCCCTGCGCGGGAAATTCGTCTGTTAGACAGAGGTGGGTGGCGCCGTGCACACCCCCGCCGGTGTCGGTGGGTGGGTTTACGGTGGCACCGTCTCCCGGAGTCGGCACACGGAGAGGGGTCCCGACCGTTGGTGACGTCACCCGAGTTGGATCGCAGCGCCATCCTGCGCGAGTCCGGGGCCGCGGGCCGGCACCTCGCCCGGATCTGCTTCAAGACCGGCCCACCGACACTCACCGGCGTCGAACTGGAATGGACCGTGCACGACGCCGCCGATCCCGCCCGCCCCGTCGACCCGACGCGGCTACGGGCGGCGCTGGGGCGGCACAGCCCCGCCACGCTGGATGCCACGAGCCCGGCCGAGCCGCTGCGACACGGCGGCCTGGTGACCCTCGAGCCGGGTGGCCAGGTGGAGATCTCCACCCCGCCCCGCCCCTCGGTCACCGCACTGATCCAGGCTACCGAGGCCGACATCGCCCAGGTCACCAACCTGCTGGCCGCCGCCGGGCTGATCCTCGGCCGCAGCGGCATCGACCCACACCGACGGCCCCGCCCGGTGCTGGAAACTCCCCGCTACCGCGCGATGCGCGGCGCCTTCGACCGGCACGGCGCAGCCGGCCGCACCATGATGTACAGCACCGCCGGCCTGCAGGTCTGCCTCGACGCCGGTGAGCCGGACCAGGTCGCGGCACGCTGGGCGGCCGCCCACGCGGTCGGGCCGCCGCTGCTCGCGGTCTTCGCGTCGGCCAACCGGCACGCCGGGCGGCGCACCGGCTGGGCTTCCGCGCGGATGGCCGCCTGGCTGGCCATCGACCCGGCCCGCACCCGCCCGGTCTGGACGCCCGGCCGCGTCGACGAGGACCCGACCGCCACCTGGGTCCGGTACGTGCTGGCCGCGCCCCTGCTCTGTCTGCGCCGGCACGGCACGGACTGGACCGCGCCACCCGGCGTGACCTTCGCCGACTGGCTCGACGGCGCGTTGCCCCGACCGCCCACCACCGACGACCTCGACTACCACGTCAGCACCCTCTTCCCGCCCGTGCGCCCACGCGGCTATCTGGAGCTGCGCTACCTGGACGCCCAGCCCGACCGGGACTGGCGGCTCCCGCTGGCGGTGCTGACCGCGCTCTTCACCGATCCGGGCACCGTGCGCGCGGCGCACGCCCTCGCCGCGCCGGTGGCGCACCGCTGGTCGGCCGCCGCCCGGCGCGGCCTGGGCGATGCCGCGCTGGCCGATGCCGCGGCGGCGCTGCTCGACCTGGCCCTGCGCACGCTGCCCCGGCTGGACCTGCCGGCGGGCATCCACGACGAGATCCAGCACGGAGTACGACGGCGGTTGGCCGCCGCGACGAGAGGGCGGGACAGGTGAGCGCGAGCACGACGGGACACACCGACGGGGAGCGGTTGCGCGACCGGATCGCGGGGGAGTTGGCACGGGCCCGTGCCCGCACGACGCTGCTCACCGAGGTGGTCGACGACGCGGATCTGCTGCGCCAACACTCACCGCTGATGTCGCCGCTGGTCTGGGATCTCGCCCACGTGGGCAACCAGGAGGAGCTGTGGCTGGTCCGCGACGTCGGGGGCCGCGCGCCGGTCCGCCGCGACATCGACGAGCTGTACGACGCGTTCAAGCAGCCGCGACGGGACCGTCCCGCGCTGCCGCTGCTGCCGCCCGCCGAGGCGCGCGCCTACCTGCACACCGTTCGGGACAAGGTGCACGACCTGCTCGACCGGGTGGCGTTCACCGAGCGGCCCCTGGTCGCCGACGGGTTCGCCTTCGGCATGATCGTGCAGCACGAGCAGCAGCACGACGAGACCATGCTCGCCACCCACCAGCTGCGGTCGGGGTCGGCGGTGCTGCACGCCCCGCCGCCGCCCGAGCCCTCCGCCCGGGTTGGCGGTGAGGTGCTGGTGCCGGCCGGCGAGTTCACAATGGGCACCGACACCGACCCGTGGGCGCTGGACAACGAACGCCCGGCGCACCGCGTCGACCTGCCGGCGTACGCCATCGACGCCGCGCCGGTGACCAACGGGCAGTACGCGGCCTTCATCGCCGACGGTGGCTACACCGATCAGCGGTGGTGGAGCGCGGCGGGCTGGTCCCACCGGCTTCAGGAGCAGCTCAGCGCGCCGATGCACTGGCGTCGGGACGGTGACGAATGGTCGTACCGGCGCTTCGGCCGGTGGAGCCGGGTCCGCGCCGACGAGCCGGTGGTGCACGTGTGCTGGTACGAGGCGCAGGCGTACGCGACGTGGGCCGGCAAGCGGCTGCCGACCGAGGCGGAGTGGGAGAAGGCGGCCCGGTGGGACCCGGCGACCGGGCGGTCCCGCCGGTATCCCTGGGGGGATGACGACCCGACCGAGGCGCACGCCAACCTCGACCAGCGTCATCTGCGGCCGGCGCCGGTGGGCGCGTACCCGGGGGGCGCCTCGCCGTTGGGCGTGCACCAGCTCATCGGTGACGTCTGGGAGTGGACCTCGACCACGTTCGACGGGCATCCCGGCTTCACCGCCTTCCCCTACCGCGAATACTCGGAGGTCTTCTTCGGCGACGACCACCGGGTGCTTCGCGGCGGCTCGTTCGGCACCGACCGTTCGGCCTGCCGCGGCACCTTCCGCAACTGGGACTATCCGATCCGCCGGCAGATCTTCAGCGGCTTCCGCTGCGCCCGCGACGTCCGGCGGGACGAGTCGTACCAGTGATCCACAGCGCGGCCGGCGGCCCGGCGGGGACGGTGTGCTGATGTGTCGCCACCTGGCCTACCTGGGGCCGCCGGTCACCCTGGCCGAGGTGCTCTTCGATCCGGCGCACTCGCTGGTGCGGCAGTCCTGGGCGCCCCGCGACATGCGCGGCGGGGGCACCATCAACGCCGACGGGTTCGGGATCGGCTGGTATCCGGGCGACGGTGCGCCGGTGCGCTACCGACGGGCGCAGCCGATCTGGAGCGACCCGACCATCGCCCAGCTCGCGGCGGTGACCCGCACCGGCGCGTTGCTCGCGGCGGTGCGCTCGGCCACCGTCGGGATGGCGGTGCTCGACAACGCCGCCGCGCCGTTCGCCGAGGGGCGGTGGTTGTTCAGCCACAACGGCGTGGTCCGCGGCTGGCCGGACGCGGTGGTGCCGCTCGCCGCCGGGCTGCCGGTGCGTGACCTGCTCACCCTGGATGCCGCCACCGACTCGGCGTTGCTCTGGGCGTTGGTGCGGCATCGGCTGCGCGCCGGCGAGGACCCGGCCGAGGCGGTCGGGCGGACGGTGGCGGACGTGGCCGTCGCGGCCCCCGGGTCGCGGCTCAACCTGCTGCTCACCGACGGACGTCGGGCGGTGGCCAGCGTGGCCGGGCATGCGTTGTCGGTGCGCGAGACGCCGGGTTCGGTGCTGCTCGCCTCCGAGCCGCACGACGACGATCCCGGGTGGCGCCCGGTGCCGGAGGGGCACCTGGTCCTGGCCACCGCGGACGAGGTACGGGTACGCCCGTTGCCGACCCGGTGAGCCGTACCGGTCGTGACACCAACTGTTGTTCGAGCAGAGAGGCGAATCGATGACCGCGGAACCGTTGGAGATCTACCTCGAAGAGGGCGATCTGGAGCGTGGCCTGCGCGACGACGTCCGGGCCGGGCTGAGCGCCGGGCAGAAGTGGCTGCCGCCGAAGTGGTTCTACGACGCCCGGGGCAGCGAGTTGTTCGAGGAGATCACCCGGTTACCCGAGTACTACCCGACCCGGGCCGAGCGGGCGGTGCTGGCCGAGCGTGCCCCCGCCATCGCGGCGTTGACCGGGGCGAAGACCCTTATCGAGTTGGGTTCCGGCTCGTCGGAGAAGACCCGGCTGCTGCTGGACGCCTTCAGCCGGCGCGGCGGGCTGGGCACGTTCGTCCCGCTCGACGTGTCGGTCAGCGCGCTGTCGAGTTCCACGGCCCAGATCGCCGCCGACTATCCGCGCCTGCGGGTCCGCGGCATCGTTGGCGACTTCACCCGGCAACTGGACCGGTTGCCGACCGGCGGCCGTCGGCTGGTGGCGTTCCTGGGCGGCACCATCGGCAACCTGCTGCCGGCCGAGCGGGCCGGGTTCCTGACGGCGATGCGCGGCGCGCTGGAGGTCGGCGACTGGCTGCTGCTCGGCACCGACCTGGTGAAGGACCCGTCGGTGGTCGTGCCCGCGTACGACGACGCCGCCGGGGTGACCGCCGAGTTCAACCGCAATGTGTTGCGGGTGATCAATCGGGAGTTGGGGGCCGACTTCGACCCGGGCGCGTTCGCGCACGTGGTCCGCTGGGACCCGACCCACGAGTGGATCGAGATGCGGTTGCGGGCGACCCGGCCGATGCGGGTACGGGTGCTGGACCTGACAGTGGACTTCGCCGCGGGGGAGGAGCTGCGCACCGAGGTCTCGGCGAAGTTCCGCCCGGAGGGGATCGCCGGGGAGTTGGCCACCGCGGGCTTCGCCACGACGGAGTTCTGGACCGACCCGGACGGGCTCTTCGGAGTCACGCTGGCGCGGGCGCGGTGAGCCGGTCCACCCACCCCGGCGGAGCCCGGTGGTGATCCGATAGGCTGGTGCCGCGAAGGGGAGTAGCCCCCAATGTCGTGGTCGACATACTGGTGCGTTCCGCATCCGGCCACGCGGCCCCGGTGTTTCCCGGGGCGGGCGAGACCTTCGACTCAGGCTGTTGCAGCCGGGTCGAGGGCGCCCCTGTACCTCCTCCCGGCCTGAACGGGAAGGATGTCATGGAGGGATTTTTCGCCGCGCTGGTGATCAGCTTCGGCGTCATCTTCGTCGCCGAGCTGGGGGACAAGTCCCAGTTGATGGCGCTGACCTTCGCCACGCGGTTCAAGCCGATCCCGGTGCTGATCGGCATCACGGTCGCCACGGCGGTGGTGCACCTGGCGTCGGTGGCCATCGGCGTGGGCCTCGGGGCGGTGTTGCCGACCGAGTGGATCTCCCTGGTGGCCGGCGTGGCCTTCCTCGGCTTCGGTGCGTGGACGCTGCGCGGCGACAAGCTCACCGAGGAGGAGAAGCGCAAGGCGGAGAAGACCAGCAAGACCGCGATCGTGGCGGTGTCGGTGGCGTTCTTCCTTGCCGAGCTGGGCGACAAGACGATGCTCGCTACGATCACGCTCGCCACCAAGTACGGCTGGTTCGGCACCTGGCTCGGCTCCACCATCGGCATGGTGGCCGCGGACGCGCTGGCCATCCTGGTCGGCCGGATGCTCGGTCGGCGGCTGCCGGAGAAGGCCATCAGGTACGGCGCCGCGGTCCTGTTCGCGATCTCCGGTCTCTGGCTGATCCTGGAGGCGGTCAACGAGCTGACCTGAGCGCCGACTAGCTGGGCCGAGGGCGGGTAACGGCCCGGGGTGGAGCCGGCCGAGCTGTTGCGCCAGGGCGACCAGGTGCTGGTTGCCGTGGTGGAGGTGGCGGGCGCGCTTGTCATCTTCGTCGGGGCGGTCTGGGCGGCGGTGCGGTTCGTGGTCGAGGGGCTACGACACCGCAGCGCCGCCCGCTTCACGCCGATCCGGCTCTCGCTGGGTCGCTTCCTGACCCTCGGCCTCGAATTCCAGTTGGCGGCCGACGTCCTGCGGACGGCGGTGTCCCCGTCGTTCGACCAGATCGGCCAGCTGGCCGCGATCGCGACGATCCGAACGGCGTTGAACTACTTCCTGGGACGGGAGATCCGTCAGGAGCAGCGGCAGGTGGCCGAGGGTGAGCGTCGGCCGTGACGGGCGTCCTGATCACGGCGGTCACCGCGTTGGCGTTGGTCGCCGGGGTGGTCACCGCGCTCAGCACCGGGGCGCTTCGGGCGGCCGTCCGGGTGCTGCTGGATCTGCTGACCGCGGCGGGCCTGCTCCGGCTGGCCGGTGATCCGGGGTGGAACGGGCTGGCCGGCGCGGTGGCGATCATCGCTCTGCGTCAGCTGCTCGGGGCGGCGCTGGGCACGGCACGGCCGCGGTCCGGGCGACAATCCCCGGCGCCCTGCGCCGGCGACGATCAGCACCTACCGTTGGCGGTGAGAGGCGAAACCGGGACAGCGGGAGGATGACCACATGAGCCGGCACGACGAACCGAACGAGTACGGCTTCGCCGGCGGCGCCACCGCTCCCGAGCCACCGCCCGGCGGCAAGGCCGACGAGCAGGATCGGGCCGAGGCGGTGGCGGTGCCGGGCGACGACCTCACCGCACCGGCAGCGGAGGCGCTGGTCGAGGAGACCGAGGACCTGCCGCCCGCCGAGCGTCGCCGCTGAGCGCGCGGCCTGCCGGGTGAGCGGCGGCCTCCGTTGATCAGTCGGCGGGCCGCTGGTAGACGTCGGGCACGCCGTCGCCGTCGAGCCGCTCCCGCTGCGCCACCCGGCGGTACGCGGCGTTGCGGCGGCGGAGCACCGTGGCGGCCAGCCCGGCGGAGAGCACCGATCCGAGCAGCACGGCCACCTTGACCCGGTCGTCGGCCGTGCTGTCGGTGCCGAAGGCCAGGTCGCCGATGAGCAGCGACACGGTGAACCCGACGCCGGCCAGCAGGGCGATTCCGCGTAGGTCCGACCAGGTGATGTCCTCGTCCAGTTCGGCGCGGGTGAACCGGGCCAGCAGGTACGTCGAGCCGAAGATGCCGATGCTCTTGCCGAGCACGAGTCCGGCGACGATGGCGATCACCACCGGGTCGGTCAGCAGGGCGCCCAGGTCGGTGCCGCGCACTGTGACCCCGGCGGCGAACAGGGCGAAGATCGGCACCGCGATGCCGGCCGACACCGGCCGCCACCGGTGCTCCAGGTGCGCGGCGAGCCCGCCCTCGTCCGTCCCCGTAGCGGTGGTGCCCGGCTGGCTGCCGCCCGCCGTCCGGTGGCGGGCGAGCACCGGGACCGTGAAGCCGAGCAGGACACCGGCCACTGTGGGGTGCACACCGGAGGCGTGCACGAGCGCCCAGGCCGCGGCCGCGAGGGGGATCAGCGCCCACCACCACGTATGGCCGCGTCGCACCAGCGCCGCGAAGACCCCGATCGGCGCCAGCGCCGCGAGCAGCGGTACGGGATGGAAGTCGGCGGTGTAGAAGACCGCGATGATGGTGATGGCGAACAGGTCGTCGACCACGGCGAGGGTGAGCAGGAAGGCGCGCAGGCCCTGGGGCAGGTGCGAGCTGACCAGCGCGAGCACGGCGAGTGCGAAGGCGATGTCGGTGGCGGTGGGAATCGCCCAGCCGCGCAGTCCCGGCCCACCCCCGGCCACGACGACCGCCACGTAGATCAGCGCCGGCAGCAGCATCCCGCCGAGGGCGGCCACCACGGGCAGCGCGGCCCGGCGCGGGTCGCGTAGGTCACCGGCGACGAACTCCCGCTTGAGTTCCAGACCCACCACGAAGAAGAAGATGGCCAGCAGGCCGTCGCCCGCCCAGGTGGCCACGTCCAGGTCGAGGTGCCAGGGCGCGCCGCCGGGCCAGGGCACCCAACCGCCGAGCCGGGTGTACGAGTCGGACCAGGGCGAGTTGGCCCAGACCAGCGCTGTCACGGCGCCGAGCAGCAGCAACGCGCCACCGACCGTCTCGGTGCGCAGCACGTCGGCCAGGTGCCGGGCCTCGGGCCAGGACGATCGCGAGAACAGCCGGGTTCTCGGCCGGGGCTTCGACGGTGGGGAGGTCATCTGCGGGGTTCACCTCGGGAGTCAGGACGGCAGGAATCCACTCGCCGACCAGACTTCCCGGCACACCGCTGCCGACCCTATCCGGGCTCAAGTGCGGCGGCGACCGCAGGGGCCGTTCGGTCGGCATCCGATCGGCGGCCGACTTTTCCCCGGGTCTCGCCGCTGCCGAATGCACCCTCGCCCGGTTGGTTATGCGGGCGCACGTGTCGAGGCAGAACTGCCTAACTCCGGACATAAGCCGCATGAGCGGCTTTAATGGTTTCACGAGTTTACAGACGACCTTGGGGGTTTTCGTGAAGTTTTTTGGCGTAACCGGACCGACGCGGAGGCGCTCCTGATGGACCTGCTCCGCCAATTGCGCCACGTGCGTCGGCACTGGTGGGTCGTGCTGGTCACGGTCATGGTGGCCCTGGGCGTCTCGGCGTTCCTGACCGTACGGGCACAACCCCGGTACGTCGCCTCGGTGACCTTCTTCGTCACCACCCCCAACTCCGGCGTCAGCGACGCCTACCAGGGTGGGCTCTTCCTCCAACAGCGCGTCAAGTCGTACGCCGACCTGCTCACCAGCGACCGGCTGTCGCAGAGCGTGGTGGCCGAGACCCCGGTGGGCCTCACCGCGGACGAGGTGCGCAGCCGGGTGAGCACCTCCACCGAGACCGGCACCGTCCTGCTGCGCGCCTCGGTCACCGACACCGACCAGACCCGGGCGTTGCGGGTGACGGAGTCGCTCGCGGCAAAGTTCGTCGACCTGGTGCAGAAGGTCGAGACGACACCCGAAGGTAAGGCCCCGATCAAGATCGAGGTGGTAAGCGGCCCACGGGTCACCGCCAACCCGGTCTCACCGCAGCCGACGCGCAACCTCACCCTCGGCGGGTTGATCGGCCTGATGCTCGGCGTCGGCCTGGCGATCCTGCGCGGCGTCGCCGACGTCCGGCTGCGGGACTCCGCCGGCCTGCAACGCGCCACCGGCAGTCCGCTGCTCGGCGAGATCCCCTACGAGAGCAGTGCCCGCTCCGAGCCGCTCATCATCGGCGCCGCCGCGACCTCGGCCCGCGCCGAGGCGGTGCGCAAGCTGCGGACGAACCTGCGCTTCGTGGATGTCCATGAGCCGGCCCGGGTCATCGCCGTGACCAGCGCGCTGCAGGGCGAGGGCAAGACCACGCTCTCCTGCAACCTGGCCATCGCGCTGGCCGAGGCGGGTTGGCGGGTGTTGCTTGTCGACGCGGACCTGCGCCGGCCGAAGGTCGACGAGTACCTGGGGCTGGACGCCGGGGTCGGCCTCACCGACGTGCTCGTCGGCGACGTGAAGGTCGGCGACGTGGTGCAGCGCTGGGGCGACAAGTCGATGCTGGTGCTACCCAGCGGTTCCGCCCCACCGAACCCCAGCGAGCTGCTCGGTTCCAAGGCGATGTCGGATCTGCTGCTGGCGCTGCGGGAGTCCGCGGACATCGTGATCATCGACACCGCTCCGCTGCTCGCGGTGACCGACGGCGTGGTCGTGGCCGTGCAGGCCGACGGTGCGCTGCTGGTGAGCCAGCAGGGCCGTACCTCACGGACCCAGGTGGCCGCGGCGGCCCGCGCACTGCACTCGGTCTCGGTCCGCCTGCTCGGCTGCGTGCTGAACATGGCCAAGGTGGCCAAGGCCGAGGCGTACCAGTACGAGGCCTACCGGGTGGTCGCCTCGATGCCTCCGGCGTCGGTACCGGCCGACCGGACGATGTGCGGCCGGCACAGCGACACCACCACCGGGGTCAACGGCGTCGCCGACCACACCCAGGAACTCACCCGGCTGCCCCGATGAGCGCGGCGAGGGGTCGCAGCGACCGTTCGATCTCCTCGGCGCAGCGGCGGAAGTCGGCGGACGTGCCGCCGATCGGGTCCCGAAGGTCGTCCGCGTCCGGGGCGGCGGGTTGCAGCCGTCCCCGGGCCTGGGCGACGGCGGCGATCGCCGCCCGCAACGGGTCGTCCGCCGGCCCGGCGGGCGGCTCGGCCGCCGCGGCCAGCCGACCGAACTGGCGCAGGGTGAACGTCCGGTGCAGCGCGCTCGGTGCCAGCGCGGTGCAGACCGAGCGCTGGCGGCGGGTGGCGGTCAGCACCAGCGTCGCGTCGATGAGGTGTTCGGGCCGCAAACCCCGGGTCCGGAACGCCGACGGGTCCGCGCCGCTCTCGGTCGCGACCTCCAGGGCGTACGGATGCATGGACAGCCCGTCGATCGCGTCGGTGCCGGCGCTGGCCACCGTGACGGGCCGGTCGGCCAGCAGCCGGCGGGCCAGATGCTCGGCCATCGGTGACCGGCACAGGTTGGCGTGGCAGACGAACAACACGCGATCAGCCATCGGTGCCCCTCTCGTCGGTGCGGACGCGGGCGGGCACACCGTGCGAACGGTGCGTCGGTGCCGGCGGCCGCGCGGGGAGGGGTTGTCGGCATCGTACGCGGGCCGTCCACCCGTCGGTCAGGGTGCCGCGCCGGTCGACGCCGATTCGCAGCGGATGGGGGCGCGGCAATGAAGATCGGCATCCTGTCCTACCACTTTCCGCCCGAGCCCGCGTTCATCCCCGGCAGCCTCGCCGAGGAGTTGGCGGCGCGGGGGCACGAGGTCCGGGTGCTCACCGGGTTTCCGGACTACCCCGGCGGGCACGTCTATCCCGGCTGGCGGCAGCGTTGGCACCACGAGACGCACAGCGAACGGCTGACCGTGCGGAGGGTGCCCCGCTACCCGGGAGGCGCCACGTCCACCGGCGCCCGGATGGCCAGCTACCTCTCCTTCGCCGGCAGCGCGACGCTGGCCGCCCGTCGGTACTTCAGCGACCTCGACGCGCTGTACGTCTTCCAACTCCCGGCCACGACGTTCGCCGCCGCCGGGGTGCTCCGGCTGCTCGGGCAGGTGCCGGCGGTGCTGCACGTCCAGGACGTCTGGACCCGCGACGGCGCCGACGAGGCGGCCGAGGGGCGTTGGGTGGCGCGGATGGGCAGCGCGATGACCCGGATCTACCGGTCCGCGGCGCGGATCGCGGTCGCCGCGCCGTCGATGCGGGACCTGGTCGTCGCCGCCGGCGCCGAACCGGACCGGGTCCGGCTGGTGCTCAACTGGACCGACGAGCGGATCTTCTATCCGGCGACACCCGGCGCGGCGGCCCGCCAGTTGGTCCGGCGGGACGGTCGCTGCGTGGTCATGCACGCCGGCACGATCGGCCCACGGCAGGGGCTGGAGACCGCGGTCCGGGCGGCTGCGGCGCTGGACCGGACGATGGACCTGGTCCTTGTCGGTTCGGGCTCGGCCGAGCGGCGGGTCCGAGGGCTCGCCGCCGAGTTGGGCGCGGACAACGTCCGCTTCGTGGAGCGCCGGTCGCCGGTCGACATGCCCGAGCTGTACGCCGCCGCCGACTATCAGCTGGTCATGCTGCGCGACCTTCCGGAACTGCGCGGCACGGTGCCCGGCAAGCTGCAGGCGGCGCTCTCCTGTGCCGCACCGGTGGTCGCGTCGGCCGGCGGCGATACCACCGAGCTGGTCGAACGAGTCAGGGCTGGGCTGTCCTGCCCACCGGAGGACTGGGCGGCGCTGGCCGACCGGTTCTGGTTGGCCGCCACGATCCCGCCGCCGACGCGTACCGAGATGGGTCGCCGGGGGCGGGCGGCGTACCTGCGGGAGATGTCGCTGCCCGCCGGGGTGGACCGGATCGAGCGACTGCTGCACGAGGCGGCGGGACGAGTCACCGAGCCAGTCGGCGAACGGCGAAGGAAATTCGCTTAAAGGGCGAAAAAACGAATAACGGTATGAACGTGCCCGACGCGTGCTAAGAACGTCAGGGAACGGACCTTCTGTCCGGTTCCGCGAACGGGAGTGTGGTGTGACGGAAAGCGAACGGCCGACCCGGCGGCGGAGCCGATCCCGGCGTCGTCGGCGCGCCCGACTGCGACGTGCCCTCCTCGGTGCCCTGGTCGTCGGCTCGCTGCTGCTGGCGACCGGCGGATGGATCGGCTTCCGCGGCTGGCAGGCGCGTACCCACCTGCTCAACGCCGCCGGCCTGGCCCGGGAGCTGAGCGCCCAGGTGGTGGGCGGGGACACCGACCGTGCCCTGCGGACGCTCGCCGCCCTACAGGAGCAGTCCGGTGCCGCTCGGGCGGCGACAGCTGATCCGAGTTGGCGACTGGGTCGGCGAACGCCGCTCGCGGGTGACGATCTCGACGCCGTCCGCCGGATCGCCGTCGCCATCGACCAACTGGCCCGGGAGGCGTTCCCGAGTCTGCTGCGGACGGATCTGACCAGCCTGGTGCCGACCGGCGGACGGCTGGATCTCGCTGGGCTCACCGCCGTGTCCACCGAGCTGACCGGAGTCAACGAGTCGGTGCAGCGGACCCGCCGAGACCTGGGTGCGGTGCCGGCCGATCGCCTGGTCAGCCAGATCCGGCAGGCACTGACGGACCTGCGCGACGAGATCGACCGGCTGTCCAGCCTCACCACGGCCGCCGACCAGGGAGCCCGCCTGCTGCCGCCGCTGCTCGGCGCGAACGGACCGCGACGGTACCTGCTGGTCTCACAGAACCTCGCCGAGTTGCGCGCCACCGGAGGCATGTTCGGCGCGTACGCGATGATCGAGGCTGAGAACGGCGCGGTGAAGATGGGCAAGCAGGGCAGCAGTGCCTCGCTGGGCCGGTTCACCCCGGCGCTGAAGGTGCCCGCCGAGACCCGGGCACTCTGGACCGACCTGCCCGGCATCTATCCCGCCGACGTCAATCTGTCTCCGCACTTCCCGACCGCCGCCATGCTGTACCGCGAGATGTTCCGGCGCTCGACGGGCATCACTGTCGACGGTGTGCTCGCCGTCGACCCGGTGGTGCTGTCCTACCTGCTCAAGGCGACCGGCCCGGTGTTGGTGCCCGGTGGCGTCCCGCTGGCCAGCGAGAAGGTCGTGCAGACCTTGCTCAACGACAGCTACCAGCGGCTGAACGTACGGCAGCAGGACGAGTTCTTCGCGGCGTCGGCCGCGTCGGTGTTCGACGCCTTCTTCAAGAAGAATGTCAACCCTCGTGTGTTGTTGTCCGCATTTGACCGTGCTATCACTGAACGACGGATATTGTTCTGGAGTGCCCGACCTGAGGAACAGCGGACATTCGGCGCGAGCCGGATGGCCGGGACGCTTCCGGAACAGGACACCGTGCCGACCGTCGGCGTTTTCCTCAACGACGGCAGCGGCGCGAAGCTCGGCTACTACCTGCGGCCGACGGCGAACCTGACGGTGGGCGAATGCCGGCCCGACGGTCGCCGCGAGCTCCGGCTGCGGGTGACCCTGCGCTCGACCGCGCCGAAGTCCGGACTTAGCGAATCCGTCCTCGGTCTCGGTATGGCTGGTGATCCGTACACCGCCCGCACGTTGGTGTCGATCTTCAGCCCGGCTGGCGGGGCGGTGCTCGAGGCCCGGCTCGACGGGGTCGAGACGGCGCTTGGCAGCGGCACGGAACGCCGCCGTCAGGTGGCGACCGCCAGCGTCGACGTCGCCCCCGGCGCCGAGAAGGCGCTTGAGGTCACCGTGCTGACGGCCAAGACCGGCGTCGGGCAGGCCGAGTTGTGGCTAACCCCCACCGCCAGCCCCTGGATCACCCAAGTTCATTCCGCACCAAGCTGTGACCAGTAGGAGGGAACCAATCATGCGGCTAACCCGCATCATCATGGCGCTCACGGTCGGCCTGGCCGTGGTGGCCGTGCCGACGGCAGCGGGGGCGGCACAGCCGCAGCCGGCGCCTACCACGACTGACCCGACCCAGCCGCCGCCGTACACGCCGGTGAACCCGGCCCTGACCGTCAACCGACCGACGATCTTCATCGGCGAGACGGTCGTGCTGACCGGCACCGGCTTCGGACCGAACGAGACCGTCGACATCTCGGTGACGGTGGCTCCGCTGGCCGCTCCGGCCGGCGGTCAGGCTCCGGCTCGCCGCAGCGACGGCAGCACCGTGGCGATGGCCCCGGTGGCCTACCAGGCGAGCGCGCCGCTGAACTTCACGGCGGTCACCGACGCCCAGGGGAGGTTCAGCAGGAGCTACAAGCCGTCGGTGACGGGTCTGCTGACCTTCACCGCCACGGGTCGGGAGTCCGGCCGTACCGCCACCACCGAGCTGCGGGTGCTGCCCAAGAAGCAGCCGCTGCCGGTCACCGGTGACAGCATCGGCACGCCCATGAAGCTCGGCGGCGGCCTCGTCGGCGCCGGAGCGGTCATGCTGCTGCTGACCCTGGCCTGGCGTCGCCGCCAGCGCCTCGGTGGGGCTGCGCACTAATCCGCACCACCGGGCCCTGCCCGGATCGCACCTGAAGCTGGCGCCCGTCGGAACACTCCGACGGGCGCCAGCGCCTATTGGCCCACATGCCGTCCGGCCCCGGGTGCGTCCGGCCCGGGTGCCGTGCGGCCCTGGGTGCGTGCGGCCCCGGGTGCGTGCGGCCCCCGGATGCCGTCCGGCCCCGGGTGCGTCCGGCGCTGGGTACATCCACGCTGGTACCCCGGCGCTCGGAGGTGTCCAGATCCGGGGCACCGTTGGGTCATCCACTGATACAAGCTCAGTCAAGAGCCCATTTCGGGGGCTTCATCCGTTTTCATAAGCCTCGGCTGTGCTCGACCCGTCTTGATCGACTCGGGTTTCTTGATGTCGGGGTGTCGGAGCGTGCCGGATGCCCCGGTATCAATGATGTCGAGTGGATCATGTGCGGAGCGGATGGCCTGGCGCAAGTGTCGGGCCGCCGGATGACACGGGCGGCAGACCGGCGGGGCATTGCGGCGGGTTTGGGTGTTTCGGCGTTGTGGTGGGCCGCACCTGGGGGCCGGAATGATGGCCGGGCCGGGGTCGTTACATACCCTGACGATCGCAGCACCACCGGCCCGCCGCCCCGCCCACCGGGGTTGGAATGCGGGCCGCGGCCCGGTCGTTACAGTCCCCACGAACGACCGCGGTCCCCACGAGGGTGCCGATGGATGGGCCGCCCCCGGAATGACCCCGGCCCCCCGGTCGTTACATCTGGACCCGGCACCACGAGCCCTGCGGCTTGTCGGTTGCCCACCCCCGAAGACTTTCTTGTTTGTGCAGCGCCGGACGAGGTGCTCTCACCCGTGCCGCCGACTCCCCGGTCAGTGGTTGGGTGTTCCTACCCCCGAAGGAGCTACCCCCAT